>JBNGDO010000010.1:0-13186 GCA_049975385.1 Anaerolineae bacterium | reverse complement strand
CTGCTCTGGCGGCTCGATATAGCCCGTGAGCCGCGCGCCAGCCGGCGCATCCGCATTATTCAGGCGCTCGGACAACTCAAGCACCCGGAGGCCACCCCACGGCTGGTGGAAATTGTCCACCAACCGATCCCAGCGTCAGCGGCTGGAGCGCCCGTCTACGAGGATAGCGATGTGCGCCTGGCAGCGGTCATGGCGCTACGGCGCATACTGCGCCCGCCTTACGAGGAAATCGAAGTGCTCGCAGCAGAACTGGCCGAGGTGCTCAACGATTGGGATAACGGTCGCGTCAAGGAACTGATCCCCTATCTGATTGCCAGGGAGCGCCATAATATCGGCATCCAGGCCGTGGCGGCGTTTGCGCTGGGCGATTTCAAAACCGACGTGGCGGCACGCGTGCTCATCCGGGCGTTCCTCTCGCCACACTTCAGCCAAGAGACGCGCAGCAGCGCTGCCACCGCACTTACGCTGCTCGATCCGGCGATCGTCACGAAAGAGGTGATTGTCCCCTTCTTCAGCGCCGAGGATGGGGAACAGCGACTCAATCCTATCACACGTGAAAATCCCGACCAGTGGTACGCGCATCTAGCCTACCTGATCGGCAAAATTCGCCCGCAGGACGGGCGAGCGCGGGCGTTCCTCTACCGCTGTCTCGACGAATTTCCCGACATCACGCTTAAGGGCATCGCCATGCAAGCCATCGGCGAACTGTACGACATCGACGCAACACGCCGCTTTACCGACATCGCCCTGGAAGACCTCTCCACTCTGAACCTGCGCGAGTCTCCCTTGCCCGATGAACGCCGTTATCTGCAACACAAAGCGCTCGATGCACTATTCTATATCGGCGATGCCGAAACGTTGCGCCGCCTGCAGCAACGCCCAAGTAGTTGGAGCCTGGAGCTGGAAAACGCCTTCTATCGTACCATCGAGCGCATCCGCTCCCGGCAAAATCAACAATAACGTCGTGATGCGTGATGCGTAAAATGTGAAGAAAGAAACTCGATCGTAAAGACTCACGAATCACGTATCAGGTTTCACGTTTCCAACCGAATATATCTTATAAACATCCTGTTTGGAGGTCACACTATGCACATCACAAAAGCTGTTATCACCGCTGCTGGACGCAATCAGCGTACCTTACCTATGCAGACGCTCACCGATCGCGACGGCGCGGAGAAATCCGTGCTCGGTATCCTGGTGGAAGAGGTCCTCAGCGCGGGCGTTGACGAAATCGCCATCGTCGTCGCGCCGGGGGACGAAGGTCCATACGCCGCCGCCGTGGGCGATCACGCCGGCCGGCTGCACTTCATCCCGCAGATTGATCCGCGCGGCTACGGGCATGCCATCTACTGCGCCAAACCCTTCGTGGGTGACGCACCCTTCCTGCACCTGGTGGGCGATCACCTCTACGTGAGTGGGGACACGCAAAGCTGCGCGCAGCAACTCGTCACCGTGGCCGAGACGGAAGATTGCGCCGTCTCAGCGGTCCAGGCAACGCGCGAGAACCTCTTGCCCTACTATGGAACCGTCGGTGGGAAGCGTGTGTCGGGCCGCAAAGACCTCTACGAGATCGATACTGTCATCGAGAAACCTACCCCCACCGAGGCCGAACTGCGCCTCATCGTGCCGGGCTTGCGCGCCGGTCACTACCTCTGTTTCTTCGGGATGCACGTCCTCACACCCGCCGTTATGGAAATTCTCGAGTCCAGAATCAAGAATCAAGAATCAAGAATCAGCGAACCAGCGAACCTGCCCGCAACCCACAACCCACAACCCAGAACCAACATCACTCTATCTGAGGCATTGGCCGTGCTCGCCACTCGTGAAAAGTATCTGGCTCTAGAAGAGCATGCATTGCGCTACGATGTGGGTGTGAAGTACGGATTACTGATCGCGCAGTTGGCGCTCGCGCTCAGCGGTGACGACCGCGATGAAGTGTTGGCGCGCCTGGTGGAACTGCTGGCGATGCGCGAACTACGGAGGGGCGCATGAGCAAACTGATCGATATCATCACGGCCCGCGATCCCGAGGTGCGCAACCGTTCGCTAGATGCCTTCTGCCGTGCCGCGTCGCTGCAAGAACTACTCGATGAATGCGCGGCGCTCGAGGCCTTCCGCCGCGCCAGCGACAACCTCTACGAGCGCGTGCGTGCACTATTCTTCCTTTACGCCATCCATCGATTTCACTTGCCCAACAAGCTAGATCTGACAAGTTTCAGGCAAACGGAGTTTGCACAACCTGTCAGGTCTCTCATTCCTTACGACGGCTACACGCACCTCCTCCAACGGCGCTTTGAGGAAGCCATCGACTGCTTCCTCGACTTACAAACGGCGCAAGGCCCCACGGATGCCATCTCCAGCGCGCTGGCCGAGGCCTATCACCGCCTGGGCTTCCAGACTTTGGCCGATCAAGTGCGCCGCAGCGTGCGCTCGGTGCGCGGCAACCAATGGATGTTCCGCACCGGCCATCCAATGGATCACCCGCTGCGCGTGCGCCGCGAGCTGTTAAATCGCTCCACCGAAGGATTATTCCCTATCCTCCGCGAAACCACGCCCGTCCGTATGGATCTCTCACACAGTGGCTGGAGCGACATTTTCTTCCTGGGGATGGATTTCCCCGAAGGCGCGCGCGTTCTCAATGTCTCCATCGACCTGGCCGTGCATGGCCGAGATCCCGAGCCGCGCCCACCCATTGAAGCCTACATTCGCGTCATCGACGAGCCGTTGTTACGGCTGGTGAGCGTCGATCTCGGTGCCGTCGCCGAAATCACCAACCTCGCCGAGGTCTTCGACTATGCCCGCGACTACCTGGGCCTGCTCAAGGCCGCCATCATTGCAGCCGGGATTATCCCACCGGGAATGGAAGGTTCCGGCGAACGCCTGCAAGACGTGCTCGCGCGGATCATCCCCCCCTTAATCCCCCCCAGTGGGGGGGAAAAGAGGGGGGGGTACGGCCTCGAACTGGTCAGCCAGGTCAACGGCATCCCCAAAGGTTCTCGGCTGGCCGTCTCCACCAGCTTGCTGGCGTGCCTCATCGCCGTCTGCATGCGCGCTACCGGGCAAACGCAGGCGCTCACGGGGATGCTCCAGGAACACGAGCGCCGTCTCGTCGCTGCACGCGCCATCCTGGGCGAGTGGCTGGCCGGGTCGGGCGGCGGATGGCAGGACTCCGGCGGCGTCTGGCCCGGCATGAAGCTCATCACCGGGCAACTCGCCGCCCCCGACGATCCCGAATATGGCATCAGCCGTGGGCGCCTTCTGCCCGGCCATCACCTGATGGGGTACGACGAAGTCTCCGCCGACACCCGCGAACGCCTGCAGCAGAGCCTTGTTCTCGTCCATGGCGGGATGGCGCAGGACGTCGGTCCCATCCTGGAAATGGTAACGGAGAAATATCTGTTGCGCTCCGAGGCCGAGTGGATCGGACGGCAGAAGGCAATGGCCATCTACGACGAAATCGTAGGACTGCTGCGCCGGGGCGACGTGCGCAGCATCGGTGACGCCACCACGCGCAACTTCTTCGATCCCATCCAGGCCATCATCCCATGGGCAAACAACCTTTACACGACCACAGTCATCGACCGCGTGCGCGCGGCCTTCGGCGATGATTTCTGGGGTTTCTGGATGCTCGGCGGGATGTCCGGCGGTGGGATGGGCTTTATCTTCGATCCGCAACGCCGCGCCGAGGCGCAGGAACGCCTCCACGCCACAATGCTGGCGACCAAGCAGGAGTTGGAGAACGCCCTCCCCTTCGCGATGGAGCCGGTGGTCTACGATTTTGCCATCAACGAGCAGGGAACGGTGGGCGAACTGCATAGCGCCGAAGGCGCCCTTATGTCGCCCGGCTATTACACACTGATGGTGCCCGCACTGCTCAAGCGCGAGCGCTACGCCCTCACACACGCCCGGCGCGCCGAACTCGATCGCTTCGGTGCGGCGTGCCGTACCAACCCGGCGCTTGCAGGGATGGTGCAGACGCTCTTCGACCGCATCATCCCGCGTGCCGACCAGGAAGGTACGAGCCAGCGCAATCTCGACACGCTTTTGGACGAGTTGGGCTTCGACCGCATCCAGCACGAGCAGATTCGTTCCGACCTGCGCAGTGGGCGCATCGGTCTGGCGCAAAACCGTCTTTCGGCAAGCACCGTCATCGAAGATGTGTATCCGGGGGATGTGGCGGAAAGCGAATCACGAATCACGAATCATGAATCACGGATCACGGATCACGGGATGCAGGCGTTGCGGGAGGGGCGCGTGGCCGTGGTGACATTGGCCGCCGGCGTGGGAAGCCGCTGGACGCACGGGGCGGGCGTGGTGAAGGCGCTGCACCCGTTCTGCAAGCTCGGTGGCAAGCATCGCTCGTTCATCGAGGTGCACCTGGCGAAGAGTCGCCGCGTGGGAGACCAGGTCGGTATGCCGATCCCGCACATCATCACCACCAGCTACCTCACGCACGAGCCGATCCGCGACTTCCTGGCACAGCGCGACAATTACGGATACACCGGGCCGCTCTATCTCTCGCCGGGACGCGCCGTGGGCCTGCGTCTGATCCCGATGGCGCGCGATTTGCGCTTCGCCTGGGAAGAAATGCCGCAGCAGTTGCTCGACGAGCAGGCCCAGAAGGTGCTCGAGAGTCTGCACGCGGCGCTCATCGGCTGGGCGGAGCAGATGGGCGAAGGCAACGACTACCGCGACAACGTGCCGCAGCAGTGCCTGCACCCGGTCGGTCACTGGTTCGAAATCCCCAATCTGCTCAAGAACGGCGTCCTGGCGAAAGTACTGGCCGAACGCCCGCAGCTTGAGACGCTGATGCTACACAACATCGATACGGTGGGGGCCAATGTCGACACGGCGGCGCTTGGGCAGCACCTCGCGTCAGACGCGACGATGACGATCGAGGTCATTACACGGCGCGTGGAGGATCGCGGCGGCGGTTTGGCCCGTGTGGATGGCAACCTGCGGCTGATCGAAGGCATGGCATTGCCTCACGAAGAGGATGAGTTCAAGCTCTCGTACTACAACAGCAATACGATGTGGATCAACATCGATAAGCTACTCGCCCTCTTCGAGCTGACGCGGGACGACCTTCAGGCAGCACACGTCGCACAAAGCGATGCACAGAGTGCGCCACACCTGGCGAAGATCGACAAAGCGGTGCGCGCCGTCGCTGCGCGGATGCCCACCTACATCACGCTGAAGGACGTGAAGAAACGCTGGGGGCACGGCCAGGAGGATGTGTTCCCCGTGGCGCAGTTCGAAAAGCTCTGGGGCGATATGACTGCGCTGCCGGGCATGGCGTCCCGCGAAGACGCAGGCTGCCAATACGTCGTCGTCCATCGATTGCGCGGGCAGCAGCTCAAGGAACCGGCGCAACTCGACGGTTGGCTGCGCGACGGTTCGGCGGCGTATGTGGAATCGCTGTGTGCGTGGGAATAATGAATAGGGGTTCTGGTCATCTTTTTGTACAGAGCGCTGGGGTGATTACAGTATGGAGATTTTATCCACCTTCACTTTTTTAACGAGGTGAGCGTATAATAGAACCACCCTAATCACAAGGAGGTTCTATCAGGCGCAAAACCTTACTGCGTAACTTACAAACGAATTATAGCGACGACTACCGGCAGCGAGTAAACCGCAAGTGCAGAACTTGGCGCTACTTACCCAAGCTTTCATGCATAGTCCGAACTGCCACTTGACGAACTTAGCCTTGGAACTGCCCTTAGCCGGCCAACGTGACAGTTTGATCCAACGTTTGGTACGCTTCTTGGACAACTGGCACATCACCCGCGCCACGCACTATTTACTCTTGGTGCGACACTTGTTCGCGCATTGGCCGGATCGGGAAGTGAATCTGGTCATGGATCGCACGGATATGGGGCAGGAACGCAGCCTCTTGCTCTTAGCGGTGGCCTTCCAACATCGGGCGATCCCCTTGACGTGGCGTGCCTTGCCCTTTGGCGGTACCAGCGCTGAGCTACAGATCACGCTGTTGCAAGACATAGCCGCTTCCCTCATTTTGTCAAAAGTCCGACAGTAACCTACTGGATAACGAGAAAAGTAAGACAAACGTCCCCGCCTAAAAGGGGACGTTTGTTATGTGTTGCTTCCAATACCGCTCTCAATGCACGTACTTGTTAGTGTCATCAAAGAGTAGATGTGGTATACTTGAAGCCGTTTGATACAGACATACACTTATCAAGGATTGCAAAAGTGCAATGACAATGTCCGACAGTGAAGCACGTACTACAATTACACGATCCGCTGTTCTCGTCATCGCTGCCTACGTCGCGGCGCAAATTCTCGCCGACGTCGGCAGCTTGAAGATCGCCTGGGTGGCGGGCTTCAGCATCGACGGTGGGACGTTTATCTACCCCTTCACGTTCACGTTGCGCGACATGGTCCATAAGTTGCTTGGGCGTAAAGCGGCGCGGACGCTCGTGATCGCGGCGGCGGTGATCAACCTGGTGATGGCGGGATTCTTCGCCTTGCTGAGCGCATTGCCGCCCGATCCCACGTGGGCGCTGCAAGATGCCTTTGCGGGCGTACTCGCGCCGGTGTGGCGGATCGTCATCGCCAGCATCGTCGCCGAGGTACTCAGCGAGTTGCTGGATACGGAGGTCTATCACCTGTGGGTAACGCGGGTGACGCGGCGTTACCAATGGGTGCGCGTTTTGGTCAGCAATGGTCTCAGCGTGCCGTTGGATAGTCTGGTATTCTGTTGGGCAGCGTTCGGTGGCGTGCTGCCGAGTGCCGTGGTCTGGTCGATTTTCTGGGCCAACGTCCTTGTCAAGGGGTTGACAACGCTGGTCGGTCTGCCGGCCATTTATTTGGTCAAAGGAGAATGAGAGTTGGAAGAAAAGGATAAGCAAGAATCTGCTTCGCAAGACGACGAGACGGCACTGGACGTTATCGAGGAATTCCTGGCCGAGAGCGGCGGCGCCGTGGTGACGGAGGGTGAAGCCGTCGCCGATTGGCACGACGAGGTCTTGCCAGAGGGACACCGCTCGGGTTTCGTCGCCGTCATCGGGCGGCCCAACGTGGGGAAGTCGACGCTCGTCAACGCGCTGGTGGGCCACAAGATCGCCATTGTGTCGCCCAAACCGCAGACGACGCGCAATCGTATCGCCGGTATTGTTACTGAGCCAGGCTACCAGATGATTTTCACAGATACGCCGGGTATTCACCAGAAGCCGGGCCACAAATTGAACGAACTGATGATCGAGCAGGCTGTCGCCGCAATTCCCAACGCCGACGTGGTACTCTTCGTCGTCGATGTTGCGGTTGCGCCCCGGGAAGAGGACGAACACATCGCCCAGTTGCTCGCAGCTCGGGCGGCACGCGAAGATTCGCGCCAGCGCCCCGTGATCTTTGTCCTCAACAAAATGGATGCGTTGGCGATGGAGAAAGCCGAATCACGGATTTCCAACTACTGGGCACTGCTGCCCGATTATGCTGATTCGATCCCCACCAGCGCGCTTAATGGAACGAATCTCGAGTTGCTGCAGGAGCACATCCTGCGTTTTCTGCCGGAGGGCCCGCGCTACTATCCCGGCGACCAGATCACCGATCAGACGGAACACCAGGTCGCGGCGGAACTGATTCGCGAGGCGATGTTGCGTTACACACATCAGGAAGTGCCGCACGCGGCGGCGGTCTTCGTGGAAGACTACCACACGCGGGAGAACGGCATGTTTTATGTATCGGCGACGATCTGGGTGGAGCGCGAGTCACAGAAACCCATCGTCATTGGCAAGCAGGGCCACCGCATAAAGCAGATCGGCACGGCAGCCCGCGCGGAGCTAGAGCGTTTTATCGGAGGGAAGGTGTATCTGGAACTGTGGGTCAAGGTGCAACCGAAGTGGCGCGACCGCGATGGCCGGCTGCGCGAATTGGGATTTTAGCACGTTTGGATATTTCCGTTTTACCACAGAGACACGGAGAGCACAAAGTTTTTTAAGGTTTTCTCTGTGTACTCTGTGTCTCTGTGGTAAGACACACTACGCTGTGAGAACTTCGACACCATCCTCGGTCACGAGTACCGTGTGTTCCCACTGGGCGGAGAGCGAATTGTCAGCGGTCACAGCAGTCCAGCCGTCGCTCAACGTTCGTACCTGATAATCGCCCACGTTGATCATCGGCTCGATGGTAAACACCATACCGGGGAGCATTTCTGCGCCGGTATGTGGCACGCCGTAGTGCATCACGTCCGGGGCTTCGTGGAAATGGATGCCCGTCCCGTGCCCGACGAAGGCGCGCACAACGGAGTAGCCCTGGCTTTCGGCGTGCTGCTGGATGGCGTGCCCAACGTCGCCGAGGCGGTTCCCCGGTTTCACCTGCGCGATGCCTAACTGCAAACACTCGCGCGTCACCTGCACCAGCTTGCGCGCCTCCGGGGCGACTTCGCCGATGAGAAACATGCGGCTGGAGTCGCCGTAGTAGCCGTCGAGAATGGAGGTCACGTCGACGTTGAGGATGTCGCCCTCCTGCAAAATCCGGTCTGGACTGGGGATGCCGTGGCAGATGACCTCATTGATTGAGGTGCAGACGCTCTTCGGAAAGCCGCGATAGTTCAGTGGCGCGGGGGTTGCTCCGTGGGCGAGCGTCATCTCATGCACCCACGTATTGATCTGCTCGGTGGTGATGCCGGGCACGATGCGGCCGGTGATCGCATCCAGGATGTCACGGGTCAAATGGCAGCTTTTGCGGATCCCGGCAATCTGCGTTTCGTTTTTGATAATGATCTCGCGTTTCTGCGCGTGCTTTTGCCGCCGCCCGTAAGCCTGCGCGACACTCCTGGCCGTCTCATCAGCACTATGCTTCTTCGTACCTCGTAACCAGCTCAAACCGTTTTGTTTTTGCATTGTTGTCCTCTCTGAATATGGTAGACGGTAGACAGTAGACGGTAGACAGGGCCAAAAACCCGTCTACTGTCTACCGTCTACTTCCCGCCGCGCTTCCCAAAATGCGGCGCGGTAGTCCGCGAAGGTTCCTTCCAGAATCGCCGCGCGACATTCTTTGATAATGGTCAGCATCGTGTGCAAGTTGTGGATGGTGAGCAGTGTGGCCCCCAGGATTTCTTTGGCGGCGAACAGGTGGCGGACGTAGGCCCGGCTGAAGTGTTGGCAGGTGTAACACGCGCACGTTTCGTCCAACGGGGCGGGGTCATCGGCGAAACGGGCGTTGCGCATGTTCAGCTTGCCGGTTTTCAGAAGCGCCTGCCCGTTGCGCGCTACCCGCGTCGGCAGCACGCAATCGAAGATGTCGATGCCGCGCGCGACGCCTTCCACCAAGTCTTCCGGCGTGCCCACGCCCATCAGATAGCGCGGTTTGTGCTCCGGTAATAATGGCGTCGTCGCTTCCAGCGTGGTGTGCATCTGCGCCTTCGTCTCCCCGACCGAGAGGCCGCCGATGGCGTAGCCGGGGAAGTCCAGCGCGGTCAGGAAGCGGGCGCTTTGCGCGCGCAGGTCGGGGAAGACGCCTCCCTGCACGATGCCGAAAAGGGCCTGATCGGCGCGGGTGTGGGCGGCCTGGCAGCGCTCGGCCCAGGCGTGCGTGCGGGCCAGCGCGCGGACGTTGTAGTCGTAGTCGGTGGGGGGCGCACACTCGTCGAGCACCATCGCGATGTCGGCGCCGAGGTTTTGCTCGATCTCGACCACACGCTCCGGCGTGAAGCGGTGCTGCCGCCCGTCAATGTGCGAGCGGAAGGTCACGCCATCGTCGTCGATAGTGCGCAGCGGTTTTTGTCCGCGCCCGCCGCCTAGACTAAAGACCTGAAAGCCGCCGGAGTCGGTGAGCAGCGGGCCATTCCAGCCCATAAAAACGTGCAGGCCGCCCAGGGCCGCGATGCGTTCGTCACCGGGCCTCAGATACAGGTGGTAGGTGTTCGCCAGCAGCAGCACCGCGCCGATTTCCCGCAACTGTTGCGGGGTCACCGCTTTGACGGTAGCCTGCGTGCCGACCGGCGCATAGATGGGCGTCGGCAGCGGGCCGTGGGCGGTGTGAAACACGCCCGCGCGCGCCGCTCCATCCGTGGCGAATAGATCAAAGGTAAACAATGTTGTCATTCCGTGTATGTCCTCAAACGTGCGTCATCATACCACAACCAAACCAATCGCCAAGTGGGTGCTGGATGGTGGATACTGGATGCTCGAAGCTGGTTGCTGGTTGCTTGATGTGTGATTTGCCATTCTTTCATTCGCTGATTCATCCATTCGCTGATTCGCTCATTCGCTCATTCGCTTGTCTGGCTTGTGTTTTTGGATAAGATAGGGATCAGGATGCAGGATGCAGGAGGCAAGAGGCGCGAAATCCGATCTGCCATTTGCCATTCGTTGACTCGCACAGGAGGGTAGGGCTATGAAGAAACGTTGTGCTGTGTGGCTGGTCATTGCAATCTTGATGGTGTTCGCTCTAGCCTGCAACATGCCAGGCCGAAAGGCTACGCCAGAGGCAGGCGTGGACGAGACGCCCGTCGCGCCGGTGGTGACGGCGACGATGACGACGATGCCGCTGGCTGGCCTGCCGGCGCCATCGCCCACCATCGAAGCGCCGGACGTTGAGGGCGAAGACGGTTGTGTGTTGCGCGCGGCCTACGTCGCCGATGTGACCATCCCCGATAACACCAAGCTGGACAAGGGCCAAGCGTTCGTCAAGACGTGGCGGATTCGCAACAGCGGGACGTGCCCGTGGGCAGATGGGACGAAACTCGTTTACATTTCGGGCGAGACATTCGGCGCGACGGCATCCGTCGCCGTGTCTCCCACGGCGCCCGATGCCCAGGTGGACATCAGCGTGTCGATGACGGCACCGGCTGCTCCGGGCACCTATCGCAGCAATTGGCAGTTGCAGGATCCGTCGGGCAAGGCCTACGGCGGTACGTTCTACGTGCAGATCGTCGTCGAAGGCCCGGCGACGCCGACGCCTACAGTTGCGCCATCTGCACCGGGCAATTTCGTCGCTGCGGTGGCGGCAGACTGTAAGGTCATCACTTTCACCTGGACAGCCGCCACAGGCCAGACCGCCTATCGTCTCGAAGGCCCGAGCCTGTTGGTGAACCTCCCCACCGATACGGTGAGCTACGTGTGGGAAAATCCCCCGGCTGGCAGTTCTGTCATCACCCTGATTGCGGTTGGACAAGGTGGAGCCGAGATCGGCCGTGTGAGTGCGACGGTCGACGTGGCCTGCGGCGTGTCCGGTGTGGACCTCTACGTCGAGTCGATCACGTTAGAGCCGTCGCCGCCGGTGGCTCACCTGCCGCTCAAGGTAACGGTGCGTGTGCGCAATCAAGGCGTGGCCGATAGCGGCAGTTTTCTAGTGCGCTGGTGGGGTGGCAAGGACTTCACGTCAGTATCTTGCGAATGGACTGTCGCGGCGCTAACGGCCGGTTCGACAGCCACCCTGGCCTGTGACAATTTCAGGTACTCCAGTGCCTACGGCAGTATTGTGACGAAAGCACACGCTGATACACAAAACGCCGTCGTCGAGAGCGACGAGACCAACAACATTCTCGAAAACACGATTGCTGTTGTCAACCCGCAAGTCGTCTACGATTTTGTGGAGAAGGCTCCCCTCGCTTTTTGGAAATCCGGCGATCCTACGACCAATCTCACGTGGAACGGCGGGACAGGCGATATGCAGGGCTTTGCGCGCTGGGCCACGGGGAATCTCGAAACTGGCAGCGCAATTCAGGGACAATGCTTGCAGACACATCCCAAGTGGGTCGCCGATGGGTGGATTGCCGGCACGTATACCGACCTTTACAACAATGTGCATTACGTCGTGCAGACGGGTGACCGTTTTCACGCGACGGTGGGGCTGTTGGAGGGCGCCGCCGCCGGCAACGTGACCTTCGAGGTCGTATTGCGGGCTTCGTCCAGCGGCAGCGTTACCATCGCGCAGGTGACAGATACCTACGGCGATGGCCTAAAGACGATCAGCGTGGACCTCTCACCTTATGCCGGACAGGGCGCCGACATAATTTTGCGGGTGACGGCCGGCGAGAACGCCGATCAGGACTGGGCGTGTTGGACGCGCGCCGTCATCTACCGCTATCCGTAGCTGCTAGCCAAGACTACAAAAGTCTCACGGCATGTGTTGTTGCGCAGGCGCTTACGCTGGACAAAGAATTGACTTGGGGCAGATGCCTGTTGAGACTTTTGTAGTTTGTCGAGCATGTGGTATACTTTCGGCTAATGATTGCCAAATCGTCAATTCAGGAGGTATGATGGTAGACACTGAGTTGCTGAGCATTTTGCGTTGTCCGTATTGCGTCAGTGGAGAAACCCGGCGGCAGGATAAAGATGATCCTGGCCTTTTGACGTTACTCCGTGAGGATAGCTGGCTCGTGTGCCAGGATTGTGATCGCAAATACCCCATTCGGGATGACATCCCCGTTATGCTAATTGAGGTGGGTGAAAAATGGATGCGCACACCGGTCGCAGATTTGCCGGTTCCACCTCCTGAGGAATCGTGATGTCCGACCGCAAACAGAACTGGCCGGTCATTGCACTGAGTGCTGCGGGTGTCTTCCTCATTTTGTTGGGATTGATGGCTCTGGCGCTTCCCGAGACGTACGAGGGATTCTACGTCTGGCAATTGAGTAGCGAGCACGCCTTCTACTTGATGGATGTTGTGGGCGTGTTGTTCCTGGCCTTGGGCGTAATTCTGAATTGGTTAGGCGGCGCGTTCTGGAAATCCCAGATGCGTCTCTGATTGCCGCGCCCGGTACGTATGCTATCGGATTGCACATTCCCGTCGCGACCCAGTGTACGATAGGCGCGCTGGGGGAGTGGACGTTACCCGCCGGATTGTATTTCTACGTCGGCAGTGCGTGGGGCCCTGGTGGCCTGGCGGCTCGGGTGCGTCGTCACCTGCGCGGCGGCACTGTGAGACGCTGGCACATTGACTACGTGCGCGCGTGGGCTAAGCCGGTTGTCGTGTGGTTAGCACCTTACGACCATGACGAGTGTGCCTGGGCTGCGTACCTGCTGGAGTCCAAGCAGGCGCGTGTGATTGTTCCTCGATGTGGCGCATCCGATTGTCGCTGTGCCGCGCATTTGCTTTATTGTGGCGACCGGTTTCCGGAAATGATCGTTTTGCCGGACGTCGAGTCAAGGATAGTTGTTTGTGTTCACTAATCTTCACGAATTCGCACGATAAGGAAATGGAGGTTTGGGGGAGGGTACCCT
>JBNGDO010000009.1:0-55446 GCA_049975385.1 Anaerolineae bacterium | reverse complement strand
GCCGGTTTCGCCAACTTTTTGAACGGCGATGTTCTGGAAAGTTTTGCTAGTTTGCAGGTCATATAGCGTTGCCTGAGGATGAGCCTGCAAATAGATTGCCACTTGCCGGCTCACATCTTGCGCTTTCTGACGAATGGCTTCTTCGCCCAGATGTTTGAGCGCGGTCGTGCTTTCTTCTATAGCCAGGTTCCTAATATGCTCCATAGCCTGTAGCCCTGCATAGCCTACGGCGGCCAGTGGCAACAGGGATACCAGCAGAAAAGAGAGAATCAGCCGGGTAGAAATTTTCATCTTTCTCTAGATCAATTCCACAAGTATATCGGCCCTTCGGTAAAATTTCATCTGATTTGGTGCGTGATAAAGTGACCTAAATAGTATAGGGGAAAGGGAGGAAGTTGCAAGTGGGAGCCTGCAGGGCTTGTTCCTCACGCTCGCCGACATCTTGGTGTCGTTTCCTTCGTTATTCGTGGAGGGAGCGCCATCAGTGGCAGGTATACCGGAGACACCGGAAACATCAGCGTATCTGATGTTTCCGGTGTCTTCTTCTTTCTTCGCTTTCAGCCGACAAGCCCACTATACGCCGTTGGCGCGTATTTCGCGGTATGGAAGACTTTGTTGGAAAATGTCATCTCACTATCCTGGCTACCCAACCGCGAAAGGCATCGAAATCAATATGAACGTTCTCAGATTTATTTCGGTGAACGCTGCGTTAGGGTGACATCCAGACTCGGATCATGTAATCGCTGCCCACGGCTTCCCAGGGCACTTCGTAACTGTTCCCGTCGGGCGCACTCGTGTCCACGCCGATGGAAGGATCGGAATGTTGCGCGGCATAGAGGAAACCCACGTAGAAGTCGCCGCTTGGTGTGAGATTGTAGCCGGCAAGGTCCACGGTGAACCAGCCCATGCCGGCGGGCGGTGTGGTGGCAAACGGCGTGATCAGGTCGGCATGCGCGGTATCCCAGACGTGGACCTCGATGGGGTGCCCGGCGGCAGCAGCGTTCAGATAAAACTCCGCGCCCGTGAGCTGCTGCGCCTCTGTCGGGGGTGTAAAACGTACGGCAAAGCCGCTGCCGAGTGTCGCCTGGGATTGCTCCGACTCGGCGACGCCGTCGTCGTAGGCCAACATCACCGGCGTCACTTGATTGTTCAGCACGAGGGGTAGATACACGGTGTAATCTTTCTTCCAGATGCGTACCCGTACCTGGTCGCTAACCCCGCCGCGCGAGAAGACCCGGATCGATTCGGGGGTCAGGTTTTCCCAGTTCATGCCCTCGGGCGTGACGTTGGTCACCATCCCGCCCAAGGCTATGTGGGTGATGCCCCAGCCACCAACGTTGGTATCGTTGGTTTCGATCCGCACTATGTATTCCCCGATGCTGCCGCCCAGGGCGTGCGCAAAGGTGATGGTCTCGTTAGTACCGATGTTCACCCAGCCGCTGTCGTAGGCCGGCGGATCAGGCCGCTTGATGCAAACGCGGACCTGTTGGGCGAAGGAGTCTTGCCAGTGGCGGTAGACTTGTATGGTAGTGTCGTTAAGCCGATACCAATATCCCCCCATGAAGTTCGTGCCGCCGCCGGTTTCCAGGCCGCCGTAGGCCCGGTGGTTGTCGCCTGCCCCAAGGCTGGTTCTGAACCGCAGACCCAGGCTATAATCATCAACGTCGCCGCCCACGTTGTGCGTGAAAACGCGCGTAGCTCCCAGCGTCATCGTAGTCCAGTCGCTGCAATATTCGGGGAATGGATCGGGGATCCAGATGCGGATGAAAACACGATCTGCGAAAGTATCGTCAGCATGACGTATGATCTGTACCGTGCTGGCATTCAGATTCTGCCATGCCGCCCCATAGAAGTGCCCTCCCGCTTCGATGCCACCGTAGCCGCGGATGTTGACGCCGTAACCGTCGTCCAGGTCGAGAAACCAGAGTTGGACGGTGTAGTCGTCGGGATTACCCCCGATGTTGTGCGTCAGTGTGATGATCTGCCCCGGATTGATGGCGACCCAATCGCTGCCCCAGCCGGTTGTCGCGGCGGTAAGCGCCTCCGGTTGCGGAGCCTGGGGCGCGCCGCTGGCAGTCTGCCCGACAAGCAGGGCAGAGGCGATCAAGATGAGACCCAACAACGTGGGCGCCAGAATTCGTAGTGAGTGGTTCTTCATTGTGCAATCCTCCTTTTTTATAGACATACAGTGATTTTGCTATGGCACAGGATGAAGCGGACGAGTTTTGATGTACTAGGGAATGCCGATGCTGTATATCCAGTGTAAGGGAGGATGGCCCCAGTTGCCGAAACTGGGGCCAACGTTTAGCCAACAAGAAGCCAATAGTTACCCAACAGCCCTTGTCGCACAGGCGCGGGGTGAGATTACGCCGGGCCGTTCACCAGTTTATAACCCCGTCCATGCACGGTGAGGAGCAGCACAGGATTTCGGGGATCGGGTTCCAGTTTCTCGCGCAGCCGTTTGACCAGGCTCTCTACCTGATAATCGTAGACCTGGGCCTGGTATTCGGGCCACACGGTTTCGGCGATCTCTTGTTTGCTGCGCACCTCACCCTGAGCGGCATAAAGCGCGTCGAATAGGGCTTGTTCTTTAGAGGAAAGGCTGACAGGTATTCGGTTGACCCAAATGTCAACCGAATTTTCGCCCACCACCAGCAGCGGAAAGTCGGAGTTGTGGAGGGTAGCTTCGGGATCACGAAAGGTGAGGATTGCACTGCCGATAGCAATCTCGTCATCGGAATATAGACGTTGTGGATAGTTGATATGTCGTCCATTCAGATAAGTTCCGTTGGCGCTGCCCAAATCATGAAGGATGCAACAGTCCTCCTCCCAATGGATTTCGGCATGCTGCCGGGAAACCCGCCGGTCTGCGATGAAGACATCGCAGTCGGGGGAGCGTCCCAATCGCGTTGTCGGGTTTCTCAATTCGAACTTCCGTCCGGCGACGTCAATAAGGTAGGGGACGTTTTTCGTCATGGGGTCACCTTGTAGGCAATAACGAGAGTGGGGCGGGTTAGAATTTCGGCCTGTTCGCTCATGGCGACCCACCAGTGGGCCATATTGTGGCTGTCCTCGGACATCATAACAACCAGACCGGTGTTGGGCTGACCGCTCTCATGCCATGCCCGCATGGCCTGCGTGACATTGAAACGCAACGCGCCTGCCTCCATGACCGGCGCCAGGTCCAGGGGTGTATGATCGTAATCAATGCCGCCCGACAAGCCGGGGCTGTGCCACGGGCTGTTATACGTCGCCGTTTCGGGCTCCCAGGGAGTGAGCACCCGATACACGACTGCCGCCCCTGGGAATACCTCATCGCCCCACAATTCGATGTGCAGCGTCAGCGTCGCTGAAACCACGTGGGCCTCGGGTGGCAGCCCCCCAAGATCGAAGCGGAACAGGAGCCGGTCAGAGGTGAGCGGCCCCTGGAGGTGGACCAGGTCGGTTGCGTGCCAGGTATCATTGGGCAGGTCGGGATTCAGCCATGAATCCTTCACGTGCTCCGGCCCTGCTATATATACGGTATGAGAAGACTCGGTCGGGAGTGAGAAAGCCGCAGGCGTGGCCGTTGGCAGCCACCAGGACCGCGTAAACCACCCTCCCAGCAGCAAGGCGACAACCAGAAGCGGAATGAGGAGCAGCGCCGGGCGGCGGGGACGTAGGGTGACAGGAAACGCCGGTTTACAGCCTGTTAGGCGAGAGCGGCGGTTCTGCGACGGCATCGTAGTCTCTCCGGGCGCGTTGACCGCAGCTTCAAATGCTCCCGCCAGATCGCCTGCCGTCTGGTAGCGGTCGGCGGGATCCTTTGCCAGCGCTTTGTAGATCACTCGTTCGATGGCTTCGGACAGCTCGGGTCGCAGGGAGCGTGGCGAGGGCAGCGGGGCAGTGATGTGCTTCAGGATGACTGCGTAGGGCGTGTCGGCATCGAAGGGGACCTGTCCCGTGCAGAGCTGGTATAGCAAGATGCCCAGCGCGTAGATATCGGAACGGGCGTCGCCCGGTTCCCCTTGCCCCTGTTCGGGCGACATATATGCCGGCGTGCCCAATGTGCTGTTGCTGTCGGTGATGGCGGTGGCTTCGACCATGCGAGCAATGCTGAAATCGGTGAGCACCGGCCCGCGATTCGGCGTCATGAGCACGTTGGAAGGTTTGATATCGCGGTGGATGACCCCCTGAGCGTGGGCATAGTCCAGCGCGGCGGCCAATGCCCCGACGATGGCAGCCGTTTCTTCCAGGGGCAGCACCGCCTCGCGGCAGGCAAGCTCCCGCAAGCGCGCCTTGAGGGTCACGCCTTGCAGACACTCCATCACGATGAAGGTAATGCCGTTGCTGGTGTCGAAGTCGTGGACATGCACGATGTGGGGATGTTCCAGGGTGGCGATGGCGCGGGCTTCGCGTTGGAAGCGGGCGACGAAATTCTCGTCACCGGTAAGGTGAGGATGAAGCACTTTGATGGCGACGTAACGTTCAAGGCCGGGTTGGTACGCCTTGTAGACCTGGGCCATACCCCCTTGCCCTAACTTTTCGAGAACACGGTATTTTGCCAGGGTCATGCCGGTGAGATCGAACAGCTTGGGGAAATCGTGCTCGCGATTCTCTGTCATGCGAAATCCTTCCTGGATACGTGAATCTTCTCTGGCTCATGAACCGGCCTGTAATTGGAGGTGGGAGAGCGCGCGCGGGAATGTGAGTACAGGTTGATTTTAGTATATCCAACCAGACCGAGAATGCAACAAGACAACGGGTGTTCGGTTCAATTCTTGACGCAAGCTCGCGGGCAGGTATAATCTCGCTTGAGGCACAATGACAAACTGGCGTACAACAATTCAGGATTTGCTCGAGGGCAGCGCGCTGCGATCGCTGTTCTTTAGCCGTCACCGGTGGATTTTGATCGCGGCGGCGGCGCTGCTGGCGATTGGCGTGAGCGTGGGCGGTGGTTGGCTCATCGCGGAAGTGGGCGCACTGCCGGTGATCGCGCTGCTGGCTGCGCTGGCGGTGGCTCTCTGGATGGTGTATGATATCGAAGTCGCCTACATGGGCGTGATCGGCATCATCACGCTGCTGCCGTTTGCCTCTTTGCCGTTCAGCATTGGATTCAAGCCCACTTTTTTGGATATGGCGTTGGGAGGGCTGTTCGGCGTCTGGGCGCTGCCGTATCTGTTGGGCGAGGAACAGCGGTTCGAGGCAACACCTTTGGGCGCGTTGGTGTTGGTCTTCGCCGTGTTGGCGGTGGGGACGTTCGTCGCCGGTCTGGGCCACGCGGCCTTGACCGTGACGCTGATCCGCCGCTTTGCCGAGACGCTGTTGAGCCTCGCGCTGTTTTACCTCGTCGTCAACTCCGTGCGCGATGTGGGGCGTCTGGGGCGGTTGATGCGCTGGTTAATCCTGGGTGCGACCGGAGCGGCGGCGTTAGGGATTATCCTGTATTTCCTGCCCGATATTTTGACGATACGCATCCTCTCCGCGCTTGGTCGTCTGGGCTATCCCACCGGGGCGGGCGTGTTGCGCTACATCCGTGATGATCCGTCCTTGATGCAACGGGCCACGTCCACCTCCATCGATCCCAACGTACTCGGCAGCCTCTTGAACCTGGCAATCGCGATGGCGATCCCGCAGCTTTTTGCCAAACGTCCGCTACTGCCGCGCTGGGTGATGGTGGGGTGCATCGGCGTGATGGGCATAGGCCTGGGCCTGACCATTTCGCGCGGGACGATGGTAGCAGCAGCTATGGCAGTCTTGATTGTCAGCGTACTGCGCTACCGTAAGCTGTTGCCCTGGATCGCCGCAGCGGTGATTCTCGTGCTGCTGCTGCCCTGGACGCAGGCGTACATCGGGCACTTCGTCGAAGGGATACAGCTTCAGGATTTGTCGATGAAGATGCGTCTGGGTGAATACAAGGATGCTTTCATCCTCATTGGTCGCTATCCGTGGCTTGGGGTGGGTTTCGCCGGTGCACCGGATATCGACATCTACACGGCGGTCGCCAGTGTGTACCTGACCATTGCCACGCGGATGGGTCTGATTGGCCTGGTCGTCTTCCTGGCGATTGCCGGGGTTCTGCTCGCGCGGTTTTGGCGCTGGCGCAAAGCCGCCGAGCGCTCACCTGAACTGGAGCCGCTATGGTATGGCATCCACGCGGCCATTATCGGCGGTTTGATTGCGGGATTGTCAGATCGCTACTTTTTCAGCCTCGATTTCCACCATTCGGTGACCCTGTTCTGGCTGATCGTGGGACTGGCGACGGTAGCGGTGCAACTGGCGATAGAAACCGGTAATCGGTAACTGGTGATTGGTAATTGGGGGCGGCTAAACGTGGAACGATTTCCGCTCCCCTAATCACTTATCACCAGTTACCAATCCCTAATTTCCTTTCTCTTGCCGTTTCATCAGGTTAGAGTATACTGGGTATAATCACTTTCAACTCACGATTGATCAGGAGGCCCTCGATGAAACTTTCTTGCTTGCAGGAAAACCTTTCCAAGGGACTGAGCATTGTTGGGCGAGCAGTTCCCTCTCGCACGACGATGCCGATTTTGGGAAATGTTCTTTTAGCGACCGATCACGGGCAGCTCAAGCTGGCGGCGACGAATCTGGAATTGAGTGTGGTGCATTGGGTGGGCGCGCGGGTGGAGACCGACGGCGCGCTGACCGTTCCCGCGCGCAACTTCATCGATTTGGTGAGCTCGCTGCCGCCGGATCAGATCGACCTCACGATGGACGATGAGACGCTTTCGCTGGCGATCAACTGCGGCATGGTGAATGCGCGCTTCCGGGGCATCTCTGCGGATGAATTCCCGGTTGTGCCGGAACCGGAGCAGGGCGACGGGTTCGCCGTGGAAGCCGAGGACTTACGCACGGGCCTGGCGCAGGTCACCTTCGCCGCCTCCACCGACGAGAGCCATCCCGTACTCACCGGTGTATTGGCAGAGTTTGAGGGAAGTACGCTCACGCTGGCAGCCGCTGACGGCTTCCGGCTGTCGATGCGGCGCATTCCGCTCATCCACCCGGTCCCCACGCCTTTCAGCGTCATTATCCCGGCGCGGGCGCTTTCCGAACTGATGCGCATCGTCGGCGGGCAGGAAGAGCCGGTGAACATTTCGACCACGCACCCGCACAACCAGATCCTCTTCAAGTTGACGGACACAGTACTCAACTCGCAGTTGATCGACGGCAATTTCCCCGACGTGCGGCGCATTATCCCGGCTTCATCCCAAACGACGGTAATTTTGGGGCGTGAGGAGATTTTGCAAGCCTGCAAGCGTGCGGCGATCTTCGCCCGCGATGTGGCGAACATCGTCACGCTCTCCATCGAGGCAGGCCGTATCACCGTCTCCGCCGATTCCGCCGAGTCCGGACAGGGGTCCACGGAACTCGTTGCGAACGTCGAAGGCGACGGGTTGGAAATCGCGTTCAACGTGCGTTTCCTCATCGATGTTTTCTCAGCGTTGGACACACCGCAGGTTGCGCTGGAATTGAACGCGTCCACCAATCCTGGGGTGATCAAGGCGGTGGGCGACGACGCATTTGTTCACGTCGTCATGCCGATGCATTTGGGGCGGCGCTGATAGATTGGAGACGACTAAAGTCTTAACTGGTTCCCACACGATACATAGTTTTTGGCGCAGATACTGGTTTGATCGAGCATAGCGCGAGACTTTTGTGTTTTTGATGGGGCGCGGGACCAAGAATGAGGTCGAGGCGGCTTCGTTTTTGGTCCTGTTTTATGTTGACAATACAGGTTGGATGATTCTTTATGAAGCAAACTAAAAAAATCGTGGGTAAAAAACTTCCCCCGGACACGCTGTACCGCGCGTGTGATCCGGGGACGTTTTCTTTTACAGTCACCGATGAGTTGCCTTATGCGCCGACGATCATCGGTCAGGATCGCGCGGTGGAGGCCATCCACTTTGGATTGGACATCCAGAGTCCCGGCTTTAATGTGTTTGTGATGGGGCCGACCGGGACGGGCCGCCGTTCGATTTTGTCCCGCATTGTGCATGAACAGGCGGGTCTGGCGAAAACGCCAGACGATTGGGTCTACGTCAATCATTTCACTGAGTTGGGGACGCCTAGGGCTATTAGTTTGCCGCCTGGGCGCGGCGCTGAGCTACGTGCGGATATGGAACGTTTCAACAGTGGTTTGATGGATCGTCTGTTGCAGGCGTTCGAGACGGATCAATATGCCGAAGCGCGAGAGAAGCTCGAACAGCAGTTCCGTGGGGCACAGCAGGAAGAGCTGGCGGCAGTGGATGTGGCGTGCCGCGAGCGTGGCTTTGCGCTGGTGCGTTCGCCGTCGGGGTTGTACATCTCCCCCGTGCGCGACGGTGAATTGCTCACCCCGGAGGCATTCAGCCAACTCGAGGCGGAGGTTCGCCTGTCTGTCGAGCAAGACCTCGACGCATTGGAAGACATGCTCGGTAGCGCGATGCGCCGCCTGCGCGAATATGAGCGCCGTACCCAGGCTGATATTGAACGCCTGGACCGCGAAGTGGCGAGTTTCACCGTCAGTCCACTGATAGAAGAGCTGAGTGAAAAGTACGCCGACCAAGAAGAAGTCTGCGAGTACCTGTCCGAAGTGTTGCAGGATATTATCGAAAACGTGAGCGCGTTCCGCAGCGAGGGTGACGAAGGCCTGGCGGATGACAGCGCATCGTTGTTGGAGATCCCGGTACATCAGCGTTACCGGGTCAATTTGCTGGTCGACAACGCTCACACGCAAGGCGCGCCGGTTATCATCGAAGACGTCCCCACATACGACAAGCTCTTCGGACGCATCGAGTACGATGTGCGTCGCGGGGCTTCCGTGACCGACTACACGTTGATTCGGTCGGGAGCACTCCATCGCGCCAACGGTGGTTACCTCATCGTCGACGCCGAGGCGCTGATGGATGATCCCTACGTCTGGACAGGGCTGAAGCGCGCACTGTTTGGCGGTTTGATCCGCATCGAGTCACCGAATGGACAGCAGTTAGTGCGCACCGTGACGCCCGTCCCCGAGCCAATCCCGCTGCATGTGAAGGTGATTTTGCGCGGTTCGCCGCACATCTACCATGCCCTGTACGCCTACGATGAGGATTTCGCCAAGCTGTTCAAAGTGTTGGCCGATTTTGATTCGGAAATGGACCGCACTGCGGAGTCAGAGTTTACATATGCGCAGTTTGTGCGGACGTTGTCTGAGGATGAGCGTCTGCTGCCATTTGCTGCGGAGGCTGTCGGGCGGCTGGTGGAATATGGATCGCGGCTGGCGAACCATCAGGAACGCCTGAGTATCCATTTTGGAAAGATCGCTGACCTGGCTCGCGAAGCCGTGTATTGGGCCAAGAAGTCAGACCACACAGCCGTGCAGCGTGCGGATGTGCTAGAGGCTATGCGCCAACAGAAGCGTCGGATGAGTCTGGAAGAAGAATATGTCCGCCGGGCAATTGCCGAGGGCAGCCTGGTGATTGCGACATCTGGTAAGGTCATCGGTCAGGTGAATGGATTGACGGTGGTGTCGATGGGGGGCTACATCTATGGTTTGCCGAGCCGCATCACGGCACGCGCTTACGTCGGTCGAGGCAATGTCCTCAACATCCACCGTGAAGTACAATTGAGCGGGCCGCTGCATGGCAAGGGGCTGTTGACGCTGATCGGGTATTTCGGCGGGCAATACGGGACCGAGCACTCGCTCTCGATGGAAGCCAGTCTTAACTTCGAGCAGACGTATGACGACGTCGACGGTGACAGCGCCTCGTGCGCGGAACTGTACGTGCTGATCTCGTCGATTGCCGAAATACCCCTGCGGCAAGACTTGGCCGTAACCGGTGCGGTGGACCAGCACGGGTATGTGCTGCCCATCGGTGCAGTTGATGCGAAGATTGAGGGCTTTTTTGAGGTGTGCCGCCAACGCGGGTTGACAGGCACGCAAGGTGTGATTATTCCCGCCATCAACGCAAAGAATTTGATGTTGCGGGAGGATGTCGTTGAAGCGGTGCAGTCAGGACAATTCAACGTGTACGTGGTCGAGACGGTGGACGAAGGCCTGGAGCTTTTGACCGGGATACCGGCTGGCGAACGCGATGCGGATGGCGTTTTCCCTGCTGATTCGGTCCATGCTCGGGTGGAAGCACGCCTGCGGGAGTTTGCGGAACATGCCAAGAGTGAGCACGATGAAGACGATCCGGGGGATCCACCCGAATCTGGTAGCTAGGCTTCAATGGTGATTTGTGAGTGCAACGTTGTTGACAATCCATTGCTTTAATACTTTAATGAGGATGGGTCTAGGGCTTACCCTGAGTTTCATACCCAGGAATGTCGCAAGATTTATTTCGTGATTTCAGAGAGGGGAGTTGACGCAATGACAAACCTGTTGGAAAATCCGGGTTTTGAAGGCGATTGGTGGCGCAAAACGCACACCGGGCAGGAATTCGGTGAAATTTACGTTCCCGAGCACTGGGTCGCTTTCTGGAAGGAAGGCGGGCCGGTTCCTCATGATCCTCGCAACCCCATCGGTTACGGGCGTCCTGAAATGCACGTCATCAACCGTGAACCGCCTTTTCTCGATCCCTTGCGAATCCAAGAGGGCAATCGTGGGTTGAAATTCTTCACATTTTACCGCATTCACGATGCCGGCGTTTATCAGCGCCTCGAAGGCATTACCCCGGGAACACTGTTACGCGGTACGGGTTTTGCACACGCCTGGTCCAGTGGTCAGGATAATCCGCGCGTGAGTGATGGCGTCGGCGAGGGGCCTTTCTTTGTCCGCGCGATTGATTACGACAAGGTGGATAACGTGCGCAACTTCACCTTCACCGTTGGCATCGATCCGACGGGCGGGACGGATCCGTGGGCCAGCACGGTTGTCTGGGGTGAAGGGGCGCACATCTACAATGCCCACGCGCAAGTGCCACCGGTAGAAGTGGTTGTGCAGGGAACAGCAGTGACGTTCTTTGCGCGCAGCACTGTCCTGTGGCCATTCAAGCACTGCGATGCGTATCTGGATGGGATGGAGCTTGTCGCGGTGGAAGGCGGCGTGCTTCCGCCGGAAGAGCCGCCTGTTGTGGAGCCGGGGGAGCCACCTGTTCCGCTGGTGGTGACGATGATCCCGGACGTGCGGGTGCAGGGCGAGCCATTTGAAATCACGGCTTCGGGTGGTCCTGCGCCAGACAAACTCGCAATAGAGTTTACGGGCGGTGAAGTCTTCTGGGGAAAGACTACACACACGGCGACGGGCAAGACTTGGCGAACTGTTGTGGTGACGCCGGGTACGTACACAGCGCAAATCTCTGTCGAGGGACAGGTTTTACATACATTGTCGTTTAAGGTGCAGGCGCGACCTGTTTCTGGTGCTATTCCTCACGATTTTGTGCCGCCGCGTGAACCTTATGCCCGGACGTATGTATTGCTGCCGCCAGGGGCTGGCGATCCCTGGCTGCGCGCAGCACTCGATAGCGGGGTGTGGAGCAAATATCACTGGACCATCGGAGGCAGCGCCGATGACGCAGGCGCGGGGCCACGCACGCGCAAAGTCATTGCTGTCAACCCTCAGGAGTGGCCTGGCGATCTTAAGGCGTTTTTCAACCAGTATTATCCTGGTGTAGACTACGTTGCGATTGTTGCTAATACACCGGAAGACCTGCGCCGGGTCCTGAGCAATATGTAATAAACGCAAGCCGCCCCGAGCAGTATGCGGGGCGGCTTGACATATTGACGTTGCTTACCCGTATGAGATCACAATCCGGCGCACCGAGAGGTTATTCCTCTCGCATCTCTATGCTTTTAATCGTGAAATAAAAGGCCAGGGATTCGTTCATCCCTTCTTTAATGCGCCGCTGCATTTGATCCATAACGTCGATGAAGAACAAGCCCATTTCGCCTTTGGGACAGACGATACCGAGGTGAGGTTTGCCTTCGGTTTGGTTGAATCCCCATTCGCCACTAAATCGCCGGCGGAAGGTTTCGCCCAAGAAGGTCCCCCAGGCCATTACAATCTCTTTGGAGGGGCGGGGGAATTGTCTAAGGTGGCGGTCGATCCACTCATCCAACATTTGGAGACCCACGGCGTTGTATTCGACGTCGGAATCGGCAAAGCGGCTCAATCCCAGGCGCGCGCGTTCAGCCAGTTGGGTCAATTGGCGTGATTGCTGCGATGAGATCAATTGCAAGGCGTTTTGAGCCATGTGCACCTCTGGATTTCATTATAGCATAACTCATACAGCGGGACAAACTCCGCTTAAGTGGGGGGGCGGAATCGGGGCGAATACTCAATCGATGCGCCGTTGTCAGCAGAAAAGGCTGCAAACCGTCCATCCTGAAATGCGTGCCATACACGGCCCCACTTTTGTATTTCGACTCTTTTGATTATAATCAGGTGTAAGGTTGAGCGTGCCCAGAACGGCAGCCCGCTGCCGCACTGACTAAAGACTATGAACTATTCTCTTGGAGGAGCCAATAATATGGAATTGACATGGTATGGTTTGGGATGTTTCCGCATCGTTGAGCGCGGGTATCCGGCAGTGGTGATGGATCCGTTCAAAGACGAGGAAGCGGGTTTGGTTTTACCCCACAGTCGCGCAGAGATTGTTACCTCAAGTGAGCTATTGGATGATCCACGCCAAGCGCGTTGGAAGGGCTTGCGCGGCACTTCGCATACACTAGCGGGACCGGGCGAGTACGAGATCGGCGGTTTGTTTATCACCGGCATAGCCACGTTCCGTGATCGTAAGCGAGGAGCTGAAGCGGGGCCAAATATTGTATTTTCTGTGAATGTTAACGGTGTGGTGGTGTGTCACTTAGGCGAATTGGGGCATACGCCCACGCAGACACAGGTTGAGGCAATGGGAGCGGTCAATGTCTTGCTCATTCCAGTGGGCCTTCCTGGCAGTTTGACTCCTGCAATGGCCTCTGAAATTGTTAGCTCGGTGGAGCCGGACATTGTGGTGCCGATGAACTACAAGACACCTGGTCTCAAGTTGACGCGCAATCCCGTCGACCGTTTCTTGAAGGAGATGGGGGTCGCGTCGAGCGATCCACAACCCAGTCTGAAAGTGAGTTCGAGGGACAGTGACGCTGAAGAAACGCGAGTGGTGCTTTTAGAGCTACAGCAAGGGTAAAGACGTTCAAACGATTTCGCCAAGGAGGGAGTATGCAGAAAAAAGGACGGTTGTTAATTGTAGGGTTGATTGTGGTGTTGGCGGGTGTTGGCTTGTATTTCGTGTTGCAGGCGTCGTCCAAGTCGCAACCGGTGACGGTCAATGTGGATGATGTGCAGGCACAGATTGATGCTGGACAGTATGATGCGGCACGCGACGCTTTGGAAAAGCTCGTTGCTGCCGATTCCGAGAATGCCGAAGCGCATTTTCTACTCGGCTTGACCTACTTCAACCTGGGTGAATACGACAAAGCAAAGGCGTCATTCTCACAGGCGATGACATTGGAACCGGAGCGCGCAGCGGCGGTCCATCACAACCTGGGTGTGCTGGCCTACCAGACTGGCGAGATGGAAACAGCCGTCGCGGAATTCAAGGCCGCTCTGGAGGCTGATCCTAACGATCCCGACAGCCATTACCAACTCGGTGCGACTTATCTGCAGATCGCCATTTCGAATTCTGATCTGACGTATTTAGAGCAAGCTGAGACTGAGTTCGAACAGGTGTTGGCGTTAGCGCCGGGAAAACCTGAGGCCCTCGTGGGATTGGGAACGCTGTACTTGAACCAAAACAAAGTTACCGAGGCGATTGAGCTATTGGAACAGGCTGTGCAAGGCAATCCGGAGATGCGCGAGGCCCTGTTCGCTCTGGGGATGGCTTATTTTGCCAGCGGTGACACCGCGTCAGCAAAAGAAACTTTGCAGAGGTTCCTGGATACGCAACCACCGGAGCAGTGGGCCAATGAGGCTCGGGAGATCATGAACCAGTTGGGAGAGTAAACTAATTGTACTCAATGGTATGTTTATGGTATAATTATGGTTGGATGGATTTAGACTCTATCCGAAAATTATGCTTGCGAGCGTTTTTGGTGCGTCAACGGCGAATTTTCTGATAGGTTCTTAGAGACTCGCTAGATATTGTTTGATTTGTGTTGCTTAGATCAATCTTAGCTTAAGAGGAGGTTGCGATGGTTAGGGAAGTTCAAGTGTCCTTGGTTTCAAACCGCGAGCGTCTGCGGTATGGATTTGGCGCGGTCTGTATCGGGATAGCCGCGCTGTTGTTCCTGCTGTCCTTCCACGGAGGGACTGCCCAGGGATTGGCTGCGCCGATGGCGCCTAACGCTATCACCATCGATAAAAGTAATGTTACGTCAATCGTAGAACCTAACAATGGTATTAACGAGGCTGTGGCTGGCGAGCTTGTCACGGTAACGGTGGTATATACCATTTCCGATGAGACGATTTACGATGCCTCACCCTGTGTGGTGTTGATGGACGGTTTGTATCCCATCGGTTCCAGCCCGGCCTGGAGTGAGATGTATACCGGCACCACAACGCAACTGCGTGCCCTCGAAGGCTCTGGAAATGTGGTTGGGTTTGGTGGCGCGTTGATCGTTTTCCCTGAGCAAGAGACCATCACCGGTACCGATGCAATAACGATGGTTGTACACGCTGTTCGCACGCAGTATCAATACGTCGGCTCGACTGAGCTTTCAACTACGAATCTCAGGGTGCAAGGCATAATCCGCTATTGTGCCGATGCACCGGGCTGTGCAACAAAAGATGTCGAGTATACGGGTGCTTACGATACTGCCGGTCAGGTGAGAGCGATTCTTCCAGATATCAGTATGGCGGCGACACCGGTATACCTGGACGCGGATGGTGTCGGTGCGGGAGGTGAGCAGGTGCGCTTGACCTTCAATGCTGCGAATGGCATCGGGCGCCCTACGGCTCACGACATTGTCTTCACGGCCACTTTGGGATCAGGGCTAACGTATGATGCCTCGCACGGCGGCGACGGTGCAGGTGCCGGAACGGTCAGCATGGCTGGTGGGATCACCTATGTCGCATGGGATGTTCCCGTCAGTTTGGAGGGCGGCGCTAGCTGGCAGGCTGTAATTACGGCGACGTTACCCTCAACGTTTACCATTGGTACGGAATTTGCCCACGGAGCGCAGGTTGTTTATGAAACGTTCGCGGGCGATGTGCCAAACGAAGGTGTGTATACCGACGAAGAAACGATGACGCCTCTGTTGCCGGGGATAACTCATTCCAAACACTCAAATTTGCCGACCGGCACAGATATCCGGATCGGTGAGATGCTCACGTACACGGTCGTCTTTACTCAGGGAACTGGCACCAGTTTACTCAGTCCGTACTATATGGACGATCTTCCTCTTGGGTTCCATTATATTTCGGGTACGCTGGCCGTCCAGGGTGGAGCCGTTGTCACCGACGTCACGGTTACTGCAGGCGCCGAAGCCAGTGGTTTAACGAAAGAACGCTTGAGCTGGTTTATGGAAAGTATGCCGGTATCCGAAAGCGCGCGGTACATCACGGCCATCTATGAGGCCCACAATACCGGGCTGGATTACAACGGGGATCTGGTTTTGACATCATCCACTGACTTTGCGAGTTGGCGTGCCTCTCCTAACAGCGCAGTGTTGAATTGGCGCCCGCCTACAGGAATAACGGTAAGTTCACTGGCGGCAGTTGCTGCCAGCGTGGACGTTTACCAACCCTATCTGGGGAACCTCAACTACTTCAAAACATCGCGCACCGATGGTGATTCTTACAATCGTGAAGTAGGTCAATTTGTGCGCTTCAAGTCCGAGTTCCGCAATACCGGTAGGGCGCCGGCGTATGAGGTTGAGCTATGCGATCAGTTGCCCACCGGTCTGGTGCTGAATACATCGATAGAAATTGCTTACAGCAGCGGTTTTCCGAATCGTCTAGTGGAACCGGAGGCCGGTGATAACTTGTTGTGTTGGGAATTGGACGTCGTTTTCCCTGGGACGACTTATTCTGCCGAATACTATGTGGAAATTCTTGAAACGGCTATCCCAGGTGCCCCACTGGCCAACAACTTCTATGCTGTCGATTACACCAGTATGCCAGGCGATGTCCCCGGCGAGCGGCACTACAACCTGATTCCGATGGCGATCCCATCGACAGCTTGTAGCGCCGATCCTGAGGTTGGCTGTTTGTCTGTGTTGGGGTTAGCTGTCGACAAAACACCCTGGCAAACTAACGTTGGCCCTGGATCCTTGGTGACGTACACGTTGTCTTACGAGGACACGAGTATACAGTTCAACTATCAGGATGTGGTGTTGACCGATACCTTCGATACCGACCTGTCCAGTTTTGTTGCTGCCGTCCCGGCACCTGCGCAGCAATCTGCCGGGCAGTTGGTGTGGAACGTGGGTGATCTCAGCGATTCGGGTGGCACGATTGACCTGACGATGGAGGTGGTAGACCTGATTCCTGATGGTGTCTACGAACTTCCGAACAATCTATCATGGTCGAGTACTGAAATTCCGTTGCACACAATCACCCGGACGGTAGCCTTGCAGGCGGCCAATCTCAATCTGGCGCTGTATGGACCGGAACACGTTCACGCTGATGAGGACATCGTCTACACGGTGGTGTACAGCAATACCGGTTCAGCGGTGACGTCAACGGTAGCGCTGACCCTGGACTACGGTCCCTACGTTGAGTTCGTTTCTTCAACCCCGCTGACGCCGTGTTCTGGCACAGATAACGTCTTCGACGATGTTGTGCCGAATACGGGCGTCAATCACACGCTGACGGTGAATTTGCGCGTGAAGGCCCCGCTGCCCTATGATCTTTTTGGACCTTTGACGGCGTCTGCGCTGCTGGAAAGCCCCGGCGCCGAAGCAAAACAGGCTGATATCTCGATGGTCCTGGATCGTCCAGTGCTCGTGCTGGAGAAGACCGGGCCACAGGTTGCGCCTGGAGTAGGACAGGTTCTCCCTTACGAGATTCGCGTACATAACCAGGGAACCTATACAGCTACAGGGAGCGTGATTACCGATACGTGGGGTCCGTATCTGGAGTATAGGACTCAGGAAAATGAATCCTTCGGTTGGATCCTTTCTGGCGACGGGACCTACGCAACCCAATCTCTGGGGGAGCTGGGTGTTGGCGAGATCGTTACACTTTTGCTCCAGATGACCGTCGCGGAAAATTCTATCTCTTACATGAATACTGTAAATCTGACATCCGATCAAACCACGGAGCAGGAAGAAGTTGAGTACACGTGGCAGAGTAGCATTGCCACCACCAAGTCCGCAACGCCCATTACGGCGTTCCCCGGGCGCACACTCACCTATACGATCTATTACACAAATACGTCTCCCAGTCCTATGTTAAACGCGCTGATTACAGACACCTTGCCCATTGACTTTGTCTATGAAGGATACTCTGCGTTGCAGGGTGGATGCCAATCCGCGTGGGTTTTCACGCCTCCATCGGGTGGTGGAGGAGGTGATGCAGTCTGGTCATGTGATGCGTTGATAGCAAATGGTAGTGGTCATTTCTTGATCTGGGGATCGGTGAATGCGAGCGCTGAGGGCGAGAATCTGGAAAACTCGACCGTGACTTCGGCCGACGACATCCCCGTTCGCCCTATCCAAGAACCCCTCGTCACGCGCGTCGCGCGGCCATGGCTGCATGTGGATAAGGTTGCCGTTCCTTCCCATCCAGTCGCGCCAGGGGATTTGATCACCTACACACTCACCTACGAGAACGACGGCACCGACTCCGCCTACAATGTGATTATCAAAGATCAATTGCCCGCGCAACTTACCTTTGCTGGTTGTGATCCTGCCTGTACGCACGACGCGGGCCTGGTGTCCTGGACGATCGGCGAGGTGCCTGTCGATACGACCGGCGACGTGTTCATTTATGCGACCGTCAATGCCGGGACAGGCGGGCAAACTGCCGTAAACTCGGACTACACGATTGAGAATACCACAGCCTGGCAGAAGCTGCTTCCATCTGAGACAGATCAGGGCGCTCCGGTCAACACGACAATCCTGAATCCCCAACTCACCTTGACGAAAGTGGCTGTCCCCGAGGTGGTACAGGCCGTCAATGATACGGTTGCTTATACCATCACCTATGCCAACACCGGCGGCGGTCTACTGCACAATGTGGCAATTACCGATGTCCTGGACACCTATACCTCGTTCGACTCTGCCTCTGCAGGCTGTGTCCATACCGGTGAGGTTGCCGGTGGCACGGTCACTTGCCAGCTTGGCGACTTGGCGAACGGTGAAAGCCGTCAGATCGTCATTAACGTGAGTGTCTTGACAGGTTTGAGCGCTGGTGACTCGATTCTAAATCAGGCTCAGGGTAGGACAGACGAGGCGCCGCTGACTTCCAGTAATACTACGACAGTTTGGTATCAGATCGCCTACTATCCGGAGCTTGTGTTGGCACCCACAAGCTTTGCTAAGTCAGCTAGTGAGGGCTCGACGACCGTGATTGAAGATACGTTGACGGTAAGTAACGAGGGCGACGCTAACCTGTTCTGGAACGCTGAGGTAATGACACCGACTGAGGCCACCTGGTTGAGGATCGCGGTTGGTAGTGACGATCCTGATCCTGACACGGTGATCTGGCCTCAAGTGACCGCGCCCGGCGCAAGCACGGATGTGAACGTCTACTTCGATCCAACTGGCCTTGCTGAGGGTGTCTACACCGCGTGGTTGCGTGTCCTCAGCAACGATGCGGATGAAGGCGACGTGCTCGTCGAGGTCACCTTCACCATCCGAGCGCCTGACGAGGATCACTACATCTACTTGCCGTTGGTGCTCAGAAACCATCAGTAGCACAGTTGATAATCCCTGGGCCGTGAGGCCACGGCCCAGGGACGTTCAACAGTTTTCCCTGGATGAGGTGTACGATGAATGCGCCGGTTAAATTGATGATGACTTGGGACATCAAGCCTGGACACGAAAAAAAGTACTTCGCGTTTATCTCGCAGGAGTTCCCCACCATCTTGCAGGATGCGGGGCTTCAGTTGAGTGATGCCTGGTACACACTCTACGGCGCATGGCCACAGATCAGCATGGGCTTTGTAAGTGAGGATATACAGATCATCAAGGATTTCCTGGCTTCTGAATTGTGGCTAAATTTAAAGCATCGCCTGTTGGGGTATATCCAGGGGTACCAGCAAAAGATCATTCCCGCGCGCGGCGGATTCCAAATCTAAAGCATTTGCCGTGCACTTTGGCTCCACTACGAGCTTAATATCACGGCCCTCATGTCTCGTGAGGGCCGTTTTTGTTAACCCCGACAGGGAGACTAGCTCTCCACCCGTCTACCGTCTACTGTTTACCGTCTACCTTTCTCATTGCCACGGTAGAGGTATCTGCACTTGCGCCTGTTCGACAATCGGATCGAGTCCCAGGTAGACTTCGATATCGGAGCGCCGGTTGATCTCGGCGGCCATGCGCCGCAGATGACGGAATTTAATGAAGACCCAGTGGTCGCGTTCGACCGCCTGTTGCAGACGTGGATCGCGCTTGAGTTTGAGGGCCGCCAGCGCCGCTCGTCCTCCGGGGAGCACCAGGTGGCGGCGCGCCGGCGTCGGCGGCTGCGCGGCAAGTAGATGTGGCCCCAATGCTGCCGTCGTCGTGCAGCGGAATAGGTACGCCGGTGTCCCGGCGTCAGCCCACACAATGTTCCTGGCTTTATCCTGGCTCACATCGAAGTGCAGCCGCTCTCCCAATTGGCGCAGCAGCCCGCGTATCTGGCGCGTCTCGGCGCCGCGCGCCGCCGGCATATCCTCAGCGCGCAACTGTAGCATATTCTGCGCATCGACGTTTGTGTACGCATCAATGCAAGCCGCAACCAGCGCTGGTTCGGGCGAAAGCTCGTTACAATAGTGCGCGTAGACAGCGCTTTCCAGTGCAGCGTGCGTCCATACCTCCTGTGATTGCAGCAGGCGTAGCACACTTTCTTCAACGCGGTCCGCCAGCGGTTTGGCCGTTTTCGTTGGTGTGGTGATCCACATCGTCTGCGGCGTGAGGAACGTGAAGGCCGGGTCTTGGCTCATGAGCGGCAGCGTGTCCACATGCTCCGGCGCATCTTTGCCGGCGTTGATGAGGTGGACGGCCTCCAGGAGTCCTTTCTGTACCGGTTCGCCGCGCCGCTGCAAGACCTTGAGAAGTGGCTGATCCCCTGTTGTGTGTGCGGCAACCGAGCCATTGCAGTGGAATGCCAGCCGGTATCCCCAAGGCGGGCAGGCAATCCAACGGTTCAGGCGCAATCTGGCCTGCGCGGTGGCCGCGATGATGTGTGCCAGTATTGTCCGTTCATCCTCCGGCAGCACGACGAGAAGTGGCGCACCGCGTTTGAGCAGAGGTTCCAGGCGTTTGAGCGTTACCGTCAGGCTGCGGCGGTACCACTCCCACTCCAGGCGGCGACGCCCCAAGAAGGTGTGCATCGCAGGATGTGAAACGTCTTTCCACAGCCATGTAGCCCAAAGCGCCGAGAGTGCCCAGAAGGTGGCGTCCGGTGGTTGAGGGTGGAGTAACAGTGCAGCGATGGAATCCGTTGGGATGGCCGGCGCGACGGTACGCAATGGTTGCGATAGAAGCAAATACGTGCCTGGCTGACTTTCTTGCAGTGCCGTCAATGCGGCCTCCACTGCCGTGTCGCTGACCGGCGCGTCGATGGCTACACCACATGGGATGGTCGTGTGCGTGCTGTAGCCTTTGAGTGCCTTTTCCATCACCATCCAGACATTGTTTTCGAGAAAACGCGCCGGTGGTCGTAGACTGCGCGGGCGGGTGACAGGCTCGTTGTAGGGAACCAGGCTGCTGCCCAAATTCAGGGCTTCTAGGACGAGTAGCGCGAGCGCGCGTTCAATAGCCGGGGTGGGGGCGGCTTGGGGCAACCGGTGGATAATGTCCATCAGCAAACTCAGGTTGCGCGGCGTGTAGAGCGTGACGAGCTCGGCGGCGCGCTCGCGGACGGGATCGTTAAGTGCGGCTGCGCGGCCCAACGCGATGTGATAGGCCGGGCCGGAGTGAGGGCTGAACTGTTCGAGGAGGGCGTGGTCACGCGTGTCCACCTTGCCCTCCTGGGGTTCGGCGCACTTGGAGCAGTGTACGCGCTTGGCGAAGGGGCTTTTTGCGTCACGATCCCAGGCGAACCACTCCGCCACGCCGTCAGCTTTGCAGGTGGGGCAGCGACTGCGATAAAGGTCGCGGGCATGCGCGCTGAAGGGCTGCGCGCCTTTGGGAAGATCGCCGAGTCGCGTGAAAGCCGTCTGTACCTCAGCCAACGAGGCCGGTTGCAGCGCGTCGTCGATCCAGAGCAGGGGCAGTGGATTGACATTGAGCCCCAGAACGCGCCGTCCTAAGTCCAGTGCCTCGCGGATGTACGTGCCCTCGTGGATGCCCAACTCGAGGACGAGGTCTCCGGGCGCAGTGAAATCAGCCAGCGCCGCGCGCGAGAATCCTGCCGGCGTCGCCGCACGGTACCGCGCCAGGGGGGAAGAGGGCGTTACCGGTAACCCCGGGACCAACACGGGGAACGGCCTCTCGTCCATTGCACGACGCTCCTAACCCGGATAAACCGGAACCAAAAAGGCCTTCTAGAATTTAAGGTTGTGCGGTGGCGGCGGCGGCTTTGAGGGCTTCGATGTTCGGTGCTCCGGCGCGTGCATAGATCACGTTACCCGCACCATCCAGGACGAAGAATGCCGGTATGCCGGCTACGCCCCAACGGGACGCCAACGCCAGTCCGACGTTGTCCTTCACGTTGAGGCGCACCACAGTCGCCTGCCCTGCCAGGTCGCGTTCCAGTTGATCGACTTTGGGTTTGTTGAGGAGGCAAATGCTGCAATTGTTGGCGTAGAATTCGACGATGGTGGGCTGTCCTGCAGTGAGCCGGGCATCAAACTCACTCAACGAAGCGAACTCGTCTCCCGGCGTGCGCAGGTAAGCGTAGACCGCCACGATCAAAACGACGATCAGAACGGTCAGGCCATCTTCTTTGATAAAGCGAACCAGTTTTTCTTTCATCTTTACTGATCCGTGCGTATGAAACTAAATTGCTCCGGCTCCCTTGAAAGCGTATAAACGTTTAGAAAGTTATGTTTGGATCAGTCGTTGTCCCGGCGAAGGTGAGTTAATCTCCGGTCGCCTACCTTCGCCATGGAATTATTCGGTTATTGTGCCTGGTTTGTTTGGATTCGCAGCTTCGACGATGCGATAGCTGTGGGTGATTTCGGCGGCCTTGCTCAGCATCGCATTGGCCGAGCAGTAGGTCGATTCGGATAACTCGATGGCACGTTCCAGCGCCGTTTCGCTGATGCCTTCTCCGTACGCGATGTACTCCAGGTGGATTTTGGTCCAGATTTTGGGATGCTTGTCCGCGTTCTCTGCCTGCACTTTGATCTGCAAGTTGGTCATCGGCTGGCGTTTCTTCGCCATAATCGAAATCACGTCCATCGCTGTGCAGCCAGCCAATCCGAGAAGCAACAGCTCCATGGGACCGGGACCGCTATGCGTGCCATATTCTGGGTGACTGGAGTCCAGAAGGATGCTGGGTCCATCTTCGACGTCGCCGACCAGGCGCATCCCCGGGCCGGTCCAGGTGACTTGTACGTTTTTCATTGTTCGCTCCTTGAAAAACAAACCACGAATCTGCACGAATATTCACGAATAGAAATCAAAATTGGTGTGAATGCGTGACAATTCGTGATTGAGTTCTAATCCCTAATTTTGCAAGGGAATGACACAGATGAATTTGAGGGGCTGATCGCCCGTATTCCGGTAGCCGTGAATCTCATCTGGCGGGACAAGGACAAAAACGCCCGGCTGCATCACACCCACGTCGCCGTCGGGATTTGTGACGACGCCTGTGCCTTCGAGCACGTAGATCTCGTGTTCGTAGGGATGGTGGTGTGGCGTGAAGACGACGCCGGGCTGGATGGTGACGACGCGCATGGCGAAGTTCGGCGCGTTCTCCTTTTCGGCGATGAGCCAGCGAAGGTCAATGCCTTCCTGCACAACTTGTGCCGGAACTTCAGAAGTGTCTTTGATCAACATAAGTGCCCTCCTGGGGAGTTGTCAGGTAGTCGCTAGTCTGACAGTCGGTTCTTCGCTGCAGAATCGACAACCTCGTCCGGTTGGCTGTCTTCTACCTCTTCACTCTCTGTCGTTGGTTGCTCCGGTTCTTCAGGTGTGGCTTTGAGGGTGGATTTGCCCATCAGTGTGTAGATGCCGCACCAACCCGATGCGCCGGTTGCGAAGCCAATCAATCCCAGAATGCCCAGGATGATGCCCACGACGCCCTGGATGAAGAGAAAGCCCAGGAGCATCCCGTAAATGCTGAGAATCACGCGGATGAGCCGCTCGCCGTCGCCGATGTTGGGTTTCATAGATCTTCCTTATAGTTCCAAAATGAAGTCGCGGATTGCCAGGGCTGCTTTTGCGCCATCGCCCACAGAGACGCTGAGTTGGGCTGGATTATCGGCGCGCACGTCGCCGATTGCGTATAGCCCAGCCACTTTCGTCCGCATCTTCTCATCTGCGACGATGTAACCCCACTTGTTGGTTTCCACCAGGTCGGCCACGAATGCGCTGTAGGGCGAGTATCCTACGTAGATGAAGACGCCGTCGGTGGGATAGACGTGTTCTTCTTTGGTCTCCCGGTCCACCGCGACGACGCCGGTCACAGTTTTGTCGCCCTGGATGGCTGTCACCTGCTGGTTGAACAGAAGCGTGCTCTTGGGATGGTTCTTGACGCGATCCTGCAGGATTTGCTCGGCACGCGTATAGGGCAGGAATTCGAGGAAGGTGACCTGCTTCGCATATTCGAGGACTTGTAGCCCTTCCTGAAGGCCAGAGTTGCCCGCGCCGATGATGACGACGTTCTTGTCCTTGAAGAATGGCCCGTCACATGTGGCGCAGTACGATACACCGCGCCCGTAGAACTCCTTTTCTCCAGGGACGTTGAGTTTCTTCGGCTGGCTGCCGGTGGCGACGACCACGGTTTTGCTAGTGTAGACCTGACCACCTTCGGTGTGAACCTCGATCTCGCCTGCTTTGATCGGGTTGACCTTGACCACTTCGTCGAACTCGACGATCTCCGCGCCGAAACGCTCCGCCTGTTGGCGGAACCGGTCGAGCAGTTCTGCGCCGTTGACGCCATCCGGGAATCCCGGATAGTTCTCGATCATTTCGGTAGTTGCTGCCAGGCCGCCGGCGCTCTCGCGTTCCAGGATCAGCGTCTTCAGCCCATCGCGCGCGGTGTAGATAGCGGTCGTCAATCCTGCCGCCCCCGCGCCGATGATGACGACATCGTACATCCCGCCGCTGATTTCGGTTTTGGTCGACTCGGGACTGAGCGTGAAGTCAAACATTGCATTTCCTCCCTGTTGTTTTATCACCAAGCCCGGCAAGGTGCGCCGGGCTTGGAATTGGTTTTGTGTGCGCACTGTACGGCTGCGCGGTTTTGCGTTGCGTGTTGCTAGGCCAGCGCCGTCTTGATCGCGTCGACGATCATATTTGGTGGGGCTGCGCCTTCCACCCGGCTGGTATCGTTGATAACACTAAGCGGCACGCCCATCACGTTGAAGCGATTGGCAAGGTCTGGGAACTCCATCGACTCGACGACGGCGGCGGCGACCTTGTCGCTTGCCACAGCCATGTCGTAGGCCAGGATGGCCGCGCGCGGGCAGTACGGGCAGGTGGGGGTGACGAAGACCTGGATGCCGACCGGCTCGGTTAGCCCTTTCAGGTAGCTGAGCGTTGGTGGGTCAAGGTCCGGTTCCCCCTGGCTGGCACGCTGGATGGCGTACAACAGCGTCGAGAACTCGTGCCCCGAGGGGATGCCGTAATAGCGCAGCCCGTAGTCGCGCTCGCCGATAATTACCATCGCCGGAGCCATCGTAACGTTGTACGCGGCAGCTTTATCGGGCGTGGTGTCGAAGTCGTATACTTCGGTCGTTAGCTTGGCCGAAGTCGCCGCAACTTCTTCGGCCAATTGCACGATTTCCTTGCAGTATTCGCAACCGTTCTCAGTTGTGAAGACGACGAGTCGTACATCGTTGGCGAGCTCCGCCAGCATTTCGGTCACATTTTTTACAATTTCATCATTCAACAAAGCCATATCTATTTACCCCCTGAGTTTTGTTTTCCACATTATTATTTTTACCATCTCGTCTTTCATCCTCTAACGAGTAACATCATTATTGTAGCATATAATAAATCATGGTCAAGAAAATTCGGGCAGCGCGCGATTTTTCTAATAGATTTCTAATGTTGTGCTATACTTCCTCTGGTGATTATGAGGAGGTGGCATGTACGATTTGGTATTTTTGCATGCGCCGAGCGTCTACGATTTCCGCGAGCGCGCGACGTTGTGGGGGCCGATTTCGGACCTGGTACCCTCGACGCCGGTCTTCGATATGTACCCCATCGGTTTTGCCACGCTGATGGCGCACGCGCAACAGGTCGGATTCCGGGTGCGCATTGCGAATCTGGCGGCGCGGATGGTGCGCTCGGCGCGTTTCGAGCCGGAGAGGCTGCTGCAAACCGTCGAGACGCGCGCGTTCGGCATCGACCTGCACTGGCTGCCGCACGCGCACGGCGCGCTGGAAGTAGCCCGTTTGGCTAAAACCTACCAACCGGATGTGCCCGTCATCTTTGGTGGCTACTCCGCAACGTATTTTCATAAAGAGTTGATCCGTTATCCTTTCGTCGATTACGTACTGCGCGGCGATTCCGCCGAGCATCCCTTAGAGCAATTGTTGCACCATATTGTCGCCGGGACTGCGCCTGCCGATGTTCCTAACCTGACGTGGAAGGACCGGGTGGGCGCAGTTCACGTCAACCCGCTGACGTACGTTCCACGGGACTTGGATCATCTCATCCTGGATTATCACACGATGGTCAGGTCGGTGGTTCGCGATCGCGATTTGCTCAATTACGCGCCGTTCAGTCATTGGCTGGAATATCCGATTATGGCGGCGCTGACGGTGAAGGGCTGCACGCAGCAGTGTACGATCTGTGGCGGTTCAGCCTTCGCGGGGCGGCGTCTTTCCGGGCGACAGCGGCCAGCGTATCGTTCGCCGGAGAAGCTGGCGGAAGATGTGCGACGGATGGGGAAGTTGAGCCGCGCGCCGGTCTTTATCTTGGGCGACCTGCGGCAGCCGGGGCTGGACTACGCGCGGCGCTTTTTCCGCGCCGTGCAGGGCTTCGACGGTGCGGTCATCGTGGAGTTCTTCTATCCCGTAGACCGGGCCTATGTCGCGGAGTTGGCGGCGGCGCTGCCAAATTTCCTGGTGGAATTCTCCCCGGAGTCGCACGATCCGGCAGTGCGGCGCGCTTCGGGCAAGGGGTATTCCAACCACGGCATCGAAGAGACGATTGCGGCGTGTCTCGACGCGGGAGCGCGGCGCTTTGACCTTTTCTTTATGATCGGGCTGGCGCAGCAAACGCCGGCCTCGGCGCTGGAAACGGTCGATTACTGCCGCGCGCTTTTAACGCGCTTCGATGACGGTCGGCTGATCCCGTTCACGTCGCCGCTCGCGCCCTTCCTCGATCCCGGCAGCCGCGCCTACGAGCACGCTGCCGAAGTGGGCTACATCCGTCACGCGGAGACGCTGGAAGACCATCGCCAACTCCTGCTGCAGCCTACCTGGAAACACATCCTTTCTTACGAGACGCGCTGGATGGACCGCGATACTATTGCAGAGGTCACCTACGAGGCTGGCTTCCGGCTAAACCGGCTCAAGCGTGAGGTCGGGCTGATCAGCAGCGAAAAGGCGCAGGAGACTGAAGAACGGATCGCAGCCGCCCGTGCGTTGATGGGTGAGATCGAGGGGCTGATGGCGCGCCTGGATGCCCCTGCGTTGGAGCGCGCGCTCCTGGCGCTGAAGCCGCGCATCGATGTTGCCAATACGTCCACCGTGTGCGATAAGGCTGAACTCGACGTCGATGTGGGACGGATGCCCTTCAAGGTGTTCAATCTGGCACGGGTGGGGTTGGGCTTGGAAGTCTGACCGGTGTTATCAGGGAGGCCCTTCTTTAGTTTGGGGTGCTGTGTGTTGTGCTCTTTCTCGTAGCGTGCTGGTCCCAGACCCGGCTGATTTTACGTGTCCTGTGCGTCATCCTCGTTGGTTATCTGGGTTTCGCTTTCCGGCGATCGATTTAGTATGTCACCAATCATTGTGAGCAACTGCTGCATATCCATAGGTTTGCTGAGATATTGATTGACGCCAGCTTCGAAGCTGCGCTCGCGGTCGCCGGGCATAGTCAGCGCTGTGACTGCGATAATCGGCGTATCGCCCACTTCACTATCGGCACGGATGCGGCGTGTGGCTTCCAGTCCATTTATGCCGGGCATCTGAATATCCATCAGCACCAGGGCAGGACGATGTTGGCGCGTCGCTTCAACTGCCGTTATGCCGTCTTCGGCCATAATGGTGGCGTACCCGGCCATGTTGAGCATATGACAGAGGACCTTGAGATTCATTGGATTGTCCTCGGCGACCAGGATGAGTGGCTTCTCGTCTGTTTCGGGCAGCGGCGTTACCACTGTGGCCGGCTCAGGCTGCCCCTCTGTCTCGGCTTGCGCAGGGGGGATGTTCCACGGCAGCGAAATCGTGAAACGGCTTCCCTGTCCAACCTGGCTTTCGACGGCTATGGAACCGCCGTGCAGTTCTGCCAGATAACGCACTAACGCCAGCCCTATACCGGCGCCTTCGTGTTTGCGGGTCAGAGCGCTTGAGATTTGCCTGAAAGGCTGGAAGAGTTGTGAGAGGTGTGCCGCATCAATGCCGATGCCCGTGTCCCACACTGTAAAGTGGACCGTTCGCGTTGCGGTATCACCACTGATGTCCAGTCCGATAGCCCCGCCGTCAGGCGTGAACTTAACGGCGTTACTCAGAAGATGATTCAACATTTGTTTCACGCGGCGTGGATCGGCCTCGATGGTGCTGACATTGCTGTCTAGTGTGCATGAGATGCGCAAGTCTTTTTTCCGCGCGGCAGATTCGATCTGGCGAAGGCTGCCCCGGCAGAAGGCATTGACATCAAATGGCTCAATCTCCAACGTCAATTTTCCGGCTTTGATATCCGAAAAATCGAGAATGGTGTTGATGAGTTCCAGTAGATATTGCGCACTTTTCTTGATATTGGCGCTGATTTGTTTCTGATGACTGTTTAGTGGCCCGTAGTGTTCGTTTTGGAGCAAATCAGCAAACGCCAGGATCGGAGTCAACGGCGTGCGCAGTTCGTGATTGACATTGGACAAGAACTCGTCCCGTGCCTGGAGGGTCTGGAGAAGCTGTGCATTAGCGGCGTAGAGGGCTGCCGTGCGCTCCTCGACCCGTTTTGTCAACGAGTTACGCTCAGCGCATAGGGCTGCTTCTGCGGCCTTCTGCGCGCTGATGTCGCGGAGGATAACCAACACCTTATCTCCGTTGAGTTTAACCAAACGCGCTTCATGATGGCGTGATCCATCTGGATGCGGAAGCTCATATTCATACTCCTGCATCTGTTGTGTGTGTATCGCGTTGTCTATGCAACTCATAATCTGGTCTGCAGTTGTCTGAGAGAAGACTTCGTAAACTGATTTGTTCATAAACTCTTCTGGTGGGCGCCAAAGATCATCATCTTTTGCTGCGTGATACTGTAGAAAACGACCGTCCAGGGAGAGTTGAAACATAACATCAGGAAGCGCTTGTAAAATGGCGCGATTTTCCGCTTCGCTTTTACGTAGCGCGACTTCGATCTGGCGTAGACGGTCGACGAAGATAGCGTGGAGTTTAGTCATAGCACCGGAAATAAGGAGTGTGATGAAGAAGGCGCGAATAACCGACTCGGCCTGGATCGATCCATGGAGTAGGTATTCTGTTCCCGCGACAATCAGCTCTGCTAACACAATGGAAACGACCACCACAGAAATTTTTATGCTGCGAGTGCTCAGTTTTTCCAATGCGCGTTCCAATTTGCTAAACATCTAAGCTCGTTTCTAACCTCTTGCTAAGATAGCATTTCCTAGACATAGCATAACACAAGTTTGTGGTTTGTTTGTTAGCATTTCATGGCGATTGTGTAGCAGTTTGGTTAGTATTAAGATAGAAACGCGGCCTAAGTATACTACGCATTGCCAGTTAAGCAATTAGCGCTATCGTATTTGCCGGTTTCACATTTCCCGTTTTGTGGTATCCTGTTAGCCTCGCATTTGAAACAGCCATTCCCAGATTACACTTGGCTCTTTTAAAGTCTTATTTATCATATTTAACTTACAAAAACGAAGTTGACGCCCCTGTATCTTGTGGTAGTATAGATGTAAATCCCTACATATGGGTGTCTTAAATATAAATTGTAAAAGTAATGCGAAAAGCATTGCTTTTTGTTTCTATACCAACCTCGCAAATACAATATATCATCGATCCTAGGAGGGTACTGTTATGTTGCAGCCGCAAGTGGATTACGTGGATAAAGATGTGCAGATCAATGTTCCAGAGACGATAGTGAAGCGGGATGGGCGAGTCGTCGCTTTCGATGCCGATCGCATTGAGACGGCGCTGAAGCGTTGTTTTAATAGCCTGAGCCGGCGGCCTGTGATCTCTACAGGTGAGTTAACGAAGCAAGTTGTCAATATCGTCGCCGCGAAATACGAGCAGCCGACTGTTGAGCAAATTCAGGATATCGTCGAGATGGTACTGTTGGCAGCGGGCGAGTATGAAGCTGCCAAGCACTATATTCTCTATCGTGCTGAACGCGCCAAGTTGCGCCTGACGCGTCCAATCCCTGAAAGTGTGCGCGCAGCATTTGCCGAATCAGATAAGTATTTCCCGACGGATCTCCAGAAATTCCAATTCTACGATAAATACTCGCGCTTCAATTACGAGTTGGGCCGGCGCGAGACCTGGGTCGAAACTGTGGATCGTGCGGTCGATTTTCTCAAGGAGCTTTCCGAATACCGCCTACCCCCTGAGACCTATACACGTCTCCGCCAGGCTATCCTTGATATGCGTGCGATGCCGTCGATGCGTTTGTTGGCGATGGCGGGGCCAGCCGCGCGCCGCAACAATATTGCTATTTACAACTGTTCTTATCAACCTGTAGAAAGTGTGGATTCTTTCGTGGAAGCGTTGATTATCTCAATGAGTGGCTGCGGCGTGGGCTATTCCGTGGAGCGCCGTTATGTGGAGAATTTTCCGCGCATCCAGCGGCAGTTGAACTTCACACCAGCCCGTTATGTGATCGAAGATTCTGCTGAGGGGTGGGCCGACGCGCTGCGCTTTGGTTTGGAGACGTGGTTCGAGGGTGGCGATGTGCAGTTTGATTTCTCGCTCGTGCGTCCGGCGGGGGCGCCATTGCGCATCAAGGGCGGGCGTGCTTCGGGGCCGGAACCGCTGCGCAAGATGCTGGAATTCACCCGCGCGCGCATCCTGGCACGTCAGGGTAGCTTTCTGCGTGCCCTGGATGCTCACGACATTATGTGCGCGATCGGCGGGGCGGCAGTTTCTGGTGGCGTGCGCCGCACGGCGATGATTGCGCTATTCGACCAAGACGATATGGAAATGAAGACCTGTAAGGATGGTGACTTTTGGCGGGAAAACAGCCAGCGTTGGAATGCTAACAACTCGGCGGTGTGGCCAGAACGCCGGCTGACCCAGGCCGAAGTCGCGCACTATATCCTGGATATGGTGGACACCGGGCGCGGTGAACCGGGCATTTTCAACCGCCAGGCGGCTATCGACGCCCGCCCAGAGCGCCGGGCGCTTGCCGAGTTCGGCACAAACCCGTGCGGTGAAATCATCCTGCGTCCCTGGGAATTCTGCAATCTATCGAGCGCTGTGGTGCGTGCTGAAGATACCTACGAAAGCCTGCGCGATAAAGTCGAATTGGCGACCATCATCGGCACGGTGCAATCAATGGCGACTTTTTTCCCTGGCCTGCGCCCGCAGTGGCAGCAAAACTGTGAGGAAGAGCGTCTTCTCGGTGTCGATCTCAATGGCCAGCTAGATGGCGCGATTGCCAGAGACCCTGAAGTGCAGGCGCGCTTGCAGCAGGTGGTTATCGAAACGAACCGTCAGATTTCGGCGCAGTTGCACATCAACCAGTCGGTAGCGGCGACGTGTGTCAAACCCTCAGGCAATTCTTCGCTGCTGCTGGATTGCTCATCCGGGATTCACGCGCGCTGGGCGAAATACTACGTGCGTAACGTACGTGTGAGCACATTCACACCGATCTACAAAGTGCTTCAGGATGCAGGCGTGCCGATGAATCCGGAAAATGGACAGACGCCGGAAACTGCCGACACGTGGGTCGTACATTTTCCGGTCATGTCGCCGGAGGGAGCGATCACACGCACTATGCGCTCGGCCATCGAACAGTGCGAATACTGGTTGCAGAACAAAACTTATTGGACCGAGCACAATCCAAGCGTGACGATCACTTATCATCCGCACGAGGTTCTGGATGTGATCAAATGGGTGTGGGAAAACCAAAGTCGGATTAATGGAATGACGTTCCTCCCAGCCTTTGATGCGCAGTACGACCAGATGCCCTATGTGGAGATTTCCGAAGAGGAATACCAGCAGAGGGTTGCCGCCTTCCCGACGATTGATTTCTCGAAAATCTGGCGCTATGAGGACAAAGATCTGACTACAGCGGCCCAGGAAGTTGCCTGTTCCGCAGGCGCGTGTGATTTGACGTTTTGATAGATCATTCAGACGTGTCAGGTTTCCAAAACCTGACACGTCTGCGAGGTATTGTATGGAAACGACGTTACCTTCTTTGCCCACCATTCGCGTCATGTCTTTCAACATTCGCTTGAACATCTCACACGATGGGCCGAACGCCTGGCCGTATCGCAAGGATTTGGCTGCCAGCATGGTGCACCTGCATCAGCCGGATATTGTGGGGTTGCAAGAAGTGCTGCCCGATCAAGTAGACGATCTGGTCGCGCGTTTGCCTGATTTTGACTGGGTAGGCGTGGGACGTGACGATGGCGCGCGCAAGGGCGAGTTCGCCCCGATTTTCTACCGTCGCGTGCGACTCACGCTGCTGGACCAGGGGACGTTCTGGCTATCTGAGACGCCGGACATCCCCGGCAGTCTGGGATGGGATGCGGATTGCATCCGCATTACAACCTGGGCGCAGTTCTTGGATACCGCAACGAATACCACATTCCTCTTCTACAACACGCATTTCGATCACAGAGGGAAGGTGGCCCGGAAAGAGAGCGCCCGGTTGCTACTGAAGGACGCGCTCACGCGGGCGGGTATGGGTATGGTACCGGTCATCGTGGTGGGTGATCTGAACTGCGATGAGCGTGCGCCCGCCTACCGACTGCTGACGGGCGATGCTGACGAAATCCCATTCCGCCTGTGGGATGCTAAAACCCAGTCGGCGGCACCACATCACGGCCCGTCATGTACGTTCCATGCCTTTACCGGTGAACTGCGCGACCGCATCGACTACATTTTCGTGAGCGAAGGCGTCCGCGTCCTGCGGCATGCTACCCTCGCCGATCGCTGGGACGGCAAGCGTTATCCCTCGGACCACATGCCGGTGGTGGCGGATGTGATGTTGGGTGGTTAGGTGGTTTGTCAAAGACTGATCGGAGAGACGCTGCTTAGCAGCGTCTCTTTTGTTCTGTGGAACTTCTCTTTTCTCCAGAACGTCTTATCATCAGTTATATGAATCACGTGTCACGCATTACGAAGGAGGTTCCTTATGTCCCGAAAAACCTGGTTAGTCATCAGTTTTGTTCTTGGCTTGATCATTCTGACCGGCGGCCTGATTGCCCTGCTGGTCTATTACGAACGACTCCCCGAAACGCTCAGCCAGCACGAGACGATCGTGCTTGGGCAGAGCAGTCTGGTCCCCGGCAGCACGGCAGCGATGCGCGTCGTCGTGCGCGATAGCCGCGACGCGACCCCGTTGCCCGATGCTGAGATTGAGGTGCGCATGCGCCCAGCAGACGGTGGGCGCGCGAAGGTGCTCTTCAAGGGAAAGACGGACACGGCGGGCAACGTCGATGTCGCTTTTGCCGTGCCGGAGGACGTCGAACCGCAGCAAACGCTCATCGTCGAGACGAAATCGAGCCTCGGTTCCGACACGCTGGAACAGGCCGTGACGGTCGAGCGAGACTATCGCATCCTGCTGACCACCGACAAGCCGCTTTACCAGCCGGGGCAGATCATCCACATCCGCGCGCTGGCTTTGGGCGCCTTCGATCTGCGTCCCGCCGCTGGACAGAGCCTTGAAGTGACCGTCGCCGACGGCAAGGGCAACACCGTCTTCCGCAAGACACTGACTGCATCTGACTATGGCATCGCATCGGTGGATTTCCAGCTTGCCAGTGAAGTCAACACCGGCCCGTACAAACTCACGGCGACGTTGGGCAACACCTCTTCCGAGAAAACTGTCACCGTCGAACACTACGTCCTCCCCAAGTTCGATGTGAACCTGACCACCGATCGTACGTTTTACCGCCCCGGCGACCGGGTGGAAGGCTCGCTCAAGGCCGCGTATTTCTTCGGCAAAGACGTGACGGATGGCATGGTGAAGATCGAAGGGTATACCTTCGACTTCGAGCGCGTCGTCGCGGTGACGTTGGAGGGGACAACGGACGAAACCGGCGTCTTTGCGTTCAGCTTCGACTTGCCGGACTACATCGCGGGCAGCGAGCTGGAAAGCGGCGGCGGGCGCTTCTACATCGAGGCCGCCGTCACCGACCAGGCCGAGCACACCGAAGTCGGGCGGCTGTCGTTGCCGGTGGCGCAGGGGGCGCTCGTCATCAACGCCGTGCTCGAAGGCGGGCAGCCGATTGCCGGCGTCGAGAACATCCTCTACGTGATGACGAGCTATCCTGACGGCTCCCCGGCGCAGGCGGATGTGACGGCGTTCATCCGCGACACCAATGAGAGTGTGACTGCGCAAACCGGCAAATACGGCCTGGCGGAAGTGCGTTTCACGCCGCAGACCCCCTACCTCTCATTGTACGTCGAGGCGCGCGACGCAACCGGCGCGACCGCCGGGCAGGAATTCTTCTACGAAGGCCAGTGGTCGGAAGAGACGGTGCTCCTGCGGCCGGACGCGCCTGTCTACCGTGTCGGCGATACGATGATGCTCTCGCTTCTTACCTCGGCGCAGCGCGGCACGGTCTACGTGGACGTCATCCGCGAAGGCCAGACGGTAAGTACGCGTGCCGTGGACGTGACCGACGGCAAGGCCGAGGTCGCCGTCGACCTCACGCCCGACCTTTACGGCACGTTGGAACTCCACGCCTACAAGATTCTGCGTTCCGGCAGCATCAACCGCGACACGCGCCTGGTCGTCGTGGATGAGGCGAGCGACCTCGCGGTGACGCTGACGCCCGGCGCGGACACCTACCGGCCCGGCGAGGACGCGACGCTCGACGTGCAGGTTGGCGGGACGGACGGCGTGGGCGTGCAGTCGGCGGTCGGGCTGGCGGTTGTTGATGAATCCGTCTTCGCGTTGGCGGAGCAGGACCCTGGCTTCGCCAAGCTCTACTTTATGCTCGAAGCCGAACTCTTGCAGCCCAAGTACGAACTGCACGGTTTCGGCATTCCCGAACTGATGTCCGAACCCTATCCGGTGGACGATCCGGCCTTGCGCGAGGCGCAGGAAGGCGCGGGCAAGGCGGCGCTGGCCTCGGCGATCCAACAGGCGTCACCCTTCACCTTGGACGCGAATTCCCACGAGCAGGCGATGTCGCGGGCCTACGAAAAACAAGAGAAGTTCTACACCGGACTGGCGAAGGGGACGTTTGGCTTTTTCTTGCTCATTCCCCTGGCAGTGATCGTGTTGAGTGGCGTCGCCGTCTGGAAAAACAGCCGCTTTTGGGCCAGCCTGGGGATTGCCTTCGGCGCGTTGATCGCGCTGGTGCTGATGCTGGCGGGATTGCTCTGGGCGGTCAACGAGCTTCTCTGGCGCTGGTCGGATGAAATCTTGCTGGTGCTGTTGGGCGCGTTGGGCTTGTTCGGGATCGTGGGCTTGATCGGCCTCATTGTCCTGGCGATCAAACGCAAAGACGGGATGCTCGGCGCGATGTTGGGATTGCTTCCTATCCTGATGATCGTCATCGTCGTATTAGGCTTCGCACTGTCGCGTGGCGATGTGTACCCTGAAGATGGAGTGATCCTGACCGGCGCGTTGGCCTTCGTGCTGCTGCCCTTGGCCTTCCTGCTCCGCGGCGCGGGTTTCGCCTTCGAGAAGCGCGCTTTCGCCAGTGTCGCCGCGCTTGGGATGGTGGTACTGCTCCTCGCCGCGACGATCCCGGTGATGCTTGTTGCGGCTGAAGGCGGTATGATGATGGCCGGTGCAGCGCAGCGCGGGATGGTGATGGGTGAGGGCATGGTGATGGATGAAATGATGTTCGCTGCGCCGGCTGCGGATGGGGCAGTGGAGAACGTTTGGGCAGAAAATGAAGCGCCGATGGAAAAGTCGGAGAGCGCGATCGGCGGAGCACAGACGCCCGGCGAACCGCCGCGCCTGCGCCAATACTTCCCCGAAACGATGCTCTGGCTGCCGGACGAAGCCACGGATGCGAACGGCGCGCTGCACCTCGAGTTCCCTGTCGCCGACAGCATCACCACCTGGCGGGTGACGGCGCTGGCTTCCTCGCAGGATGGACGCCTGGGCAGCGCGACGGGTGGGCTGCGCGTCTTCCAGGACTTCTTCATCGACCTCGACCTGCCCGGCTCGCTCACCGTCGGTGACGAGATCGCCGTACCGGTGGGCGTCTTCAACTACCTGCCGGAGGCGCAATCCGTGCGCCTGGAAGTGCAGCAGGAACGCTGGTTTGAGCTGCTGGACGAGCCAGTCAAAACGCTGGAGATCGCCTCTAACGACATCACCGTTGTCTACTTCCGCATCAGGGCGCTGGACTTTGGCGCGCAGCCGTTCCAGGTGACGGCCTACGGCAGCCGCATGTCCGATGCGATCCGCAAGGACGTGCGCGTCTTCCCCGACGGCAAGGAACTGCGCTTTACCGTCTCCGACAAGCTCGATCCGACGATGTCTGTGCAGGAGACGGTGCAAATCCCGGCGGACGCGATCCCCGGAACGCAGAAGCTCATCGTCAAAATCTATCCCGGTATCGTCAGCCAGGTGGTGGAGGGACTGGACGCGCTCCTGCGGATGCCTTTCGGTTGCTTCGAGCAGACGTCGTCCACGACGTACCCGAACATCCTGGTGCTGGATTACCTTAAGACGACCGATCAGGCATCGCCGGAAGTGCAGATGCAGGCCGAGGAGTACATCAACCTGGGCTACCAGCGGCTGACCACCTTCGAGGTGAACGGTGAACCGGGCGGGTTCTCGCTCTTCGGCGAAGCTCCTGCCGATCCGATGCTCACGGCCTACGGTTTGCAAGAGTTCGGTGACATGAGCCGCGTCTACGATATCGATCCCCGGTTGATCGAGCGCATCGTCGAGTGGCTTTTCGCGCGCCAGGAGAACGATGGTTCGTGGAAGGGCGTCGAGGGCTTCCACGAAACGAGCCTGACATTGATGACCGACAAGACACAGGTGACGGCTTTCATCGTCTGGGGGCTGGCGGATGCGGGTTATGAGAATGACGACCGCACGGCTCGGGGCGTGAGCTTCCTACGCGAGAATGTTTCGCAAGTGGAGTCGGCCTACGATTTAGGATTGGTCGCCAACGCCCTGGTGGCCTACGACATAGCGTTGGAAGGCAAGACCACCGGTGCGACGGATGCGGTGTTGGATCGTCTGGCAGGGATGGCGAAACCAGATGGCGAGGCCGTCTACTGGGACGCGGGCCGCGAGACGTATATGGGCGGTTACGGCAACAGCGCGCAGCTCGAAGCGACCGCGCTGTCGGCATTGGCTCTCATTCGCGCGGGGAAACACGGCGATCTGGCGAACGCCGCGCTCACTTTCCTGGTGCGCAACAAGGATAGCTTCGGCACGTGGGACACAACCTCGGCGACGGTGCTCGCGCTCAAGGCGCTCATCGCCAGCGTCAAGTCCGGTGCGGAGGACGTGGACGCGACCGTGACGGTCACGCTCAACGGCGGGCAGACCAAGACGGTGACGGTCAAGCCGGAGAACTTCGACGTGGTGCAGATGCTCGTCTTCGACGATGTCCCGCCGGGCCGCGAGAACAACGTGGAAATTACCATGGCGGGCGAGGGAAATCTGATGTACCAGGTCGCAGGCAGCTACTATCTGCCGTGGGACAAGCTACCGATGTATCCGGAGTTGCTAGGCGAGGGCGGGGACCTGGTCACCATCGACGTGAGCTATGATCGCGCGGAACTGGCGGTCAACGACACCGTCGGCGTGGATGTCGTCGTCACGCTCAACGAGGGCGTGGCGGACTCCGCCATCGTCGATCTGGGGCTGCCGCCGGGCTTCACGGTGGAGACGGAGGACCTGGCGCGGCTGGTCGCGCGTTACCAGGATACGCCTGAAGATTACGCCTACGCCAGAATCGAACGCTACGAGCTGACCGGTCGGCAGATCATCCTCTACGTGAGCGACCTCACCGCCGGACAGCCGCTCGAATTTAGCTACCGGCTGCGGGCGCAGTTCCCGCTCAAGGCGCAGACGCCCGCGAGCACCGCCTACGACTATTACAATCCCACGACGGTTGGCGAGCAATCGCCGACGACGTTGACGGTGGTGGCGGGAGAGTAGGGGGCGGTAGACAGTAGTCGGTAGACGGGGAGGCCCTTCACGATGGTGCGGAGGGCCTTCTTTTTATTTCAGCGGTAGAGGGATTCTAGTGCCAATTCTACGATGGCGCGCGTCACAAACAAAGAACTCACGTCTTGCAGGTCTAGGATATATTGTTCTGCTTGCGACAGCGTGATTATCTGCAACTTGTGGGCCTTGACGATAATACCTAGCGACCCAACGGGTGTAATGTCCAGCCGTTTGGCTGCTTTACGAACGGCCAAATCATCGGTTAAGACGAGATGGATATTGTCTTGTATACACACATACAGACTTTCTCGTTCTCCTGTGTGTAGATGCGTCAGAGCATAAGCGTGACTAAATTGCATCACGCTTTCTGGCAATAACTCACAGCGATGGAGATTGGGGAGTATTTCAAGGTCAGCAGATACGACACGGCCTGATGCCACTGCTTCTTGCCAAACGGCTCCAGGAATGTAGATAGCGGTGAACAAACGCAACAATGAAAAGGCTCCGATCTCGTCGAGATGGATGAGCGGGCCTGCATCGACGACTGCCGAAGCTATTCCTGTATCGCCCACGCCAAATCCTCAAGCATTGCAGTGTGTTGCTGTTCTGCTAACTCTACCCAGTCAATGCCTACAGCTTCTATCGCCGCCTCGCGGTTAAGTTCACCTTTGAGGTATGCGGCAAGGGTGTACTCACGCTGCATTTGACGTAGCCCCAACGGGATAGCCTGCGCGATCAGTTCTGTCTCCGATTTCTGGGTTTCACGGACGAGAGTTTCTAAGTAAGTTGTCAGTGCCTCCATAGGAATCCTCCTAAAATTTCATACTCGCGTTCTTTAGTTACAGTATAGCATAGTATTGGAAGACTTTTCCTCAGGATGCGGAACGTGGTACAATGCTCGTTATGAGCATCCACTATCCCATCAACCAAATTCGCAACATCGGCATCATCGCCCACATCGACGCGGGCAAGACGACGCTGACGGAGCGCGTGCTGTTCTACTCCGGGCGCACGTATCGCGTCGGCAACGTGGACGACGGCACGACCGTCACCGACTGGATGGCGCAGGAGCGCGAGCGCGGTATCACGATCACGGCTGCCGCGATCACGACGACGTGGCAGGACACGGCGACGGGCCAGCGCGCGCAGATCAACTTGATCGACACGCCGGGCCACATCGACTTCACTGCCGAGGTGCAGCGCAGTCTGCGCGTGCTCGATGGCGGCGTGGTCGTCTTCGACGGCGTCGCCGGCGTGGAACCGCAATCGGAGACGGTGTGGCGGCAGGCCGACCGCTTCGGCGTGCCGCGCATCTGCTTCATCAACAAGCTGGATCGTCCCGGCGCGAATGTCGAGCGGACGTTGCAGATGATGCGCGAGCGTCTCCACGCGACGCCGGCGCTCGTACAGCTCCCGATTGTCCACAACGGCGAGTTTGTGGGGGTGGTGGACCTCTTCGAGATGCAGGCGCTCCTTTTCAGCGGCGAACCGGGCGCGCTGCCGGAGATTGTGCCCATTCCGGTGGATATGCTTCCGTCCGCCGAACAGGCTCGTCACGCGCTGATCGAGGTCATTGTGGAGACGGATACCGTGCTGATGGAGCGTTTCCTCGAAGGTGACACGATCCTCAATGCCGAACTCTATGCTGCATTGCGCCGTGCGACGATTGCCAACACGTTGACGCCGGTGTTCCTCGGCAGCACGCTGCACAACCGGGGCATTCAACCCGTGTTGGATGCTATTGCGCGCTATTTGCCCAATCCGTTGGATATTCCGGCGGTGCAGGGGCATCACCCAGAAACTGGCGAGCTGTTGACCTGTCCTGCCGATCCCGCTGCGCCGTTCTGCGGGTTGGTCTTCAAGGTGGTCAGCGACCCGTTTATGGGTCGCATGAATTACGTGCGTGTCTATTCGGGCACATTGAAGGCGGGCGGGCGCATCGATAACGCCACCCGCCAGGTCGAGGAGCGCGTGGCCCGCGTGCTGCAACTCTACGCCAACAAGCGCGAGGACGTGGGAACGTGTACCGCCGGGGACATCGTGGGCATCATCGGCTTCAAGCAGAGTGTTACCGGCGATACGCTCTGTCCTGCCGATGCGCCGATTCTGCAACGTTGCCTGCCGCAATGATCTGCGTGGGCAACGGCCCGCGCGAAGGCGGCGGCTTTTTCTCTACGCCGGACGCGAAACCCGACGACGGCTTGCTTGACGTGTGTGTCGTGCGCGAGATGGGGAAACTGGCGATGCTGGGCTTTGTCCCGCGCTTTATGAATGGCTCTCACGTAGGCCAGAAACCGGTGACGATGGCCCGCACAGAGAGCCTCGTTGTGACATCGGAGGATAACCTCATTGCGCACGTGGACGGTGAAATGTTGTGCACCGAAGCGCACCGGTTGGCGTTCGACGTGTTGCCGCAAAAGTTGCGGGTGTGGTGTTGAGCAAGAGGCAAGAGGCAGGATGCAAGATGCAAGATGCAAGACGCAAGATGTCGATTCATCCATTCGCCCATTCGCTCATTCGCTGATTCGCTGATTCACTTATGTCAGAAATCTTGTTAGCAGGCATTTGGGGTTATCTGCTCGGTGCGATTCCGACGGGCGTGATTGTGGTGCGGGTGGTGTCCGGGGTCGACATTCGCCGGCACGGGAGCGGGCACACTGGCGGAACAAATGTGGCGCGCGTTGCCGGACGTTGGGCCGGCCTGCTGACCGCCGTGTGCGACATCCTATTGGGCGTTCTTGCGGTCTGGAGCGTTGGGCTATTCACGGAGGATCCGTGGGCGGCGACTGCAGCGGGGGTGATGGCGATTGTGGGCCACGACTGGTCGATCTTCATCGGTTTTGATGGGGGAATCGGCCTGGCGGATTTGGCGGGCGCAACGCTGGCCTTCGACTGGCTGCGGGGACTGGGGAGCGGCGGCGCGTTCATTCTGCTGTGGCTCGTGCTAACGAAGGTGCTGCATCGCCACCGCGCGCGATCCACGATTGTGGGGATGCTTGTCTTTGCGCTGATGCTATGGGCGCTAGGGATGTCGCTGCCCGGTCTCGTGATGGGCGCAGGGGGCGCGGCGATTGTGATCGTAAAGACACTGCCGGATTGGAATCGGGTGTACGAATAAACAGTTTTTGCGGCATCATCGTGTAGAGACGTGAGTACCAAGACCGCCAAGGCGCTAACACCTCGGCGGTTTTCAATTGACAGGCATGGCGTGTGAGCATATAATCATTGCGTCGATATCAAAGAGTATTCGAAGGTAGTTCTCAGTTTGTAACCCCTTTGCCGTGTGGAGTAAGAGCGTCATGACGAAATCTATGGAAAAATTCCAATCCCTTTTGCGCGAGTTGTTCCAGTTCGACTGCGCCGATCTGGACTTTGGCATCTACCGCATTATGAACCACAAGCGGGAGGCCATCGAGCATTTTATCGCTGTTGACTTGCCGCAAGCCATTGCCGAAGACCTGGCGCAGGGCGCTCTGGCAGAACAATCGCAGGCGGTCAAAGACCTGGAAGTAGCTCGCAAAAAGGTGCAGGATGCGCTGGATGAAGATGCCCTGGACGCCGACGGCAATCTGGCCGAAAAGTATCGTGATTTTAAGGCGGGCAAAGAATATCTGGCCGCACAGGAACGAGCCAAAGTAGCCCAGCCCAGCGATGCGCTGGAAGCCGCCATTTATAACCACCTCTACGCCTTTTTCAGCCGCTACTGGCAGGACGGCGACTTTATCTCCAAGCGTCGCTACTCCAAACGCGAGCGCTACGCTATCCCCTACAACGGCGAAGAAGTGATGCTCTACTGGGCCAATCACGACCAGTATTACGTCAAGACCGGCGAGTACTTTACCGATTATGCCTGGAAAGCCCCCAATGGTGTGACCGTGCACTTCAAGCTTCATGCCGCCGACGTGGAGCAGAACAATGTCAAGGGAGATAAACGCTTTTTTGTGCCGCGATTGAGCGAAGTTGTCTGGGAAGCAGCCTCCCCTCTCCCGCCGGGAGAGGGGTTGGGGGTGAGGGGGCAATTGACCATCCCCTTTGAATTCCGCCCGCTCACCGCGCAGGAAGCCATAGCCTACGGCAAGCGTAAGCAGCAGGAGGCCATCAACGCCAGGGCGTTGGACGATCTTCCTAAACGGCTTTCTCCAAAGGTCGCTGCTGACGCCATCGCCGCTCTGACTGCCGAAAAACGCGGCGATGACGACGATGGCGTGTCACTGCTGGAACACCACCTGCGCCAGTACACCCGCCGCAACACCAGTGACTTCTTCATCCACAAGGACTTGCGGGGCTTCCTCTCCCGCGAACTGGATTTCTACCTGAAGAACGAGGTGCTCAACCTGGACGAACTGGAGCACGCCGGCGAGGGATTGGGCGAGAGCTGGTTCCAACTGATGCGCCTCATCAAGCAAGTGGGTAGCCGCATTATCGAATTCCTGGCGCAGGTCGAAACCTTTCAGAAGATGCTCTGGGAAAAGCGTAAATTCGTCACCGAGACCTTTTATTGTATTGCGGTAGGCGTGATTGACGCGGCCTTCTACCCCGACATTGCCGACTGCGAGGCGCAGTGGGGTGAATGGAAGAGTCTGTTCCACATTGAAGACCCCGCCGCACAAGAACCGCGCATCACCTTCCTCAAGGCGCACCCCACGTTAGTGCTGGATACTCGCAACTTCGACCGCGACTTTGCCGACCGCCTGCTGGCGAGTTTCAATGATTTGGATGAGATGACCGACGGGTTGCTCATTAACAGTGAGAACTGGCAAGCATTGAACATGTTGGGAGAGAAGTATCGGGAAGGGGTGGAATGTGTGTACATTGATCCACCCTACAATACCGGTGACTCTGAAATTCTCTACAAGAACGAGTATCTCTGTTCTTCGTGGCTGAGTTTGATGGAAAATCGACTGGCCTTGACGACAAGATTGCTCTCCAGAGATCCAGTTCTTTTTATTGCTATCGACGACTTTGAAATGGCTGATCTTTGTGAGTTGATCGATAAACACTTCCCATTCCTACGTCGTGAGATGATTGTCGTAAATCATCATCCCCAAGGTGGAAAAGCGACAACGCTCGCAAATACACATGAATACATGCTTACTTGCGTTAGCGTAGCATCTGGTCGTACACTTACGGGGCGTATGAGCAAGGAGGGTATAGAGCATCGTCCATTCAAGCGTAGTGGAACGGCAGAGAGTAACTTCAGATATGGACGTCCGAACAGCTTCTACGCAATCTTGGTTGACGCAGAAACGAAAGAAGTTGTGGGACTAGAACCGCCGCCTTCACAGAATGACGATAACTATCCAACCGGCACAACCGAAAAAGGGATCATTCGAGTTTACCCACTAGGAACTAAAGGAGAGGAGAGGGTTTGGCGACGTTCCTATGAGTCGTGTATTTCATTGGTCAAAGCGAAAAAACTTCAATGTAGCGAGAAAATGACGATATATCAGCTTATTGAGGCAAAAGAACGAACTACAGCCTTATTCAGCAACTGGGTAGACTCGCGTTACAACGCAGGAACGTTCGGAGCGAATCTGCTTCGGGATATCATTGGTGAGCAAAACCCATTTTCATATCCCAAGTCGATTCACACCGTTTGTGATGCTATTTTCGCTGCCGGTATTGATGATGATGCATGCTGCGTGGATTTCTTTGCTGGCTCCGGCACAACTGGTCATGCTGTCATCAGTCTCAACCGCGAGGACGGCGGGCAGCGCAAATTCATCCTGGTGGAAATGGCTAACTATTTCGACACCGTGCTCCTGCCGCGCATCAAAAAAGTCACCTTCACGCCGGAATGGAAGGATGGCAAGCCCAAGCGTATGGCGACGGCGGAAGAAGCCGAACGCGGGCCGCGCCTGGTCAAGGTCGTCCGCCTGGAATCCTACGAGGATGCACTGAATAACATCGCCTTCGATGATGCGTCCGGCCAGCAAGCCTTGCCCTTCGAGGATTATTTACTCCAGTACATGCTCCTTTGGGAGACGCGCCACAGCGAAACTTTGCTCAACGTGGAGAAACTGGCGTGCCCCTTTGCCTACCGCCTGCACCTTCACCGCGACGGTGAAACCCGCGTCCAGCCGGTGGACTTGCCCGAAACCTTCAACTACCTGATCGGCCTGAACGTCCAGACGCGCAGAGTCTATGACAACGATGGTCGGAGGTATCTGGTCTATCACGGTGTGACACGTGCAGGGCGCAAAGTTGCTGTTATCTGGCGCGAGACGCAAAACTGGACGAAAGAAGATTACTGCCACGACAGGGACTTTGTGGTTGTGCAGCAACTGGCCAAGGGTGCGGACGACATCTACGTCAACGGCGACTCATACATCCCCGGTGCGCAGGCGCTGGATGGATTGTTCAAAGAGCGTTTGTTTGCCCCCGTGGAGGCGTGACTATGCCGGATGGCATCCAGCAATACGTCAAATTGGAAAACCGCCTGAGCCTCCTGGCCTGGCTCAATAGTCTCTTGGGGTACAAGAGCAATCGCCAATTACTGGAAGATACCAAGAACACGGCGGAGGGTTTCGGCGTGGATGGCCGTAGTTTCCTATATCATCACCTGGTTGCCAGAGGCGGCCAGGTCGTTCTTCGCCCCGAAGCGCTGCTCCGCTACGACGAGAACATCCATACCCACCTGGAGGCCATTAACCGTGGCCGGACGGAGCGTATCACCCTGCGTTACTTCCAGTACCTGGCCGCCCTCTACGCCGAAATCTTTCTCGATAGCCTCTTCAACGCCCAAGCGCACTTGTTGGCCGACCTGAATACCTTTGTGCGCGAACGCAACGCGACCAGACTGCCCGGCGAGCCGGAGGATGCTTCCTTTAGTGCAGACGACCTGACCAAACTGGCCTACTGGATGGCCACCGGCGGCGGCAAGACGCTCATCATGCACCTGAACTATCATCAATTCCTGTATTACAACAAGGAACCACTAGATAATATTCTGCTCATCACGCCCAACGCGGGCCTGAGTGAACAACACCTGGCCGAACTGGCGCTCTCCGGCATCCCCGCCCGCAGCTTCGACCTGAACCACAGCGGTTTGTTGACCGGCGGGAAAAACACGGTCCAGGTCATCGAAATTACCAAACTGGTGGAGGAAAAGCGCGGCGGCGGCGTCAGCGTGCCTGTAGACGCTTTCGAGGGGCGCAATCTCATTTTCGTGGACGAAGGCCACAAAGGTTCCGGCGGCAAAGTCTGGCGCCAGTACCGCGATGACCTGGGCGCAACCGGCTTCACCTTTGAGTACAGCGCCACCTTCGGGCAGGCGCTCAGCGCGGCGCGTAACGATCCGCTCACCGCCGAATACGGCAAGGCCATTCTCTTTGATTACTCCTATCGCTACTTCTACGGCGATGGCTACGGCAAGGACTTTCGCATCCTCAACCTGAAAGACGAAACCCGCATCGACCAAACCGAGACGCTCCTTCTGGGCAACCTGCTCTCGTTCTATGAACAACAGCGCCTCTTCGAGGAACAAAGCGACGCCCTGCGGCCTTACAACCTGGAAAAGCCTCTGTGGGTCTTCGTGGGCAGCACGGTCAACGCTGTGTACACCAGAAACAAGAAACCGCGCAGCGATGTGCTGACCGTGGTGCGCTTCCTCCATCACGTCTTGCAGGATCGCACTTGGGCGGTTAAGACCATCCGGCAAGTCTTGGATGGCAAGAGCGGCCTGGTTACAGATGGACAGGATATCTTCCTGGGACGATTTAAGTACCTGGACGATGTCAAACTCTCACCGCAGCAAATATATGCGGATATTCTCACCCGCCTCTTTCACGTTTCAGCAGGTGGAGGCCTGCACCTATGCGACATCCGCAGCGGTGCCGGCGAACTGGGGCTAAAAGCCGCAGGCGCGGAGAATTATTTCGGTCTGATCTACATCGGCGACACCGCCGCGTTCAAAAAACTCGTTGAGAAAGACCCGGCGGGTATCATTCTGGAGGAAGACGTCATTGCCCATTCGCTGTTCGAGCGCATCAACCGCCCGGATTCGGGCCTTCACATCCTCATCGGTGCCAAGAAGTTTATGGAAGGCTGGAACTCCTGGCGTGTCGCCAGCATGGGGCTGCTCAATATCGGACGGAAGGAAGGCTCGCAGATTATCCAACTCTTTGGGCGCGGCGTGCGACTACGCGGCAAAAACTTCATGCTCAAACGCAGCGCCGCTCTGCCTGAAGAACCCCCGAAGCACCTGCGCCTTTTGGAGACGCTCAACCTCTTTGCCGTGCGCGCCAACTATATGGCGCAATTCCGCGATTATCTTGAACGGGAGGGGGTCGAAGTCGAACCTGCCATCGAATTACCCCTCTTCGTCTGGGCCAACGAACAATTCCTACAAAAAGGCCTGGTGGTGCCGCGTCTACCAGAAGGCCGCGACTTTGCCGCAGAGACAACGCTACTGTTAAAACCCGATCCAAAGATACGTGTGCAGGTGGATATGTCGGTGCGCGTTCAGGCTATGGAAAGCACGCGTTTAGGCTTGCATACGGCAGAAGTGCGTGCTGGGCAGGCACAGACCATTCCGCCGGAAAGCCTGACCTGGGTAGACTGGAGCCATGTCTATCTTGACCTGCTGGCCTACAAAGCGCGCAAGGGATTGACCAACCTGATCATCCGCCCTGAGGTGCCGCGGCACATTATCGAGCAGGTTCCCTGCACCATTATCGCCGACGAGACCGTCGTCCGTCCGCGGTCGTTTGCCGACCGCGCTTTGCTCCAGGAGGCCGTCACGCACGTTTTGCGCCGGTATGTGGACACATTCTACCGGGCGCAACGCGAGCAGTGGGACGCGCAAACGACGGTTTATCGTCCTATGGATGCTGACGATCCCAATCTGGGCTTCAACCGTGGCGTGGTGCGCGAGAAAACCAGTCCGGCCTACGTGGTCAAAGTGCCACGCTCCGAACCACAACTGGTGGAAGCCATTCAAAAGCTTCTCAAAGAGGCACAGCGCCTTTACCAGGAAGAAAACGCGGGCTTACCACGCATCCATTTTAACCGCCATCTATACCAGCCACTCCTGGTGGAACAGGTCGAGAAAGCACAGATGATCCCACCGGGGCTGAAACCGAGCGAGGCACAGTTCGTGCGTGACCTCAAAGACTACTGGAATGCCGAAGAGGACAAATCTCTGGCAGGCAAGGAAGTGTATCTCTTGCGCAACCTGAGCCGTGGTCAGGGGGTGGGCTTTTTTGAAGAACGGGGCTTTTACCCGGATTTTATCCTCTGGATTTTGGATGGTACAAGTCAGCGCATCGTTTTTGTCGAACCTCACGGCATGGTCTATGCCAAAGCCTATATGCACGATGAGAAGGCGCGCCTGCACGAGCGGCTGCCAGACTTAGCCGGAGAGATCGGGAAACGGAGCAACCGCAACGATATCCGGCTGGATGCCTTCATCATTTCCGCTACGCCATACGATGACCTCTATCAGCGTTATGATGACGGAACGTGGGATAGAGCCAAGTTTGCCGAAAAGCATATCCTTTTCCTGGAACGCGTCCCGGGCTACGATTATATGGAGAAACTGCTTAGGGGCGGTTAATGGTCCTATGAAAGATTGGGCGTTTGGAGTATACTGACGGTATAACAATCATAGATTGGATATGTTCAACCGGTCGGGATCAAAAAACGATGCCTGACATCATGTGAGGTGACAAGATGGCGACACAATATACTCGGCAGTTGATGCCTTTGGAACAGGCTTTGATGGAGGTTGTCAAAACCTTGCCTCCACGCCGGGCGATGCAGGTCTTGGACTTTGCACGTTGGTTGAAAACGCAACCTGTGCCAGACGACGAATTGAGCGATAGCGCTACTGAAACGGAAATGGAATTAGAGGAAAAAGCCTGGGAAGAGATTTATCTGGCGAATCGCGATACTTTTCGGTCTATGGCACGTGATGCACTTAATGACTTCGATGCAGGGGGCGCACTAAAGCTGGATCAGGTTTGTGATGACCACGCGCCTGTCATTATTACCCGCCGCAACAAATGCGCGATGGTGATGATGTCTCTGGAAGATTATCAGGCATTAGAAGAAACAGCCTATTTGTTGCGTAGCCCAGAGAATGCAAAACGATTGCTGGAATCTATCTTGGAATTGGAAAAAGGCGGTGGGACGGCGCGGGGGTTAATTGAATGAGGCTGGTTTTCTCCGAAAATGCCTGGGAGGATTACCTTTACTGGCAGAAAACGGACAGAAAGACGTTGGGACGTATCAATGCGCTCATCAAGGAGATCCAACGCACGCCTTTTACAGGGACGGGTAAGCCGGAGCCGCTTAAATTTGGCCTTGCGGGGTATTGATCACGGCGGATAGACAGGGAGCATCGTATTGTTTACAAGGTTACGGGTAATGATTTGCTCATTGCGCAACTACGCCACCACTATTGATACCGGGCCGCAAAATCCTCATAGTTTAATCGACCCCTTCGTGCTTACGAGCTATTGTATCACAATGTGCGGTTTGTAAGAGTGTAATTCTCCTATACATAACACCCGCCGGAGTTTCTAACTCCGGCGGGTGTTATGTGTATCCTTCCTACCCCAAGCACGCCGCCATATCCGCCTCCACCGTCGTGATCGGTGCGATGGCGAAAGTATCCACGAGCACCTTCAGCACGCCGGGCGAGACGAACGCGGGCAGCGTCGGTCCGAGCTTGATGTTCTTGATCCCCAAATAGAGCAGCGTGAGCAGGATGACGACCGCCTTCTGCTCGTACCACGAGAGGATGAAACTCAGCGGCAGGTCGTTGACGCCCACACCGAAGGCGTTGGAGAGCGCCACAGCGATCTGGATGGCGGAGTAGGCGTCGTTGCACTGGCCCACGTCCAGCAGGCGTGGGATGCCGCCGATGTCGCCGTAGTCGCCGCCGGTTGGTCTGCCAACCCCGTTGAACCGGTACTTACCGCAGGCCAGCGTCAGCATTACGGTGTCGTCGGGCGTGCTCTCGGCGAACTCGGTGTAATAGTTGCGGCCCGGCTTCGCGCCGTCGCAGCCGCCGATGAGGAAGAAGTGTTTGATCTGCCCCGCTTTGACCGCGTCGATGACCTTATCCGCCACACCGAGCACAGCGTTGCGACCAAAGCCCACGGTGATAACGACGTCCTCTTTATCTTCCGCGAAACCGCCGAGCGCCAGCGCGCGCTCGATCACGGGCGTGAAGTCCTTGTGCCCGTGCTCGTCCGCCTCGATGTGCTCCACGCCGGGCCATGCCACCAGCCCGGTGGTGAAGATGTTGTCCATATAATTGTCGCGCGGCTTCTGGATGCAGTTGGTCGTCATCAGAATCGCGCCAGGGAATTGCGCGAACTCCTTCTGCTGGTTCTGCCACGCGCTGCCGTAGTTGCCGTACAGGTGGGCGTATTGCTTTAGACCGGGATAACCGTGCGCGGGCAGCATCTCACCGTGCGTGTAGATCGTGATGCCTTTGCCCTCGGTTTGTTGCAGCAGCATTTCCAGGTCGGGCAGATCGTGGCCGGAGACGACGATGGCCGGGCCTTTGCGGACGCCCGTGGGGACGGCGGTGGGGACGGGATGCCCGAAGTGCTCGACGTGGCCGTTGTCGAGCAGTTCCATACAGCGCAGGTTCACCTCGCCGGTTTTGAGCGTCAGGGCGATAAGGTCGTCCGCGGTCAGCGTGTCGTCGCGGATGGCGCTCATGGCCTCGCCGAAGAAGTGGGTGACGGCGGGGTCTTCCTTGCCCATAATGCGGGCGTGATCGGCGTAGGCCGCCATACCCTTCAGCCCGAAGAGGATGAGCGAGCGCAGGCTGGTGACGTCATCGTTGTGCTGTTCGAGCCGGAGCACGAATTTCGCGGCTTGCTTCAGCATCCCCTCGACCGTGTCTGACGGAACGAGCGCCGCGCCTGCTGGCAGCGATTCTGCGTCTGCGCCGGTCGCTGCGACGTAAGCCGCGCGGGTTGTCTCCTTGGCTGCCTGCGACTCCAGGACGATGTCACGCATCCGTTCCGCGTCGAAATTGACGTTGGTGACGGTGGTGAACAGCCCTTCGATGATCGCGGTGTCGGCTTCTGGCGTCTCCTTGCCCAAACCGTGCAGTTTGTACGCGTAAAACGCGACGCCGGTGAGGTTTTCGATGAGCAAATCTTGTAGCGCGGCAACAATCGGGTCCTTGCCGCAAACGCCGGAAACGGTGCAGGCCTCTCCCTTGACCGCTTGTTCACACTGCTAACAAAACATGATGGGCCTCCATACCTGTGATTTTCTAGAACTATATATAGAATATCAGGTATCGACGTTGTGCGCTACTACAAAAGTCTGATTTTACGGTGTGTAGACCTCCCATACACTCCCCATCGGATCGAGTTCGTAGATGGTCTGGTTGATGTCCTTGACCCAGATGGTGACGTTGTGCATCCCAAAGCCCTGGTAGCTCTGCCGCCAGGTTTCGAACCCGCTTTCGGGTGCGGTGGCCCAACCCAGGTTGTCGCGCACTTCGGGATTGGTGCGCCAGATGAGGCCGAACCCCCGAATCGGCTGGAGCAGGCCGGCAGGCGGCGTGAGACTCGGGTCGCTCTCGGGATCACCTTCCTTGAAATTGTCGGTATAGACCCGGTAGGACTGTCCGCCGTAGTTGTCGAAGAAGACGTAGATGGCATTGCTCGGTTGCAGCCACAGCATAAAGCCGTGCTCGAAGGGCTGTTGCGCGGCCCAGCCGATTTCGGCCGCACGCGGGCACTTGTCCTCCATCGCCGCCGCTAATTCGGGCACCCAGGCATTGGCGCACGCGATGGTGAGCGCGAGTTGCGCCTCTGTCGTCCCAACACTGTTGCGCACCTGGAGCACTACCGGCCCGCGCTTGGGCGCAATCGCCGCCGTCCCGCCGTCGGGGTCGAGGTCGCCGATGCCGTCCATCAGCCCGGCGCCGCCCATCCACATGATGTAAGCTTCGGTCCCGCCCGTGGCTTGCCAGGTGACATTGACCGTTTCGCCTTCGACAATGCTCGCGCGATCCGCCGTGAAAGCCTGGATCACGGGAGCGCCGGCGACCGGTTCAGGCGTCGGCGTAACGCATATCGTGCCACAGCCGCCAGGGCACGTATCGGGGCAATAGTAGACCTCGTCACTGGCACACGCGGGCGGTGTACACATAACGATGGGAGTGTCGGTTGGGGGAGACGTTGGTTCGGGTGTGGATGTCGGTTCGAGTGTGGACATAGGTTCAGGTGTGAACGTTGGGGTGGGTGGGGGCGCGGTCGGCGTGACGCAGGTGGTCCCGCAGCCGCCGGGACATTCACCTTCGCAGTAGTAGACCTCGTCGTCGGCGCACGCGGGTGGTGTGCAGACGACCTGGGGTGTGGCTGTAGGATCGGTCGTGGCGCGTGGCAGGTTACAGGCCAGGGTTACCACCAACATCAAGACGATTCCCAAAACTTTCATTGTGCGCATCGTTCTCTCCTTCGAGGATAGCTACATTGTGTCATTCCGAGCGAGCGAAGCGAGTCGAGGAATCTCGTTGTTGAGAAACGAGACCCCTCGCTTCGCTCGGGGTGACACATTGCAAAAAATTTTCATCCACTCGTGCCCGTTGCGGAAGCGAAACGCAAATAGGTTGTGGTGGCGGCATCCAGGTTGGCGTAGACACCGCGATACTCCGGTGGGAGCAGGGTCGACAGTTGGTACATCATCTCGTCGGTGATGTGTTGGCGGATGTGTCGGGTTACCCTTGCGCCTCCGGTATCGATGTGGAAGGGTTCTCCCACCACGATGTGAAAATCGGTGCGCCGCAGCCGTCGTAGATTCTCTTTGAGCTTCTCCCCACCGTAGTAAACGAGCGGCAAAATCGGCGCGCCGCTGTGCAGGGCGAGCATCGCCGTGCCGGGGCGGCCTTTCTGGAGGCGTCCGTGATAGCTACGTGTGCCCTCCGGCGCGATGGCCAGGATACGACCTTCTTCCAATGCCGCCAATGCCGCGTGAATGGCTTCCATGTCAGCCTCTCCACGTTCCAGTGGAATGGCCTCGCATAAATTAAGTAGCCATCTGGTGAAGTGATGGTTCCAGTTCTCCGCTTTGGCAAAGCCCGTGACCATGCGTGGCTGCATATAAACGTACATCACCGGGACTTCCAGGAAGTTGATGTGATTGGCGATGATGATCAGCGGGCCGTGCATCGGCACGCGCGAGAGTTGCGATTTATCGACGCGGCACGTCAGTTCGATGAGAGCTTTAGTGATAGTGAGCACCAGTCGTTTTTGCAGTCGCATACACTATCCTTTTGCCGGAAACAAATCTGCTGCTGTCAGGCAATTTCCACCGCGGATGATCTCCGTGCTATTGTGCAGTCGTGTTGATTTATGGGAGCCCCTTATCAAGCACGGTGTTGACTTCTTCAAAATCGACTGCGTCCAGATGCCAACCGGCAGCCTGTGCGTTTTGCTTTACGTGTATGACTTTAGTTACTCCCGAAATAACGGAACTGACCTGGGGATGAGCGAGCAGCCAGGCATGCGCCAGCTCGTTCAGCGTGTGAGCGCGGATTGCCGCCCACTCAACCAGGTACTCGATCTTGCTGAAGTTTTCTTTGGTCATATATCCCTGGACGTATGTGCTTGTTTCACCGCGTGATCCGGCGGGTGCCGGTTGGTTGCGTTGATACTTGCCTGTGAGGAAGCCGCCCGCGAGCGGGAAGTACGGCAGCACGCCGATGCTGTGTTCTGCGCAATAGGGCAGCATCTCCGTTTCGATCTCGCGTTCCAGCATGTGATAGTGGTTTTGAATCGTGACGAAGCGTGCCCACTCATTTGCGCCAGCCAGCGCGTTAGCCTGATCGAGCTGTGCTGCCGTGTAATTCGACGCGCCGATGTAGCGCACTTTGCCGCTCTGCACCAGATCTTCCAGTGCGCGCAGCGTTTCTTCGACGGGCGTTTGATCGTCCCAATGGTGCATTTGGTACAGGTCGATGTGATCCGTCTGCAAGCGGCGCAGGCTGGCCTCGACGCCCGCGATGATGCGCTGCCGCGAAGCGTCTGCCTCGCGCGGGCCGCCGGGCGTGATGCCGACTTTGGTCGCCAGCACCACCTTGTCCCATTGCCCCTTGAGCGCCACGCCGAGCGTCTCTTCCGAGTGCCCTGCCTGGTAGACGTCCGCCGTATCGATGAAATTGATGCCCATATCCAGGGCTGCGGCGATAATCGCGTTGACGCCTTCCTGGTCAACCTTGCCGCCGAATTGATTGGTACCCAAGCCAATGACCGAAACGCGGATATCGCCATTGCCAAGCTGTCTGTATTCCATATCAACCTCCTTGCAAAATAACCTTGCTTCAACGCTTAAGGCGGATCACAATCCGCCGTCCTCGCAGCACCGGTCAGAAAATCCGTTTACATCCGTTCAATCCGTTGAGACTTTCAAATGGTGTGCAGCAGAGTGATGACATCCTCAAGCGTGCCCTGGTAAGTAGGAGGCGGGGCGATCTCCTCCATTTTCGTCGCCGGGCCGGGGATGAGGAACGTCGCACAGCCCAGGCGCGCGGCGACCATATCCATCGCCTCGTCGCCGACCATCAGTGCCTCCTCCGGCGCGCAACCGAGTTCATCGATGATCTCCTGATAGTATCCCAGGCTCGGTTTGGCAAAGTGCGAATTCTCGTAGGTGGTCACTTTGCGATAGAGGAAGTCTTCGACGCCGGCCCAGGCCAGCCGGTGCTGCGTGGCGAGGGTGGGGAAATGCGGATTGGTGGCGATGACGACGTCATAGCCCTTGTCGAAGGCGGTCTGCACGGCGCGACGGGCCTGCGGCTTGGGCGCCGTGTGCTGGCGCAATGCCGGAAAGATGCGCGTGTAGAAGTCCATAAAGCGCGGTTCCAGTTCCTCACGCGGATAACCCACGAGCGGGTAGAAGACTTCGGCAAATGCCTCCTCGTTGGTGCGGCTGCCGTCGTTGTCCGTCATCGCGTCGGAACCGCGCATCACACTGGCGACGAGTTTGTCCGGCGGAATCCATTCGGCCAAGTGTCTTGTGAGCAGCGCGAAGTAGTGCGGAATGAAGTCGTTCCGCATATCGTGGTCCAGCAGCGTGCCGTCGAGATCGAAAAGAATAGCTTTGAGGCTCATTGTGTGTTCCTTGTCGACTGCCATTCCGAGGAGGCCGCTGCGTAGCAGCGGGCGACGAGGAATCTCGTTTGCGTGAAACGAGACCCCTCGCGCGCCAACAAACTGCGTTGGCGCTGCTTCGGGGTGACAGAGAAACTACAGATCGTATAGTTCCCCGTACTTGTCCCGCAGGTAGGCGATGTACGGTTCGACGCGCAAGGGGCCGCCGGTCACGCGCTCGATCAGTTCCGGTGCGGTGTACTTGCTGCCGAGCGCGTAGATGTTGTCCTTGAGCCAGCCGTGCAGCGTGTCGAACTTCCCCTGTGCGACTTCCGTTGGAATCTCCGGATGGGCATCCAGCGCACACTGGTAGAACTGCGCGCCGAGGATGTTGCCGAGCGTATACCCCTGGAACGCCCCACCGATTAACCCGCCGTACCAGTGAACGTCCTGTAACACGCCGTCACGGTCGTCCGGTGGCGCGATGTCCAGGTCGGCCTTGAAACGCGCGCGCCACGCCTCGGGTAGATCGCGTATAGCCAGCTTGCCTTCGAGCAGCGCCAGCTCGAAATCGAAGCGCAGCATCACATGCAGGTTGTACGTCACCTCGTCGGCGTCGGTGCGGATGAGCGAAGGCTGCACTTTGTTGATCGCCCGGTAGAAGGTGTCCAGCGGTACGTCGCCCAACTGCGCCGGGAAGATAGCCTGCAATTGCGGGTAGTAGTGTGTCCAGAAGCCGCGACTGCGCCCGACGACGTTCTCCCACAGGCGAGACTGGCTCTCGTGCACGCCCGACGATGTGCCACCCGCGAGCGGCGTGGCTTCATATGCCGGATTGCAGCCCTGCTCGTACATCGCGTGCCCGGCCTCGTGCATCGCGCTAAACAGCGCCTCGCCCAAGTCGTTCTCCTTGTAGCGCACGGTAATGCGGATGTCGCCGATGGAGAAGCCGGTGGTGAAAGGATGCGGGCTGACGTCGCAGCGGCCCCGCTCGAAGTCGTAGCCGAACGCGCGGATGACCGGCTCGAAGAAGGCGGCTTGTTGCGCCTGCGGGAATGTGTGGTGCAGGCATGTGTCGTCTGCCGGAGGCTGGGCTGCAATTGCCTGGACGATGGGCGTCAACTGCTCGCGCAGCTCGCCAAACACGGCGCGCACCGTCGAAGCCTTCATCCCGTAATCCGAGAAGTCGATCAGCGGGTCGGCGATGTGCTCGTAGCCGGGAAAGAAATCGGCCAACTGGCGGCTCATATCAAGGGTTTTCTCGAGATAGGGTTGTACCAGGGCGAAGTTGTTCTCCGGGCGCGCTTTGGCCCACACGTTGTATGCTTCCGCTGTGTGGCTGAACAGCGCCCCCATAAACGCCGCCGGGACCTTCGTGCGTCGCTCGTACTGGATGCGCGTCACGCGGATGAGGCTGGCGTCATCGTCGTCGTAGGGCAGGCTCTCTTCCAGCGGGCGCAGGTCGTCCAGCAGTCGGCCGATAGCGGGATCGGTCAGCTTCTCGTGCGCCAGTCGCCCGAGCAGCGCCGACTGCCGTGCACGGGCTGCCGCGCCCCCCGGCGGCATATAGGTACTCTGATCCCAATTCAATACCGCGTTTGCTGCGCCCAAATCGTGCGCTTCCTGCAAACGGGCCTTCAGTTCAGCAAGTCTAGCGTCCATCCATTGCTCCTTTTGAAATTCAACCACCAATCTTCACGAATTTTTAGAGCCAGACTACAAAAGTCTCACGAGGCATCTGCTTGCGCACATATCTGTGTTGAGC
>JBNGDO010000008.1:52799-56503 GCA_049975385.1 Anaerolineae bacterium | reverse complement strand
CGTATGCCTGGTGGTGTGGGAGGACGGGGGCCGTGAGGCCCCCTCCTACCCGATTGTCAAAATTGGCATTATGCGTCAGTTTAAAATTAAAGTGACTGTTCAATCTCTGGGAACGCTTTTGAAACGCCCCACCGGGCTATTGAAAGTGAGCGCATTTGATATGTATTTCCCCATTAACATTGTGCCAAATGTCCGGAAATCGCACAAATTTGGGCGTATCTCCCACCACGAATGGGTTTTCCCAATCGTTGAACAGTCACAAATTAAACTTGGTATTGACAAAAATTATATTAAGTATTAAAATAAAAGCGTAATATACACATAAGAGTAAATATTTCTAAAGTTTCACTTTAAAGAGGTGGAGATTGTATCCGATTCCTACGCGATGTCCGGTCTGTGGCGACGAGCTATATGTGGAGCGTTTGTCTTGCCCGCAATGTGGTACGGCAATGGAAGGTGCTTTTGTTGTACATCGGCTGACGCAACTCACTCCAGAACAGTGGAATTTTGTCGAATTGTTTGTGCGCTGTGAAGGTAAATTCAACCGGATGCAAGAGGAGCTAGGGCTCTCATATCCTACCGTGCGAAATCGCCTCCACGAGGTAATTCACGCGATGGGATACGAGGTCGGCGAACCGGACAATGATGAAGATATGCATTCGATGCTGGATGATTTGGCAGAAGGCAAAATCACAGTCGATGAAGTGTTGCGAAACCTTAAGAGGTAGGAATGCGCAGTGGGCTGAAGGGTTTGCCTTCAGGAGGGCATATTATGGCAAATCGTGATCTGAGTGAGAAGATTAATGAGAAGTTGGAGAAAAAGATGGCGAAACTGCGACGCAGATTGGAGGAATTGCCCGGGGATGAAGACATCCGGCAGCAACTTAAGGGAGTTGCGGATGAGCTAGCGAAAGTCGAGGCCGAATTGCAGCTGATCTCTGCCTCCGAGGATCAGAAATTACCCGGCTTGCGTGCTCGTTTGGAGGCTCATCGTGAACGTTTGTTGGCGCAGGTCGAGCGCCTGGAACTGCGAAGAGAACTCGCTGTGGAGAAACGGGAGCGTTTGCAGGAGGCCTTGGAAGACCTTCGAGGGTCGTTTGCACGCTACACATACACATCTCCTATATCTGTTTCGCCTGCTCCTCCTGTACCCCCACAGGATTTGAGAAAAATGCAAGAAGAGCGTCGCAAGATATTGAACATGGTTCAGGAAGGCAAAATTACTGCTGATGAGGCAGCGCGGTTGCTGGATGCTTTACGCGATCAGATGGAGAGCGCTCAACAGCGGAGACGCAAGCCTCGCTGGGTACGCATTCGGGTGACAGATGCGGATGGAAAGCGCGTACGGGTCAATCTTACGCTTCCAGTTGGGTTGGTGCGAGCGGGATTGCGCGCCGGGGGCAGCATCGCCGGTATGGAGGGGCTGAACACCGGAGAGTTGGAAGAGATGTTGAATCGCGGTGAAGTCGGGCATATTCTTGATATGCAGGATGCTTCAGGCGGCGAGCGCGTAGAGATATTTATCGAATAAGAATTCTTGCCAGAGGGGCGATTTCCCATTTTTCGACGGGAAATCGCCCCTCTGGCTACTGGCACACTTGTGACAGACTCTCCCGTTTTCTAGTCAAAGTTTTCCAATAATTCAAGCACAAGGTGCAGTTGGGGCGTGGTATCGACGTAAGAGTACATGCCGCCGGTATAGTGACCCTGTTGGACAAGTTCTCCCCCCTTACTTTCCAGGTAGGCTACTACCTTATCGCTATTCTTAACGAAGAAAGCGATGTGGTGGACGCCCTCGCCCTTTTTATCGAGCACTTCCTGCCACGTGCTGGGCTTGCCGTCGGGTTCAATTAACTCGATTTGCACCTGCCCCATATCGAAGAACGCCAGTTTCGCCGTTGCCTCGCTTGGCTTTCCCCTGTATACGGTCTTCGCCTTATCATATCCGTCTGTAACGATGATATTGGGTTTGGGCAAACCCAGGACATCGCAGTAGGCTGCTGCCGATTTCTCGATGTTTTTGACGACCAGGCCAATTTGGCACACAAGGTTCGTTCCGATTCCGGTTTGTTCAGTCATCGTTAGCTCCTTTGAGAATATTTGAATGCGCGACTCTGTCGCATTTAGGTTATACATTCCTCGCGGCTTGTCGCGATAATGGGTCCGGGGCTTGCCCTGGGTTCATATTTATGAATCAGGCCATATCGCTCGATACGCAGAGATCATTTTATCTAGTAGCTGGTTGTGCTTTTCGTCCACTATCTGCCGCGCTGGATCTTCTTCAAACCAGGTAATGATCTCCTCCGCGCCCTGCATGAATGGGATGGTCGCCGTGAAGTCCGGAACCATGCGTTTGATTTTCGTGTTATCAAAGGTGACGCAGTGTGTTTTGTCGCCAAGTAGCCCCACACCCCATTGTGGGTCGAAGGCGTTGATAAGTTCAGACGGTATATGCACGAGTTCCGGCTCATCTACCCCTGACGCGCGCGCGATGATACGAAAGATTTGGTTCCACGTGAGGACTTCGTCGGAAGTGATGTGGTAGGCTTCGCCGATGGCCTGTGGCCTGCCGAGGAGTCCCACGAAGCCCTTGGCGAAGTCCTTGTGGTGCGTGAGTACCCATAACGACGTTCCGTCGCCGTGGACGACCACCGGAAGTCCCTTGCGCATCCGATCGACGACGGTCCACCGGCCCCGAAAAGGCAACCGTGTTCGGTCGTAGGTATGTGATGGGCGCACAATTGTCACCGGGAAGCCCACGTCACGGTAAGCGCGCAGCAAGCGTTCCTCGCAGGCGATTTTGTCTCGCGAGTATTGCCAAAAGGGATTGCGCAATGGTGTGGATTCGGTGATTGGCAGGCTTCGCACCGGCTTGTGGTAAGCTGATGCTGTGCTGATGAAGATATATTGCCCTGTGCGTTCCCGAAACAACGCAATGTCCGTTTCAATGTGATCGGGCGTGTAAGCCACCCAATCCACGACGACGTCGAAGGTCATTGTGCCGATAGTGGCTTTTACCGACGCCGGATCGCGGATATCGCCGGTTAGCAAGGTCGCGCCGGCTGGGATAGGGCGCTCGCTCGTCATCCCACGATTGAGCAGGTACAAGTCGATGCCGCGTTCCACCGCCAGTTGCGAACACGCGGAACTGATCGTGCCGGTGCCGCCGATGAAGAGAACTTTCATAGGTCACCTCCGAATTCTGCAAGCCTATCGTATACCGGAACCAATACGGCGTAAGCCTCCTGGAACAACGGGTACAGTTCCGTATAGACAGCCTGTGCCTGCGGGTTCGGCTCGATGATTTCGGCAACGGGATTCATCGCTATTGCCATCTCGAAGCCGGGATACAGTCCCGCGCCGACACCCCCTGCCAATGCTGCACCCATTGACGTGGCCTCGTCCAGGATTGCCAGTCGATGGATGGGGATGCCGTATACATCAGCCATGATCTGGTTCCATAGACGGCCCTTCGCGCCGCCCCCGATGAGGCGCATCGCATCGACACCCGCACCCTGCGCTCGGAACGCATCCAAGGTCATGCATAGGTTCATCGTCACGCCTTCGAGCACGGCACGGAGCATATCGCCGCGGGTATGGCGGATGGTAAGGCCGACGAAGGCGCCGCGCGCTTTGGGGTTCCAGTATGGGCTGCGCTCACCCATCAGATAGGGCAGGAAGAGCAGGCCGTTTGCGCCGGGCGG
>JBNGDO010000008.1:45727-52699 GCA_049975385.1 Anaerolineae bacterium | reverse complement strand
CTTCGGCGACGACACCTGCACCCGTCGAGGCACACACACCGTCCCCGCCGCCGATGACGACGGGGGTTCCTGCCGCCATGCCGGCATCTTCTGCCACCGACGGCAGCACTTCGCCAACGATGTCAATGGAGCGGTAAACATCGGGCAACCGCGCGGAATCGATATCGGCGGCTTCGAGGATGCGCGGCGACCACGCGCCGGTTGCCAGGTCGTACAAGTCCATGCCGGAAGCATCCGACATATCGGTGACGAAGTTGCCGGTCAGCCGGGCGACCATCGCATCTTTTGCGTGGACGAACTTGTAGGTGTTGCGGTAGATTTCGGGCTGGTGGTCGCGAATCCACAGCATCTTGAGCAGCGAGTAGCTTTCGCTGAGGCGGTGCCCGGTGATGGTATACATCTCGTCGAACGAGATGCGTTCCAGCAGCCAGTTGACCTGCTCTGTGCTGCGCTGGTCGGCCCAGATGATGGCGGTGCGCAGGGAGCGTGCGTTTTTATCCAATGGGACAGCCGCCATCATCTGCCCGCTAAAGGTGATACAGGCCACGTCGTCATTGCCTATGCCGGTTTGTTCGAGCAGTTGGTGAGTGGATGTGCACACGGCCTGCCACCAGTCCTCCGGATCCTGCTCGGCCCAACGTGGATGCGCGTACTCGGTGGTGTAACCATAGAAAGCGCTGCCGACAAGATGTCCCTCTGCGTCGTAGAGTGTGGCTTTGTTGCCGGTGGTGCCCAGGTCATGTGCTAGAACGTAGTTTTTCATCTTATGCGAGGATGGCTTCGATGGCTTGCATTTCTGCGTCGCTGAGAGCGAGATTGTTCACCGCCGCGACGGCGTCCTCGACCTGGCTGACCTTGCTTGCACCGATGAGGGCCGAGGTGACGGTGGCACGGCGTAGTACCCAGACGAGGGCCAACTGCGCCATTGACTGACCGCGTGCTTGCGCGATGGCGTTGAGCTGGCGCACCTTTTCCAGTTTTTCGTCGGTGATGTGCTCGGGCCGCAGGAAATAGGACTTCGCGGCGCGCGAATCTGCGGGAATGTCGCCGCCGAGATATCTGTTGGTGAGCAAGCCCTGCGCCAACGGCGAGTAGCAGATGCAGCCGATACCCTCTTCATCCAGCGTATCCAGCAAGCCGTCTTCGATCCAGCGGTTAAACATACTGTACGATGGTTGGTGGATCAGGCAGGGTGTCCCCAGATCGCGTAGAATGTGTGCGGCCTCCGCCGTCTTCTCCGGCGAGTAGTTGGAGATGCCCGCGTAGAGCGCGCGCCCGCTGCGCACGGCGTAATCGAGTGCACCCATCGTCTCCTCCAACGGTGTGTCGGGGTCGAAGCGGTGGCTGTAGAAGATGTCGACGTATTCCAGTCCCATGCGCTTGAGGCTTTGGTCCAGGCTGGCGATGAGGTACTTGCGCGATCCCCACTCGCCGTAAGGCCCGGCCCACATCCCATAGCCGGCTTTGGTAGAGATGATGAGTTCGTCGCGATAGGGATGCAAATCCTGCGCGAGAATCTGGCCGAAGGTAGTTTCGGCGGAGCCGGGTGGGGGGCCGTAGTTGTTCGCCAGGTCGAAGTGGGTGATGCCCAGATCGAAGGCGCGGCGAACCATCGCACGAGCGTTCTCGTAAAGGGCCGTCCCGCCGAAGTTGTGCCACAAGCCGAGTGAAATGACGGGCAGTTTTAGGCCGCTGCATCCACAGCGGTTATAGACCATCGAATCGTAACGTGTGTCAGATGCGGCGTATACCATTGTATTCCTCCTGTATGAGCGGTTAGCTATAAGTGACTAATCGCTGAGATATTTGTCCAAGAAGTTGACGATCACCGGGTACATCACCAGTTTGTTCTTGAGCTTGACGACGCCGTGCCCTTCGTCGTCGAAGACCAGGAACTCGACCGGCACGTCTCGCGCTTTGAGCGCTGCAACGAGTTGTTCAGCCTCGCTCAAGGGGACGCGCGGGTCGTTCGCGCCGTGGACGACGAACAGCGGCGCGACGATGTTGTCCACGTGGCGGATGGGCGCGATGCTTTCCAGAAAGTCGCGGTCGCGTGCGAGGCTGCCGTACTCCGCCTCACGGTGGGCGCGGCGGTAGTCGCTGGTATTCTCCAGAAAGGTGACGAGGTTGCTGATGCCGACGATATCCACGCCGACAGCCCACAAATCGGGATAGGCGGTGAGCGCCGCCAATACCATAAAACCGCCGTAGCTCCCACCGTAGACGACGAGCCGCTCACCGTCGATGTCGGGTTGCTCGCCGAGCCAACGGGCAGCGTAGGCGAGGTCGGCTACCGAATCCATACGCTTTTCGACGTCGTCGAGGTGGCTGTAGGCTTTGCCATAGCCGGTGGAGCCGCGGACGTTGGGGGCGAGCACGGCATAGCCGTTGTGGATCAGGTATTGGATGAAGAATCTGAAGAGGGGGCGGAATTGCCCCTCCGGCCCGCCGTGGACGACGACAACCGCAGGCATCGGTCTATCCGTTTTTCCCTGGGGTTTGAAGAACCAGGCCGGAATCCGGCGCGCCGTGCCACTCGCGTTGGTGTCGAACGTGGGATAGTGGATGAGTTCCGGTGCGACGAAGCCCTCCGTCGCCAGGCCGCCGTGCGATGATCGCGTGACCGGGTAGACAACGTCTTCTACCAGATCCCATACGTAGATGTCGGCGGCGCGTGTAGCGTTGGTGAACGCGAAGGCGACGCGACTGCCATCCGGTGAGAAGACGGGCCGGCCACCGCGGGCGACGCCCGATAGCTCCGCGATGCCTGGGGCGTTACGTATTGCGCCAGTAGTGAGGTCGTACAGATGGATGTGATGCGCACCCTCGACGTTGACGGTGTAGGCCAGGCTATGGCCGTCCGGCGAGAGCGCCAGCGTGTCACAGTCCCATTCCGGTGTGACGAGCCGTTCCAATTCGCCCGTATCCAGATCGAGGCGGGCGATGTAGAGGAAGTCGGAATCGATGTCGGTGATGAGGTAGATAGCGCGACCGCCGGTAGCGTAGCGGGCAGCGATGAAGCGCACAGGTTCCTCCGAGGCAAGCAGTTGTCGCGCAGTTCCGTTCGCCAGGTTGATTTCCAGCAGTGTGTGGTTGAAGGAGCTGGACGCTCGAATGACGACAGCGCGTTGTCCGTCAGGTGTGACGTCTACGTTGAAGAGGTAACCCGGCGCGTCATTTTGCCACACGAGAGTTGCTCTGCTGTCTGCAGCAGCCTCATCCAATGGCTGTTTGTAGAAATCGAACAGTGCCGGGTTGCGGCGGTTGGCGGCAAAATACACCGTGTCCCCCGCCTTTCCCCAAGCACCGAACTGATGGGTTACATCTTCGAAGCCCTGGGTGAGATTGACATCCGGCGTTCCGTCCTCGCTGAGCAGGAAAAGCTGCTGCTTTTCGTTGCCGCCGATGTCACGCGTGTAGAGCAAGCGGCTCTGGCTGCCATCGTCAGGCGGAGGTGCGTAATGGATCTGCATCACGCGGTCGGTTTCGAAAGTCAATTGCTCTGGCCACTGGATGGGATCTGATGCGCCGATCACTGGAACTTGCCACACCTGCGGCACCCCGGTGATGTTGGTGAGGAACGCCAGCCATTGCCCATCGCCGGAAAACGTCGGTGCGTAAGCCTGGCGGACATTGAGATAACGTGCGATGCTCGTTGATTTTGCCATAAACCCTCCTAACTACTCATTCCTATTCACGCTGGGACCAGTCGGGACCGTCGGCCAATTGCTCGAAGCGGCGGCGAATTTCCTCGACAGCTTCTGACGCTATAGGCAGTTGATTGTTGACCATATCAATGTTGGCCTTGAGGTGCTTTGGATTGCGCGTGCCGACGATGAACGTATCTGCCTTTTCGTGGGCGAAAGCGAAGCCGAGCGCCAGCAAGATGCGGTTCTCCGGCGCGCCGGGAATCGGCCCCAGAGCCAGCATCTTTTGCGCGCGCACGAAGTACTCGGCAGCGTAGTCGCTCGGCGCTTTCGTTGCTCCCCACGCGCCATTGGCGATGGGGCGCTTGCAGATAATGCCCGTACCGCGTGTCTTCGCCGGGCCGAACAGGTGCAGGCGCGCATTTTGATCTACAAGGTTAAAGCTGGTTTGGAGGGTGTCGAATACCCCACTCTCGACGGCCCATAGGGCGGCCTCATTATCACCGCTGTAGCCGATGAAGCGCGTTTTACCTGCTTGTTTGGCCTGCTGTAGCACCTCGATCACCTCGCCGCGTTCCAAAACGTCCACATCGCAGGAGTGCAGTTGGACAAGATCCAAGTGGTCGGTCTTCATCCGCACGAGACTGCGGTCGATGCTGTCGCGGACAGTCTGTGCGGTCCAGGCTTCGCCCTCGTAACCGCCGGTGACATGTCCGGCCTTGGTCGCCAGCACGTAGTCATCGCGCCGGTGGGCGATGGTGCGCCCGATCAATTCCTCGCTGATGTCGTAGCAGGCGCTCGTGTCTAGGAAAGTGATGCCTCTGTCCAGCGCTGTATTGAGTATCTCTGATGCAGCATTGATCTCTTCTAGCGTCAAATGAAAGCCGATTTCCGCCAGCCCAATGCCCAGGCGGCTGACTTTCAGGCCGGTTTTACCCAAAATACGTGTTTCCATTGTTCTCCTCCTTGTTACTTAAAGCTGGATCTTCCAGCTTCCATCCTGTGAAATAGCTTTTCGATGTCTGCCGCCAGTTCGGGCTGGGAGGCGATGAGGCGTGCGCCGCCCTCGTAGAAGGTGATACGGCTGAAGGGGGGTTCTGCACCGCCGTGATTCTCTGCAAGATCAAGGCGCTGTTTAATACAGTTCTCGATGTAGCGCGCGAAGCCTTCTTTCCACTCCTGCCAAATCATATACTCAAAGTCTTCTGTGCGCAAGATGCCGCGTAGTCGCGTGCAGCAGTCACGGATGGCGTCATATTGCTTCTGCGCCGTTGCTTCGAGAAACGCCGCGTAGGTTTCCACGAAATCGGGGGCGTCGTAAGGGAACGGGTAGTTGATCTCCCACATAAAGTCATTGGCGTCTTGTGCTTTCTGGGCGACGGTCAGTGTTTCCTTGAGTGCAGTCTCGCAGGTTGCGATCTGGTAGCAATGGACAAACTCGTGGAAGATGGTGACGTAGCCGTCCAGGCTGTCGAAAACGTCATCGGTGACGACACACGCTGGCTTACTCGCATAGCACTCTAGCGGGAAAGCCGCACGCACGCCCTCGGGGATCGGCATCGGTATGGACGCTTGTTTGACAAAGGTGTATCGCTTTCCGGACGGATCAACGTCGAAGATGAGAAACTGCCCGTTCTTGACAATGGCAATGGGGAAGGCATGCGCCAGGAACGGGTGAATGCCCCCTATTTGCGTGCGAATCTCGAAAACCTTCTGTAGGCGTTGGACGTATTTGACCTGTACCGGCAGCCACTCCCGTGATGCTAATCCCTCCTGAAGTTTGAAAGCCGGTTGGTCGGTCGGTTTGACTGCATCGTACACCCGCTCAATCTGCTTGGGATTGGTGTTCAGCGGGATGTCGTCCAGCGCGAAATACTGGCAGGCGTCGGATTCGTCGGTCTCGGTCAATTGTCCACCGGTGACATTGCACGTGAAAGCGAAAACGAGGTCATCCCTGTCTGGCTTTCCGTAGACGCCGACGAGACGCTCGATAGCTACGTCCAATCCGGTCTCCTCTTTGACTTCGCGGATGACGGCGTCGGTGGGCAACTCGCCGGACTCCATACCGCCGCCGGGCAGATTCCACATGTCGATGTCGCGACGGTGGCACAGGAGCACGCGCCCCGCATCATCAAAAATGACGGCGAACGCGCCAATGGTAAACACTACAGTTCCTCCCGTGTGTGACGAAAGGCCTCCGCTGGCCCGTAGGGGGCGAGACCCACGGTGATGTATGGGTTGATGGCGGTATCGTCCTCTTCGTAAGCGAAGCGCCACATCCGTCCCGCCAGCTCCCGCTTTATCTCGGCGTAGGCTGGGTCCTCGCTGACATTGCGCATCTCGTGGGGATCGACGCGCAGGTCGTACAGTTCGTCCATATCGAAGCCATTGAAGACGTACTTGAAATCCTGCGTCATGACCGAGCGCTGCGTGTAGTAGAGTTCGACGCCGTTGCACTGCGTGTGGACGGCGTCGTGCCACGCGCTGGGGGCCTCGTCGTGCAGAAAGGGCACAAGGCTTGTCCCGGCAAAGTGTCGATCCTGCTTCAGGCCCGCGAGTTCGATGAACGTGGGCGCGAAGTCGGCGAGTGAGACGAGGGCGTCCACGCGGCGACCGGGATCACGCACGCCCGCCGGCCAGCGGATGACCGCCGGGACGTGGTATGCGCCGCGAAAGCACGGTATGCCTTTGGCAAAGAGGCCGTGCTCGCCGCAGTAGTCGCCGTGGTCAGCCACATACAAGACCAGTGTATTCTCCGCCTGCCCGGTCGCGTCCAGCGTGGCGAGAATCTTCCCGAAGAGGTCGTCGAGATAGGTGCAGTAGGCCCAGAAATGCCGGATGCCCTCACGGACTTCGCGCGGCGAAAGCTGGCCGAAACGCATCTCACGCATGCGTTGGTAGATGCGAGGTTTGTCGGCTAATTCGTCGCCGTAGCTGAAGGGTAGGGGGATGTCGTCCAAATCGTACATATTCAGGTACTTTTGTGGCACAACATAGGGATCGTGCGGTCCGATCAGACCGACGAAGAGGCCCCAGGGATCGCTGCGTTGGGCGAGTTGCGGCAGCAGGTCGAGGGCGTGCTGCGTGGCGAGTTCGTCGTGCTGCCCGGGGTTCGCGCTCCTGTAGAGGCGATACGTCCCGTAGCCGGGACGTAGGATTTCGCCTTCGCCGCGGGTTGTTACGTCGGGCTGCGCTGCTAACTCACGGTAATGTTCCCAGCGCGCGCCGTGGTAGTCGTCTTTGGCCCCACTGACGAAATGCTCTGTCCATCCGCGATCTTTGGGCGATTCCTCGACGCTGACGTGCCATTTGCCGGAGAAGTGCA
>JBNGDO010000008.1:0-45627 GCA_049975385.1 Anaerolineae bacterium | reverse complement strand
AAACCTGACAGGTCGTGCGAACGAAGTTCGCCGGAGACCTGTCAGGTTGGTGATTCTTACTCCACGCCCATCGCGCGGAGGTTGTCGTAGCTGATTTTGAGGCTCTCGAAGGGATCGCGCATGCAACGGTCCTGCTCGATGGCGTACCATTCAACGTTGGCTTTTTTGCAGGCTTTAATGATTTTCGGCCAGTTGAGGTTACCCTCGCCGATTTCGGCCATCGTCTGCTGCATCGACCACATTTGATCTCCTCTGACCATCACCATATCCTTAAAGTGGATGACAGGCATGCGATCCTTCATGCGCTTGATCCAGGCGACGACGTCACCGCCGCCGTGTTGAATCCAGTAGGTATCGATCTCGGCTTGCAGGTAGCGGGGATCGCTCTCTTCGTAGATGATGTCGAGGCCGGTCTTCTTCCCGAAGCGCACGAACTCGAAGCTGTGGTTGTGATAGCTGAAGGTCAGGCCGGCATCCGCTAACTTCTTGCCCACTTCGGTGGCATCCTTGGCGAACTGGTGGAACCCCTCTTCGCCCATCTCGTGGTAGGGTCGCGGCATGCTGCCGATGGCGACATTCGGACACTCCCACAGCTTGTGCTGCGCGATAGCGGCGTCGATATCGTTTTGCAGGTAGTCGAAGCCGACGTGCGTGATGACGATCTTGAGGCCGTATTTGTCGGTGACGGCTTTCACGTCCTCGTGGGGGATCGGCCCGATACCAGAGACTTGCACGGCGGTGTAGCCGATATCGGCGACCTTCTTCATGCTGGCATCGAAGTCCTCCAGGGTTTTGCAGAAATCTCGAACGGTATACAACTGTGCGGTTAATTTGGGATGTGACATTGCTTTACTCCTTTAGCTTGTATGTTTCAGGCTGTGCGATTTTGAAGTTTCCGGTGTGACAATATGATGCGTGAAGCGTGAAATTCATTACGCATCACGTATCAAACATTTTAACGTTTCCGCGTCTTTGAGAAAGTTTGCCGGATCATCGTCACGGACGAACTCGATCATAGCGAAGTGATCACGACCGGTTGTGGCAACCTTGCTTAAGTACTGTGCCCATTCGTCCGCTTTGGCGTCGAGCAACATACGCTCGCGCTGACCGTTGATCTCACGCCAGCTAAAGACGTGGACGTTGGCGAGCCAGGGAAGGATCGCGTCCAAGCCCGCCAGATTCTCGTCCAGGGTCGTGCCGCCGGGCGGCTGCCAGTAGGTTCTGACGTTGTCGTAGGCGACGGTCCGCAGCAAGCGCAACGCACCTGCGTTTGTATCAGTGAGTGTGTTATCGTGATATTCGTAGGCGACGACGATGCCCACCTGTTGTGCCAGATCGCCGATGGCGCGTGCGTCTTCGACGACGCGCGCCCAGTAGGCTTCATCTGCTGTTGCCGTGCCTTGCTTGCCGGCCCACACGCGGATTGTGGGTGCGCCCAACGCCACCGCACTCTCGACGACGGCCTCGAAGGGGACCGGCTCATTGTGACCGACGCGGTAATAGGAACCATACGCTGCGACGGTCAGCCCGGCGTCCTCCGTCATTTTCCGGACGAGACGCGCCTGCGCAATATCGCCGTGCGGCATGTGGACATCACCGCCCCACTCAATCGCGTCCAATCCAGATTGTGCGACCAGGTTGACGATCGCTTGTGGGATGAGTTGGCGGAAGGTGATGGACACCAGGCCAGAGCGTATCATAGCGCGTTTCCTATGCCAACTCCATCGTATGCGTGCGGGGTTGTTGGGCCAGTTCTCGCAGATAGCGGCAGTAGGGATTGTCCTTCGAGAAATCCGCGACTTTGAGCAGTTCTTCAGGGCCAATGTAACCCTTACGGTAGGCGATTTCCTCGATGCAGCCGACTTTGAGGCCCTGCCGGTGCTCGATGGTCTGCACGAAGTCGCTGGCCTCCAGCAGACTCTCGTGCGTGCCGGTATCCAACCAGGCGAAGCCGCGCCCGAAGATGCGCACCTTCAACTTTTTGCGCCGCAGGTACTCTTTGTTGACATCGGTGATCTCCAACTCCCCGCGGGCGGATGGTTTGAGGCCTTTGGTTATCTCTACCACATCCTGGTCGTAGAAGTAGATGCCGGTGACGGCGTAATTCGACTTGGGCTTTTGCGGTTTTTCCTCGATGCTCAGAGCGTTGAGGTCTTTATCAAATTCGACGACGCCGTACCGCTCCGGGTCCTGTACGTAGTAGGCGAAGACCATGCCCCCGTCGTTGAGATGGCCTGCCTCCTCCATCAAATCCGAAAGACCGTGCCCGTAAAGGAAGTTGTCGCCGAGGATGAGCGCACACGGCTGCCCACCGATGAAGTCTTCACCGAGCAGGAACGACTGCGCAATGCCTCCCGGACGCGGTTGCACGATATACTCGATGTTCAGACCAAGCCGTGATCCATCGCCGAAGAGCTTCTCGTACAACGCGATGTGCTGCGGCGTCGAGATGATGAGGAATTCGCGGATGTCAGCGAACATCAACACCGAGAGCGGATAGTAGATCATCGGCTTGTCGAAGATGGGAAGAATTTGCTTTGAAAGTGAAACTGTTAGGGGGTACAATCGTGTCCCCAAACCGCCAGATAGAATGATACCTTTCATAGTGGCTCCTTTTGTGTTTGTGAACTGTTGATCCTTGCAAAGCTTTAGGCGAACCAAAGGTTCGCAACCTTCGCGAGAGTTATCCTGCTTCTTGTTTTACAACCAACCCGTCAATTGTGCAAGCAATCGCGTGTACTCGATGAAGTTCGGCCACGAGATATCCGGCGGGACACCGTGATCGCAGCTGGGGATGAAGCCGCCGGTTTCGAGCAGTGGCGGGACGACGCGCATAAGTTCGGTGCGCATCACATCGCCGCCCTTCGCTAGCGCGCGCTTGTCGATGCCGCCAAGGTAGGCCATCTGCCTTCCATACTGCTTGCGGAAGGCGACAATGTTGTTGCCCGCGGCGACCTCCATTGGTGAGCACGCGTCCACACCGGCCTCGATCCACAGCGGAAGCAACTCGCCTACGTAGCCATCAGAGTCGATCTCTATCACGCAGCGCGGATTGGCGGCCTTGATCGCTTTGATCCACGCTTCCCATCCCGGCATGATGAACCGCCGTACCATCTTGGGCGAGATCATGCTGTGCATCTTGTAGGCCATATCCTCGTTGAAGCGAATGTGGTCGGGTGGGGCGAGTTGCAAAAGGGGTTCCAGGGTTTCGAGGACGAAATTCATCCAGAATTCGGCCATCTCCGCGACAAAGTCTGGCTGTTCGACCATCAGGAAGCACAGTCCTTCAAAGCCGCACCATTCGCGCAGCTGCCAGAAAGGTCCGCTGAAGGTCATGTGCATCACGTAATCCCGCTGGCGTAGCATGGCGCAGCGCGCCTCGAAATCAGCGGGGAAGCGTTCTGGCGCGCGGGGATCGTAGCGCCACTTGATCTTTTCCTCCCAATCGGCGCGGATTTTAACCGGGAACTCGTGCCACTTACGTGTGACGAAGTCTTTGGCGGAACGGATGTAGGTGTAGTCGTACGCGTCGGAGATTTCGGTAATCGCGCCCATCCAATCCTGAACGATGTAGTGCCCATCGCGGTGTTCGAGCACTTTTTCCTCGAAGGTGGGGATCATGATGAACGAGACGCCGGGATCGACGCGCGGCTGGGTAGGTTGACGCTCAATGGCCAGGAGATTCATCACGTAATCGAACCAATGGACATTTTCAGGCAGACCTTGCGTGTGCCATGCTTCTAATGTGGATTCGCGTGGCCCGCCAGGCGTGAGGGGGATTTTGTCGGGATTGCCGAAGAACAAGGTCTGGAGGAAACGTTCACGTTCTGTTAGCATTGTTGTCCTTTGTTGCAGTGATTGCGTAGCATTGTGTTGTTTTTCGATAGGGCTTTCAGGATATAAACATTTCGTCTTGCTTCCTATCGAAAGTGAAGCTACGTAATGGCTGCATCATAGATGTGAAAGTGTTAACGTGAAGGTTGTACCTTGCTCGTCACTTTTTTCTACCCAGATATTTTCTTTGTGCGCGTTAAGGACCATTTTGCAGAAAGCTAACCCTAATCCGGTGCCACGCCCAGCCTGCTTACCGCTGGTGAATTTCTCGAATAGCCGGCTCTGAATTTCCGGTGGGATTCCCGTCCCGGTATCGCTGATCGAGATGTGTAATTTGGCAGGATCTTCGTTTCCCTCTCGTCCAGTGATCCGTATCGTTCCGCCAGAGGGAGTGAATTTGATTGCATTGCCGATGAGATTTTGGAAAACTCGCTCTAATAGTCCCCGGTCGCCTACAACCGGTGGCAATTCCGCGGAGAGCATGTTTTCGATGCGCAGGGACTTGTCCATAGCAAGTGGCATTTGGGATTGGATGGTGTCTTCAACAAAGTCGTGTAGGCTGATGATGGTATGCTCCAATGGCATTTGCCCATCTTCCAGGCGGCTGATATCCAAAATCGCGTTGACCAGATTTAGCATGCGCAGTGTGCTACGGTTGGCGATGTCCAAGAGTCGCTGCTGTTCGGCTGTGAGTGTGTCCCGAAGCCCCTCGTCCAATAATTTGATGGCGCCGGAGATGCTGGTGAGGGGATTGCGCAGGTCATGGACTGTGGTGCGCGTCAGATCTTCGCGCATGCGTTCCACAAGATGTTCCGCGGTCACGTCATGGAGCAGGATCAGGCGGCCCATAGCTACATCTTCGGCAGTCACCGGGAGATTATACCAGTGGATTGTTCGCGGGAACACCTCGAATTCTCCCTCAGCGGGTTCTGCCTCAGCGCGTCGCACGCGCCTGAGCTCTTTAAGCAGTGTTTGTGCAGCTTCGGGGGCACACTGGCGTAGAATATTCAGAAAGTCGAAGGTGGTGCGGTTGATCCATTCCTGGGTCTCGACCGGCAAGTCCAGGAACTTGAGTGCCGCGGCATTGATGACCGGCACTTTCTGGTTTGCATCGATGAAGATGATGCCGTCACTCGAAGACTCGATGAGCGCATGTAGCCGGCTGCGCTCATCAGTGATGGCCTGGAACAAGCGTGTGTTGGTGATCGCGGTGGCGAGGTGTTGGACCAAAGTGACCTGCAAAGCTTGATCGTTCGAAGATAGCAGGCGTGCCTCGCGCGCGACCATTCCGATCATCCCCAAGGCCTGCCCTTGCTGGACCAAAGGTGTACCGATGTATGTGTGTATGCCCCACTCCTGGAGGCGTTCGAAGAGTTGCGGCGCTTCAGCCTTCAATCTGGCGATCATTGGCGTTTGCTTGGAGAGGTCCTCGATCAGCATGGGGATGTGTTGTTGAGCAACATAATCTCGGATCGTGTCTTGGTTTAGAATAGCTTGTAGTTCCTCGATCATAGTGGCGGGGATACCATGCGTAGCGGCGAGTTGGAGTTGTCCATCTTGTGGATCGAAGAGGCTGATAAAGCCGCCCTCAAATTCGAGGGACTCCAAGATGTGGTTGAGTGCCTCGGGCAGTATGGTCTCAAGCTCCAGCGAACGACTGGTCACCTGCGCTAACGTGTACATCATATTGAGGTTCGCCGCGTATTGGCGCACGTGATTGTGTATTTGCGCGTTTTCCAGCGCCAGTGCGATGGCATCGGCCAGCGATTCTGCCAGGATAACATCATCGGCTCTGAAGGCGTAAATGCCCTCGTGTTCGATGTTCAAAATACCCAGGGTGCGTTGTCCATAACGAAGGGGGACCGCAATCTGGGAACCGGCTGTTTCGTGGACGGTCACGCCAGCGGTATGCGTTTGTGTATTGTCGACATAGAGCAGTTCGCCTGTGCGAAATGCGTGCCCGATGTTGCCGTAGTTTTGTGCGATGCCCCATTGCTCAGGAAGAGGGAGTTGGCCTGCACTTGCGCGCAACGTCAGCTTTTCGGTTCTCTTGTCGGGTAAGAGAACCGTGACGACGGGCCAGTCGGTCATCTGGGCGATTTTTTCAACTGCCACCATCAGGACAGCATCTGGATCAAGCAGGGTGCCGAAAGTACGCAACGCTTCATAGAGGGTGGTCTGGCGTTCGGCTAAACGCCGTTGATCATCGTAGATTTGCGCGTTCCGAATCGCTAGGGCCATTTGATCGGCAGCGGCCTTCATTAACTCCAGGTCATCCTGGTTGAAATGTCCGACTTCGGGGTGGGTGAGCGTCAGAATGCCGAGTTTGCGCGGTCCACTGAAGATGGGGACGACCAGTGCGGAGTGGACGACGTAAGGGAGGTCTGGCAGCGGGTACCAGCGTGGGTCTTGTTCGGTGTCATCCACCACAACAGCTTGATGATGGCGTGCTACCCATCCGGCCAAGCCGATATCCATCACCCGGCCGACCACTTCTTGCCGTTCGACGCTACTTACATTCTCACGGGCGAGGATGCTGTGTGTCACCACGCCGAGTTCGTCTAACACAAACACGCTGCCGCGTTCGGCCCCGGTGATGACGCGCGCAGCTTCCAATGCGTTTCTCATCGTGGCTTCTAGGTCAGGTCGTTCGACAGTCGCGCGGGCCACTGAGACGAGATTTTCAAAGCGTTGTTTTTGGTCCAACAGCTCTCTTTGGTTCTGTTCTAGGTTGTCTAACATCACGTTGACCGTGGTGCCGAGTTGGGAGAGTTCATCTTCGCCTGTTACCGGCACGCGCTTAGAAAAATCGCCGTCGCTGCCTAAAACACCGATGTGGGCGACGTCAGCGCGGAAGTCACTCAAGCGCGAAAGCACCAACCGTCCCAGGAGCCACCACATTGCTGCGCTGAACGCCACGCCCGCGAGCATGATTGCAGAACCTAGATAGGCCAGAGTCGTTCTGCCCTGTGCGTAGATTTCCCTGGGGCTATCGATACGTATGATTACAGCCGGATTGTCGTATATGTCGTTTACAATCGTGTAACCGCTGATAATTTGTTGATCTTTGGACTTTACCAACAGATTGGCATCAGTCGTCAACATCGTATCCCGGGCGGCCTGGAATTCTGGGTCAATCGCCGGCTCTGCCGTGGAAGCAATTTTTAGCGATAATTGTAGGGTTTCAGCAAGACAGGCGACCGTGTCTTCGTTCAAGAAACGCGCCATAATCAACGCGCCGCGGGTTGGCCCCTCCGAACTGCTGGTGAGGATTGGCTGCGACGCGATGAACATAGGCTGGTTTCCCGCGACGAGAAGCCCTTCTACTTCATCTTCCGAGTGGATAGGCGCTAACAGAAGGTCATCAGGATTGAGTGCCAGGAGGTGTTCCGGGATTGGGATGAAGGTTTCCTCGTTGAAATCATAGGCATCGGCATAGACGATTTTCCCGGATGTGTCGATCAACATAATAATATTGATCTGGTTGTTGCTATAGGTGGTATCGATGTAATTGGAGTCGATATAGGCCTGATTGAACGTTTCCATATAGGCATACGTATCATCCCAACTGGCATAATCTGCGGCAATTTTGTTGATATCTTCGACGGTGTCGGTGATTTGATTTAACACACGCTGGATATTGCGGGATACAGTCTGCTCTTCTAGGTTGGTGTAGCTCTTGGTCAAGATCTGTCGCATGGGGATATAGAACAACAGCAGAATAAGCGCCGTTATGACGAAAATGCTGCCGATGAGCTTTATACGTAATGGGACAGACTTATTCCGCATAGCTTTACACCTTCACTTGTCAGGTTTTCCATCCCCCACAGCGTCCGGATACACAATTAGCGGCTGAAGCTGATCAGGAAGATACAAAACATTCGCCATCCATGCCGTGATTCCTACACGACGCCAGACGTATCCTGTGCTGTATCAGTTTACCAATAGTGATGGACCAACTCGCGGATGTATTGATCGTAAATGCGCCGTACTTCGGCCATCACCGTATCCGAGAGCGGTGGCATATCGGCAGCGGCGATGTTTTCCTCGGCTTGCGAAGGACGCTTGGCGCCCGGGATCGCGCACGTCACTGCGTCGAACATCAGAATCCAACGCAGAGCGAACTGTACCATACTCATCCCTTCTGGACAGACGGCTTTGAGTTCTTCGACGGCGTGCAAAGCTACGTCGTAATCCACACCGGAAAAGGTCTCTCCCCGGTCGAAGGCTTCGCCGTCACGGTTGAAAGACCGGTGATCGTTGGACGAGAACGTGCTGTCAGGCGTGAATTTGCCGGTGAGCATCCCCGAGGCCAGCGGCACGCGCGCCAGGATACCTATGTCGCGCTTCTGCGCTTGCTCGAAGAACAGCTCAGAGGGCCGGTGGCGAAACATGTTGAAGATAATCTGTACTGTCTTCACATTCGGATATTCGATGGCTTTGAGCGCCTCCTCGACCTTTTCTACACTCACGCCGTAGTGGCGAATTTTTCCGGCAGCGACCAGGTCATCGAGCACGCCAAAGACCTCCGGCATATAAAACACCGGCGTCGGCGGGCAGTGGAGTTGCAGCAGATCGAGGGCGTCGGTATCCAGGAGCTTGAGACTGCGATCGACGAACGCAGTAAGATTCTCGCGATTGTAGCCCCCGGCAACATGTGGGTTCAGGCGTCGTCCGGCTTTCGTAGCGATGTAGATGTTTTCACTGCGCTCTTTGCTCAGTTTACCAAGTAGGCGCTCGCTGCGCCCATTGCCGTAGACGTCGGCGGTGTCGAAGAAGTTGACACCTAAATCAACTGCGCGATGCAGTGCTGCTAGGCTTTCGCTATCCTGCACTTTTCCCCACGTTCCACCGATAGCCCACGCGCCAAAACTAATCGCAGATACTTTCCATCCGGTCTTTCCTAACTCTCGGTATTGCATCATGACCTCCTTTTGAGTCTAAAGTCGAATGTCAGGACTTTCGACTTTTTGCATTGCTATGACTGCACTGATGATTAACAATCCACTGGCGATGTAGAATGCCTTGTGCGGAATTTCGCCAAAGAAAAAATGCGCCTGGATTCCCGCGAATACAAACTGCCCCATATTGACGATACTCACCCGTTGCCCGCGGAAATATTGCATTGCGCGGTTGATCAGCGAGTGCCCGATCACCGTGGGGATAATCCCCAACCCGAGTATGAGCCAGATGTCCTTTTCACTGTATGGTTGAAAGGGATTGACGAGAAAGAGGGCGATGACGAAACAGATCGCTCCTGCCACAGCGTACAGCGGAATGAGATACAACCACACACTCGGAAAATGACGATTCTTGCGTCCGAGCGCCATATAACCGGCGTAGAAGAGCATAGAGACGAAGCAGATTGCGTCGCCCCAAAAGTATTCGGCGCTGAGATTCAAGTCGGCGATGGTAAGCACGACCACTGCACCGAGTGCGATAACTGTTGCCAGGACCTCGTTGCGGGTGAGATGCTCCCTGATCAGTGCCGCGAGGAAGAACGGCATTGCCAGCGGCACCAGACCGATGATGAAACTGGCGTTGGCGGTGGGCGTCATCCGTGCGCCGATGGTCCACGAGATGAAGTGCGCGGCCAGGATCAGGCCTGGCAGCATCGAAGCGCGTACATGCACCCACGTGTATGTGGCGCGGTGCCGGCGATACTCGCGGATGAACACAGGCATCAGAGCTACCGTTGCCACAAACAGACGCAGCGCGGCCAGCAGGACCGGGTGCAGCGTGCTGGCCTTTATCATGATTACGGCGGTTGATACGGCGAAGACACTGGTAAAGAGCAAAACGACGTTAAGCGCCAAATAGCTTATCCTATCTCGATAGTCTACCCAATTATAGACCAACCACAAAAAAAGGGTAGACGGCAAACAGTAGATGGTAGACGGGGGTTTTCCCCTGTCTACTGTCTGCCGTCTACCGTCTACCGATCAAATCAGTAACCAGCCTGTTCTTGTGCTGCGTTCAATGCAGCTTCTGCGGAGGTCTGACCATCGCGGATGGCAGCGAAGGCTTCTCCGAGCGCATTCAGGCCTTGCTCAAACCCGATCAGGTTTGGGTTGATCAAAATGGCATCGCGTGCTGCCGTGCGCGCAGCTTCAGCGACTTCTGCGCCAACAAGCTGCACATATTTATTTGACTCCGCCAGCGACATGCGCGCGGGCAGGTTCAACGTCGGCATCTGTTCGCTGAGGAACATAATCCACTTCCAACATGCATCTGGGTGCCGCGTCTCCCTTGAGATGTAGAAACCATTGACGGTCGCCAGTGTGAATGTAGCGCGATCGCGGGGCAGCGGGACGACACCCCACTCCATCTGCCAGCGCATAGGCCACGTTGCGCCACCCTGATCGGAGAGCATCCCCATCCACATCCCGTATTTATTCTGGAATACGCCACCATACGGATAGTACTGTGTGCTATCAGGTCCTTGCTGGCGCGTGGGGGCAACGCCGTGAGTGTGGATCAGGCCGCCATACCAGTTCATCGCTTCGACGTTTAATGGATCGTTGAGTGTGATGTTGGTGGGATTCTGCCAATCGTCGAAAAGCTGCCCACCGTGCTGATAGATGAAGAGTATCGGTTCCATTACGGCGAAGTCGTCGTCGTGTTGGATGGCATAGCCGAAGACATCTCTACCTGGATCGGTAACACCCTCGGCGCGATCGAGAAAATCATCCCACGTCCAGTCGCTGGTGGGGTAGGGGACAGAATACAGGTCGAACAGGTCCTTGTTGTAATACATTAACAGCGTATTGATGTCGGAAGGAATACCCCACGTTTTTCCTTGGTACTGGAATGCTTCGAGTGCACCCGGATAGAATACGCTACCGTCGAAGGCGTTGTCCTGTTCGATCATGGGGGAGAGGTCGAGGATTGTGCCTCCTTGCATCAGTTGCAACAGCGAGAGCTGGTCCGCTATGAACACATCGTTTTCAGTTATCTGGTTGGTGTTTCGCCGATTTAACTGGACCAATTCGACGGTGATATTTGGATAAAGCGCGTTGAATTGTTCAGCCAGCGATGTGTAGTGCGCTGCATCGCGCTCGTAATGCGGGAACTTGATTGTGATCGGCTCCAGCGTAGGAATCGGCTCTGCGCAGCCTGCGAGAACGAGCAGCAACAGGCATAGTCTTATGCAGTGTCGGACGGCTTTAGTTTGAAACATAGAAACTCCTTGTGCGAAATAAATCACGGATTTTGCAAGATCATATCGATCGCACGGTTGGTCAGCGCGGCGGTGTGCCCGATGCTCGGACATTCGCCATGACCCAGCAGTGTATCGACGATGGTCTGGATAAGCGGTTGCTGGATATGCGGCGGATTCTCGATGTAAATGCTTTCGGTCTGCCCATGACTTTCCCGCACCACCGGCTCGTTATCGAACGTGGCGTAGCGGATGATGCCGGTCGTCCCCACGATTTCGGTGCGATCTACGCGATGCTGTGTGCTGAAGTGCCACGTACCTGTCCCGTGGACGCCCGTCTTCTGAACGGCGTTTTCGTGAAGCCACGTCGCGCTGACGGCATCTTCGGCCTCGTAGCACCCGCCCTGATTGGTGGCGTAGCCACTCGCCGTCTCAATCGGCCCCAGGAGATACTGGAGCAGGTCGAGGATGTGCGAGCCAAGATCACAGAAATAGCCGCAGCCCGCGATTTCAGGATCGAGACGCCAGGGCTTTTCGCCGCTGCAATCCCCTGGTGAGGGGGGGCGGTAGAGCACGGTATCGACACTGCGTACCTCGCCGATCGCACCTGCGTCGAGCCAGGCCTTCACCTTGAGAAAGCGCGGCAGCATCCGCCGGTAGTATGCGACGAACAGTGGTACGTTCGCCTGCGCGCACGCATCGACCATTGCCTGGCATTCTGGGTAGCTGCGCGCCATCGGCTTTTCGACGTACACCGGTTTTCCGGCCTGCGCAACCGCCAGTACGTAGTCTTTGTGCGATGAGGGCGGTGTGGCGATGTACACGGCATCCACTTCTGGGTCGTGGATCAGTGCATCGGCGTCATTGTACCACTTTGGAACGCCGTGGCGCTGCGCGTAGTCCCGCGCCAGGTCGCCCTTCCGCCGCATCACCGCGACCAACTGCGACCCCCGCGCTTTCTGCAGCGCCGGCCCGCTCTTCACCTCCGTCACATTCCCGCAGCCGATAATACCCCAACGGATTATGTTTTTAGCCATTCTATGCTCCTGAATTCTCAGTGCCCCATCCGTCGACCACCCAAACCTGGATGTTGTTCTCCAAAAGGCGTTGGTAAATGTTGACCGCGTCTTGAGCCGTAATCATTCTGCCCTATAATCCGTTCACTCCGTTGGTGGTTCTTCTGCTTCCTGTGGTGGCTGATCCCCGGCTTTGTCACTCTCCACCGATTTTCCCTCTTTGCCGCGCAAGAACATCACAAAGGCAGCGAGCCGCACGCCCGCGCCAATCCACAGCGCCGTCGGAATGCCGATGAGATTGGACAGGCTCGTGCTGATGAGCGGCGCACTCATCGCCAGCGCATTCTGTGCGCTTTGATCCACGGAAATGAAGGTCGCGCTGTGCTGCGGGGGCACGGTCTTCATAAGTTCGTCGAAGAAGACGAGGCTCAACCCGGCCTGGAAGATACCGGCGAAACCTGCATAAAGTACGAGCGTCCACGGCAGGCGGGTGATGGCGGTCAGCGCTGGATAAAGCCCTAACACCAGCGTCGTGCTCAACAGTACAAAGCGCGAACCACGCCGGCGCTGCTGGTGCGTCCATAGCGAGTAGCCGATCAGCAGGATGGCGCTTTGCATTGTGACGATGGCGCTGATCCAGGCGTCGCTCGCCTTCACCACGCGCACGTAGTACAGTGTGAAGAGCGGTGCAACGAGCGTGGAGCCAAAAATGTAGATGAGACGTTTGACCGACATAGCGAGGAAAGGACGCTCAGAAAATACCAGTCGCACATCGTGTTTGAGTTGTTGGAACAACGGCGTCTTGTCGCCTACAGCTTCTACATTGAGTGGTGGGACCTGCATCCGGCTGGAAAAGCGGAAGCTGACCAGCCCGCCCATCGAGAAAAGCAGGAAAACAATGGCGTAGTTCAAGGGGAAGGTGATCCATTCGAGGAGTTGCCCCGCGATCATCGTCATAACGGCCGAGGTTATCCCCAGGATGGACCAGCGACGGCTCATCAGTGCGTAGCGGCCCTCGGGTCCGGCGATGGCGTTCATCACCACCGTAAAGGCAACGCTGAGGATGGCACGTGGTATGCTCGCCAGCGCCCATATCACGAGCATGGCGATGATCGTCGTCTTCTGCGGCAGAATCAGTGCCATCAGGCCGGTGAGCGTGTAGGCCGAGAAGACGAGCAGCCGCACGCGGCTGTACCACGGCACGATGTTCGACCGGGTTTGCAGGAACCGTCCGATGACCAGTCCCAGGAACAGCCCGGTAAAGCCCGGCATGGCGCTGAGTAATCCTACCTGGAAGTTCGTCCCGCCGAGCCGGGTGAGAAATACCGCCAGGAATGGCGCTGCGCCGTTGACCAATCCCACACCCAGGGCATCCATCTGCGTGTAAAAGAAATTCTGACGCTGCGTAGGCGTCAGCCCCGCCGGGATGCTAAAGATGTCGATGCGTTTGAGTAAGCGTATAATTCTGTGCATTGCTGTAGCAGCAATCCTACACGAATAATGGCTGTAGTCCAGTCGTTCTGTCTGCCGCAGACGCGAACGCCTCGCTGACGTACTGCCGTACCTGCTCTATCTCTTCTTTTCCCTGCGGGACGATGGTGTTGAGCAGCAAGCGTGGTGCGTGGTTCGCCAGCCATTGGGCGACAAAAGGGTAGGGGACGTCGAGCCGCTTGCAACCCCAGATGATCATATCCGCCGTGGCGCGCGCCTGGTTGAGCTTGCCGAAGTGCGTGACCGGCTGCTCGTTGAAGGTGCTGCGGTTGACCACGCCCAGATGCGCGCCACTCTCCAGCGCCTCGATGGACATCACGGTCTCACAGGCGTGGCGGTAATAAGCTTCATCTGGGACATCAACCTGGTGCGGCTGCGCACTGAATACAGCCTGTGCAGTTTCCCGGCTGAACAATTTGTACCCCGACTGGAAATCCGGGACTTCGTCGAGCAGCGTGGCGTACTCCAGGCGTAGCGGATGGCATGTCACCGCGGCGTGATAGTGGAGCGCGTCGAACAGCACGTGATCGGCCAGCGCCTCCAACTCACCGCGCACGAATCCCATCGGGCGGTGCAGTGAGATACGGCGGCCCAATACCATCACGCGACCGTCGCGGTTGCCGTCGTCGCCGGTTTGGGCGCGGATGTGATCGGCGGCACGCACGAAGTTGAGCAACTCGTTGGCGAAGTGATCGCCATCCTGATCGACGACGGCGATGTACGTCAAATCTGGATTGTCCAGCAACATTCGCGCGCCGTGGATCGCACCCCACAACTTGCCGCGATTGTCCGGCACAAAGCGCACCGAGACACCGTACTCGGCGGACAGTCGTTGCGCAACGTCTACGCCGCAGTCCATGCCATCCACGCTCAGGCAGATGACCGGCGGGTCGGCGACCTGCGCGCAATGCGCGGCGATGGTCTCTTGGAGCAGTGCCGCATCAGGACTCTCTGCGCCTTCAGGCAGATAAACGGGAATGACAATGCCCGTGTTGTGGCACAGCCGGGCGAGCGTCTGGTGAAAACTGTAAGGTTCAGGCATGCTTGGTAATTCCTTTAACCACAAAGACACAGAGCACACAGAGGACTATTTTAAAATCTCTGTGCTCTCTGTGTCTTTGTGGTCTGATAAATTTCATCCTACCATGCGGACGAAGCGGCGCAGGTTATCCAGCCCGATCTTGATTCCCTTCAGCGGGTCTTCGATGCCCTCGAACTCGATGGAGAGCACACCGTCGTAGTTGGCCTTCTTCATCAAGCGTAGGCATTGCACGACGGGGACATCCCCGTGCCCGAGGATCGCGCCGCGCAGGTAATTCCCGCCGCGTGATTGGAACCAGCCCTCGCCGGGATTCGGCTCGTTCCCCGATTTGACGTGGAAATCCTTGGCGTGGACGTGGAAGGCGTAGGGCATCAGCCGGCCCAACGCGGCGGTCGGATCTTCGTCCACGCAGAGGAAGTTGCCCATATCGATGAGCAGGCCGAAGTTGGGATGGCCCACGCCGTTGACCAGTTTCTCCACCCGCTCGCTATCTTGCGCGAAGAAGCCGTGGTTTTCCACCATCGTTTTGATGCCCAGTCCGGCGGCGAACTCGGTGACGGCGTGGCAGCCGTTGACCAGCGTGGGCAGCGCATCGTCGAATCCGCGCGGCCCAACGTGGTCCACGGCGAAGCCCCACGCGGCGTCGTGGCGCATGCCGGGCACGCCGAGAATCTGCGCGACGCGCACTTCATCCTTCAGACGCTCGACCTCGGCTTGCCAGTCGCCGCCACTGCCTTTCAGGAAATCCGCGCTGATTGTGTAGTTGGCGATTTCAATGCCCACGCGGCCGCACTCCGCCTTAACCTGCGGTGCGAAGGTGAGTGGCGTTTCGCCCTCCGGCAGATGAAACGTCGAGAACTCGATCACATCGAAGCCCATTTCCTTGGCTTTGGCGATCACGTCAAGCTGGCTCATTGCGCCGTCACGCACCAAACGATGGAAACTGTAGGAACTGACACCGATTTTCATAGCACTTTAACTCCTTTTTTGTCAGCAGATTGAGCAGATTATGAGGGGGTTTGGATTCTTAAAAATCGCTTCAGATTTTCGCCGAAAATATTATCCACCGTCGCCTCATCTACGCCAATCTCCGCGAGGATGGCGCGGTCGCGTTCGATCCAGGTGCGCGCGTAGTCCGCATTGTATTGGTTGGCGTGGTTGTCGCTGCCGAACATGACATTGTGCGCCACGTCGTAGCCCACGGTGAAGAGCCGGGTCAGCGCGTCGCGGCGGTAGATGGGCGGCGTGCCGGGCGTCGTGTCGATGAACATCTCGACGTCGCAGTTATTGCGGCGCATCGCGTCCTGGAACTTGCCGTAGACGGCGATGCACTCATCGGTCCAGGGCCACGAGATGTGCGCCAGCGCGAACCGCAGCCCCTTGACATCCAGCAGCGCCTCGAAGTTGGCGGGGCGGTTGTACGGCGATGACGGTTTGCCATCCCACAGGATGCCGGAGTGAAAGAGGATGGGGCGACCGGCGTCGGCGATGGCCTGATACGTGCGCATCGCGCGGGGATCGCCGGGATCGTGCGTGGAGCAGATGATCTTGAATCCGGCGACACCTTTGCCCACGGCGAGGTCAACCTGTTTGAGCGCATCCGTCTCCGTCGGGTCGATCCAGTAGAAGGGGTACAGGCTCGGTGCCGCGTCGCACCAGAACAGCACTTTCTCCAGCCGCTCAAGCGGCGATGCGGTGTGAATCGCCCCGGCAGAGCACGCTGGCGCGGGCGAAAGCAGGATGCCTCCGTTGACACCGGCAGCTTGGAGCCGCCGCACGAAATCCTCCCGGTCTTCCGGGTCATTATCGATGTGGATATGTCCGTCGAGAATCATAGAAAAGCCCCCTAAACATCGCAAGACGTAGAGGCAAACTGACAGTTTGCCTCGCAAGCTAACAGCTTGCGCTACATTTATCCGGATACGCGATAAAGCCGGTTTTCACATCGCGCAGAAAACCGGCTTTTTCGTAGAAGCGGAACAAGCCCTCATCCTTGCGTCCGGTGAGTAGCATCACCTTGTAACAGTTGTTTTCCCACGCGACACCGAGCGCGTGCCGCAAAAGCGCCGTGCCGATCCCCTGGCGGTGATACTTCGCGTGCGTGACGACGTTCTCGATCAGCCCATAAGGTCGCGCGCCCCGTGTCAGATTGGGGATGATCGCCAGGATGCACGAGGCTACGAAAACGCCGTCCATTTCTGCAACCAGGCAATGTAGCTTGGGATCCTGACAAATCTCTTTCCATACCTGCGCAACTGTTGCCGTGTCCGGCAGCGGTTCGTCGGTGGCATGCAGGTGTGCATACAGCGCCAGAATTTCAGACAACTCGTGTGATTCGGCTTCTCGAATGTGCATATCCATTCCGTCAGCAATGAAGCGTGATACGTGATGCGTAAGAGACCAATCACGTATCACGCATCACGTATCACGCGACATCTTTCTGTGTCCATTCCCCATCGATAAACCGCCACATCGTCCCCGTCGGATTCTTGTCCTGCAACTCCGGCGGCAGCCGGTGATGGCGGACGGCGTCGTAGCAGTGCAGCGCGCCAAAGCGCAACATCGATGCTGGGATGCCGACGGCGGTGAAGCCGGGATGGCCTGTCGCGGGGTAGGGGCCACCGTGGTTCATCGCCGGGCTGACGGCGACGCCGGTGGGCATCTTGTCGTTGAGCAGCCGCCCCACTTTGGTGCGCACGATGGGCGCGACCTGATCGTAGAGTGCGTCATCTTCGCCACCGGTGTGCGAGTAGAAGCAGCCGGTGAGATTGCCTTCCAATGCCTGCGCGATGGCCTGCATCTGCGCGATGTCCTTCGCGAACACGACGAGCGACACGACGCCGAACGCCTCGATTTGCAGCGCGTGCGGGTTCTTCAGGAAATCGTGCCCCGAGACGCGGAGGAGCGTGTTCGCATAGCGATAGCTTGTCCCCTCAACCTCGTGCCCGCCGGTGATGAGTTGTGCGCCGGCGGCTTGCAGCTTTTCCACCGCGTCGGCGATGGTCCACACGCCGCCTGAACCGAGCAACACGCCAGGCGGGCTCTGGAAGTGTTCCTTTACTTTGTCCAGGAATGCTTCGCTTTTCTCATTTTGTAGGACGACGACGAAGCCGGGTTTGGTGCAGAATTGCCCCACACCCAACGAGCAGGAGTTGAACAACTCCGCCGCCACTGCATCCGATCGCTCCTCTAATGCGCCCGGTAGCACAAAGATCGGGTTGATACTCGACATCTCCAGATAGATGGGCTTGCCGGCCTTGTCTGCCGCTTCCTTCAGGCGAAGCCCGGCGCTGCGACTGCCCGTGAAGCCCGTCGCGCCAATCAGCGAGTGGCTCACCAGCTTAAAACCCACGTCCGGCTTGACGCGGTAGAGCAACTGCACCAGCGCCTTGGGCATGCCGGTAGCCTGGATGGCCTCGAAGGCCGCTTCGGCGAAAATCCTGGTGGTGCCGGGATGCCCGGTGTTGGCTTTGGCGATCACGGGATTGCCCGCCGCAATCGCCGCGGCGAAATCCCCGCCCGATGCTGATCCGAAGGCGAAGGGGAAGTTGTTCGGGCCGAAGACAACGACGGGACCGCCCAATGGCCCATACATCGAGCGGATGTTGCGTGCTGTGTCGATCGTGGCGAGACACCAGGAGCGGTCGCGGGCGGCGGCAGCAGCCTGGCGCAGTTGGTCCGTGGTGCGTGGTAGCTCCACATCGCGCAGGCGCGGCGACTTGGGCAGCGCGGTCTCGGTATACGCTAAGTCGACCAGTGCGTCGGTGCGTGCTTCGATGGCGTCGGCGTAGGCTTCGAGGAAGCGCGCCACCGCATCTGCGGCGCTTTCCGGTGACATTGCACGCAGCGCCACCGCTGCTTCGTGCCCGGCGAGGATCGCGGCTTCTGTCTCAGCGGCACTCGACACGGGATAGGTATCCGTCAGCGGCGTCTTCGTCGTCGGGTTGACGGCCTCGAACTCGCCTACTGCGTCCGACGCGCGCCATTTGCCGTTTATTAAAACTGGTTGTAATGCCATAGTTTCCTCCTTATGGGTTTGGGGCTGTGGGTTGAGGGTTGTGGGTTAAACATTCTCTACCCACAACCCTTAACCCATATCCCACAACTACTCAACAGAATTTTGCAACACTAACTCACCGACTCGGATCGTGACTTCGTCGCCGGGCGTAAGGGTGAAGCTATCCGGGGGGACGAGGCAGGTGCCGGTCATCAAAAACGCACCGTGAGGGAAGTCGAGTTCGCGGTAGAGATAGGCTGCCAGTTCCTCGAAAGCGCGCTTCATCTGCGATGTGTTGGCCTCGCCTGTGTAGACCGTTTCGCCGTTACGGGCAATCTCGATGTGGATCGGGATGTCGCGCAGCGCGTCCGGCGCGACGATTTCGATACCTGACCCGAGCGCGCACGAGCCGTTGTAGACCTTGGCTTGCGGCAGGTAGAGCGGATTCTCGCCCTCGATGCTGCGCGACGAGACGTCGTTCCCCGCGCAGTAGCCGATGATTTCGCCGTGGCGGTTGATGACGAGCGTGAGTTCCGGCTCCGGCACGTCCCACGTGCTATCCGGGCGCGCGCGGATAGCGCTACCGGGTGCGACGACACGCCATCCTGCCGCCTTGAAGAACAACTCCGGGCGCGCGGCGGCGTAGACGCGCGTGTAGATGTCGCCGGTCTGCGACTCGGCCTCGCGGGCGTCGCGGCTGCGCAAGTAGGTCACGCCGGCCGCCCAGACTTCCTGCGCCGGTTCGATGGGGGCGAGCAGGTCGCCCGTCGCTTTGCCTTCCGTGGGTAGCGCTTCGAGAAATGGCGCGACAGCCTCACGGGGCAGTTCGAGCAACAATCCCAGGTGAAAACTTGGCGGCAGGTATGCATTGTCGAGCGCCCAACGCGGGCCTTCGGGGGTTGCGTGTCGTGTCAGGTTCATAGTTGTTCCTCCGATCTGTGTTATCGGGCATATTATCCTTGCGCTTTGCAAAATCTGCAAATCGGGGGTGGGACTCCGTAGGTGTTTGCCGGTTCAGCAGCAGAAATCCCGTCGTCCCCGCCGCCAGCGCGCTGCACAGGACGGCGACCTTCGCGCTCTGGATGATCCCCGGATCGTCGAAGGCCAGCAGCGTGATGAAAATCGGCATCGTAATCAGCTTGATTTTCCTGTTGCGATGGCTTCCATTTTCCTCGCCAGGTCGAAATCGCGTTCGGTGATTCCGCTGGCTTCGTGTGTGCTCAGATCGATGATGACCTTACGGTAGACGTTGAACCATTCGGGATGATGATCGGCCCGCTCGGCGATGAGCGCAACCTGGGTCATAAAGCCGAATGCCTGCACGAAATTATCGAACACGTACTCGCGGTGCAGCTTGTCGTTTTCCACCGACCACGAATTGTACTGCTTGATGAACGTCTGAATCTCTTCATCTGATGCCTTTTGTATCATTGGTCTGTCCTCCTGAAATTTATGCTTGTTCGCTGGTTTTGTGTTTGCGGATTACTTTAGCCTAGCCACAATCGCCTCCACATCATATACGCACCCGCCCCATGTCCCGCCGCTGACCTGTTGCAGCGCGGCCCACAGGCGGGTGTCATCCGGCAGACCTGGGTCCGGGGCCAGATCGGGGTGTGACGGACGCGTATCTAACACGCGCGCGCCCTCTTCCGGGGAGTATCGCATACCGCCGTGGCGGTCTCCCTCATGCCCAACCAGGTTGACGCTGCCGTGCAAGTTCACCCGGTCGATGATGATCTCGATCAGGTCGCCCTCCTGCACGCGCCCCAGGGGACCGCCCGCCAGCGCCTCCGGGCCGACGTGACCCACACACGCGCCGGTACTCACGCCGCTGAAGCGCGCGTCGGTGATGAGCGCCACCTCCTTGCCCCACGAGAGGTGCTTCAGCGCCGCCGTCACCTGGTACGTCTCCTCCATCCCGCAGCCAAGCGGCCCGCGCCCGATGAGGACGATCACGTCGCCCGGTTGCACGGGATGCGCCGTCTGCCCCTTGATCGCCGCAATCGCCCCGCGCTCCGTGGTGAAAACCCGCGCCGGACCGATCTTGCGGTATACGCCGTCGGCATCCACCACGTTTGGATCGATTGCCGTGCTCTTGACCACCGACCCTTCCGGCGCGAGATTCCCGGTGGGGAAAGTGAGCGTGCTGGTGATCCCGCGCGCTTTCGCTTGCTCTGAGGAAAAGATGGCCGTATCCGGGTCGATGCCATCTTCCGTGAACAGCCGCTCGCGCAGGCGGCGACGGCGTTCCGAGCGCGCCCAGGCATCCAGCGATTCGCCGAGCGGTTGCCCCTGCACCGTGAGGACGTCGAGCCGCAGTAGGCCCAGATCGCGCAGGTGCAGCATGACCTCCGGGACGCCGCCCGCCAGGTAGACGCGCACCGTTGGATGGCCGACCGGACCGTTGGGCAGCACGTCCACCAGCCGGGGCGTGCTGCGGTTGACGCGATCCCAATCCGCGACGGTGGGGCGTGGCAGCCCGGCGGCGTGGGCGATGGCGGGTAGGTGCAACAGCAGGTTCGTGCTCCCCCCGAACGCCGCGTAGACGACCATCGCGTTGTGGAGTGCAGCCTCGGTGACGATGTCGCGCATGGTCACGCCCGCCTCAGCCAGCCGGAGCAGCGCTTCCGCCGACCGCCGGGCCAGGTCAAGCCAGAGCGGTTGCCCTGAGGGCGCCAGTGCCGAATGAACGAGCGCCATCCCCAATGCCTCCCCGACGACCTGGCTGGTCGCTGCGGTGCCTAGGAACTGGCAGCCGCCGCCGGGAGAGGCGCAGGCCCGGCAGCCCAGCTTGGCGGCCTCTTCCAGCGTGATCTCGCCCTTGGCGAAGCGCGCGCTGAGCGTTTGCACTTTGCCCAGGTCCTCGCCCGCCGTGGGTAGCAGCGTGACGCCGCCGGGCACGAGCACGCACGCGCCGTCGCGTTGGGCCGCCAGCGCCATCATCATTGCGGGGAGGCCTTTATCGCAGGTGGCGACGCCCAACACACCGCACCGCGTCGGTAGCGAGCGGATAAGGCGGCGCAGCACGATAGCAGCGTCGTTGCGGTAGGCCAGGCTGTCCATCATCCCCGGCGTGCCTTGCGTGCGCCCGTCGCAGGGATCGGTCAAGTATCCGGCGAACGGAATCGCGCCGTGTGCGGTGAATGTTTCAGCGGCGGCGCGCATCAGCCTGTCGGTCTCCCAATGCCCCGTGTGGAGGCCCAGCGCAAGGGGCGTGCCATCTTCTGCTCGCAGGCCGCCGCTGATGCCGAGGATGAGATATTCCGGGCGGCGCAATTTGGCAGGCGTCCAGCCCATCCCGGCATCCATCGTCAGCCCGAAGAGATCGCCGCTGGGTACGGCGCGCAGGTAATCGGCGTCCAGCGGGAGCGCGCCCTGCGGCCCTGCCGCGTGGGTTTGTACGTTGTAAAAGCGGCTATCCTCCGCCTCGATGGAAACCGGTTCGGGAATGCGTTTTGTGCTCATAAATCCTCCAACAGAAAAACCACGAATCTACGCCAATCTTCACGAATAGAGGACGATTAGTGTAGATTCCGCGAATGCAGACATTCGTGAAGATTAGTGGTTGAGAAACTCTTCGACCGCGTGCAAGGCCTGTTCGAGCGCCTGGAGCGATTGAAATACGTCGTTGCCGACGTTCATGCCGTGACCCGCACCATCGATGATGGCGAAGGTACGCGTGGGTGTTTCGTCGATTTCCGCAAGGAGGCCGGGATCGTAGAACGAGTCGGCGGTGCCGATAACGACGAGCGACGGGCCAGAAAATGCCGCGATCTGTTCGCGCACGGCGGCATTCGTCAGCACCGGCGTCAACCAAAGGGCCGTAGGCGGGGTAGAAAAGTTGTGCGTGGTAAAGAGGTGGGCCATTGCCAATGTCCCCAACGATTTGCCGACAACGGTGAGATGTGTGTACGGGCGCTGCGCGATGAGCGCGTGATAAGCTGCCTCGCTGTCAGCGAAGAGCCACCGGTGTTGCGTGGCGCTGTTCAGTCCGCGAAAGGCGTCGATGTAGTTGTAGTTGACCTGCAGCACGTCGGCGCCCTGTGCCAGCAGCATCTGGCTGATGTAGAAGAGCAGCGGCATCTGCGCTGTGTAGCCCAGGCCCGGCAGGATGACAGCAGCGTGTGATGTCTCATCGCGCTGGCGGATGAAAGTGTTGGGAACAGGTTTGTGCTCAAAACCGGTGATGGATAATGTGTTCCAGGTGACCATTGTTCTTCCTCCTTCTTCCAAGGTCATATCATTCTCGCTCCAAGGGGATCGCCAGATCCCCGTTTGCTATACAAAAACACTTTATGCACGTGGATTTGGCAATCCACTTTGAGCAAAAAACAGAAGCGTAGTGAGAATGATAAAATCCTGCTCCTTCCTCAAACCTCGACGGCAGGTAAATGAGTTATACCCACGATAGCAAATAGGTCAACTCGCGACTGCGTCACGATGCAGTGCTTCCAAAGACCTGGCGGCCTCCTCGAGGAGGCCGCCAGGTGTGGGTTAGTGTATGAGAAGCGAAGAACGCTAGTGCAAACGCAGATAAGAATTTCGGTATGGTGGTAAAATAGGCAGTATGAGAGCACCACTATACATTCGAGAACTAACAACCGAAGAGCAGCAGGCTGTCGAAGCCGGCTTGCGCAGCAAAGATCTCTTCCGGCTACGGCGTTGCCAGATCGTAGCGGCAAGTGCCCGCAAGGAGCGGGTACCAGCCATAGCCCGGACTCTGGGCTGCGATGAGCAAACGGTGCGCAATGCGCTCCACGAATTCGACGCGAAAGGCATTGCGGCCTTGGAACGCCAGTCAACCCGGCCCAAGCATATCCACGCGGCGCTGCCGCCGGAAATGTACGAGCAACTGAAGGCACTGTTACATCGTAGCCCGCGGGACTTTGGGAAGAACACGAGTCTCTGGACGCGCGACCTAGTGGCGGAAGTCTGCTTCGAAGAAAAGCTCACCTGCACGCTGGTCAGCGGGGAGACGATTCGCGCCACGCTGCAGCGGATGAAGGTCAACTGGAAACGGGCCAAAAAGTGGATCACGAGCCCGGATCCGGAGTACATGCGAAAAAAAAACGCGCGGGACCGATTGATTCGCTGGGCAGCGGAGCATCCCGAGTGGGCGCTGGGCTTTCAGGACGAAACGTGGTGGAGCCGCTTCGCGCAGCCGAACCTGCATGCCTGGAGTGCGGAGGGGGAGACCTTGCGCTTGGTGGAGCAGACCAAAAGCAAGGAGGACCCCGATCCCAAGGCGCTGGCGTGTTACGGGCTGCTGGTACGGTGGACGGTAGCGGAGGCCGCCGCACCGAACGAGCAAGTGTGGCTGCGCTTTGTGGATGGGCGCCCCGTGAGTAGCATCACCACGCAGTACTTGGCCTGGTGTTGTGAGAAATTGGTCGCGGAGGGGAAGCGCGCGTTGTTGATGATTTGGGATAATGCGACGTGGCATACCAGTCACGAAGTGCGTACGTGGTTGCGTGAGCACAACCGGACTGTCAAACAAACCGGTCAGGGGGTGCGGATTGTGCCTTGCCTGTTGCCGATCAAGAGTCCCTGGCTCAATCCGATCGAAGCCCACTGGGCGCATGCGAAACGGCGCGTGGTCGAACCCAACGGCACCTTGTCGGCCCAGGACTTGGCCGACCGTGTCTGCAAAACCTTCAACTGCACTCATGAACCGCACCTTGCTATTCCCGAAGATGTTACCTGTTAATGCACTAGGGACTATTTCGTAGCACCAGCGGTAAGTAAACCCGGAAGTGAACTCCCGGCCCTTCTGATGTGACGATGACAAGACCGGGCTTGGTCCGGGTGTTGATATCCAGGGCATTGCTGGCGGTGAGGGTGACGGTGTAGGTGCCGGTGCCGGTGTAGACGTGGGTGGGATGCTGTTCGTTGGAAACGGTGCCATCGCCAAAGTCCCAAATCCAGGTGTTGGGAAGGCCGAAGGTCAGATCGGCGAAGGTCACCGTCAGCGGAGCACCGCCGGTCAGAGGTGTGGCGGTGAAATCCACCTGCGGTGGCGCCAAGTCGCTGATCTGGATGCGCGCCGACCCGGTAATTTCACCGGTGGTCGCCAGTCAATCCTTTCTTACGTAGCTATGGGTTCGATGATTGCAGCGATGATGATTATGGATAATGCAGGCAACACGGTAGATATTGAATGTGGGGTGCTGCAGGATTAGCTGGGGCATGCGAACCTCAGCGTGTGTGGACTGCTATGCTTTCATTAATAGCAAGAATCTGCGCGTTTGTATATAGCCAATTGCGTTGACTATCATGGCGATAGGACTACTATTGGAATCCGTTGTGGCAGAAGTACATTGTTTGTTTTGAGGAGGTAGTTTCATGGCGCGTTCATCAATTTCGTTTCGGGATAGAGTCCGTGGGTTGCCGCGCAACGTCTGGGCGGTAAGTCTGACCAGTTTCTTCATGGATATTTCCAGTGAGATGGTCATCAACATCTTGCCGCTGTTTTTGTCGAACGTGTTGGGCGTCAAGACCAACATCATCGGTCTGATTGAAGGTATCGCCGAGGCGACGGCCAGCGTCCTCAAGGTTTTCTCCGGCTGGTTGTCGGACAAATTGCGCGTGCGCAAGTGGTTGGCGGTGGCGGGGTATGGAATTTCGGCACTGGCCAAGCCGTTCTTCTACATCGCAAACACCTGGGGGCTGGTGGCGGGTGTGCGCTGGGCTGATCGCGTCGGTAAAGGCGTGCGCACTGCGCCCCGCGATGCGCTGGTCGCTGATAGCATCGACGAGTCTCAGCGCGGGCTGGCCTTCGGGTTTCATCGCGCCGCGGATACGGCTGGCGCGGTGCTGGGATTGCTCATCGCGCTGTTGGTGGTGTGGTTCGCGCAGCAAAGCTCAGGCGAGCTGACGCGCGGGACGTTCCAGACGGTGGTGCTCGTCAGCCTGATCCCGGCATTGCTGGCGGTACTTTCATTGGCGATTGGGGCGCGTGAGGTGCCCGTGACCAAGGTACGCGAGTTGCCGCGTATCTCATTCAAGGGGTTGGGGAAGCCCTTCCTGCTCTTTATGGTGATTGTGGGTATCTTCGATCTTGGTAACTCGTCGGATGCTTTCCTCGTGCTTCGCGCGCAGGAACGTGGATTGAGCATCATCGGTATTCTGGCGATGCTCGTTACCTTCAACGCCGTCTACACGCTGGTAAGTGCGCCAGCGGGTGCTTTCTCTGATAGGGTGGGGCGGCGGCGTGTCATCATCGGCGGGTGGCTGGTCTATGCGATTATCTATTTGGGTTTTGCCGTTGCCGGGAAGGGTTGGCACGTTTGGGTATTGTATGCTATCTACGGCGTTTACTACGGTCTGGCTTATGGCACAACGAAGGCGATGGTGGCTGACCTTGTGCCGGAGGCGCTGCGCGGCACGGCTTACGGAACGTATAATGCCGTGTTGGGCATCCTGGATTTCCCAGCGTCGCTCATCGCCGGGATTTTGTGGCAAGGTCTGGGGAGTTGGGGTGGGTTTGGTGCCTCAGCACCGTTCTTCTTTGGTGCAGCGTTGTCGTTGGTTGCGGCGGTATTGATGATACTGTGGAAGCCGGGCGCTGAAGAAGTGCGAGGTTGAAGCCCGGCCTCTTTAGGGCTGGGCAATAGGCCGTGAGACCAGGATGCCGTCTTCGCGCTGCACCTGGATGGCAAAATCGCGACCGGAAATCTTTCCGGCGTCGATTTGTAAAGCAATTTCACCGTCGGTGAGCAGGATTTTCGCTGCGCCCTGGGCGAAGGCTACCGCCTGGCAGGTGAACGCGCGGTAAACGTCGATGACCAAAACCGTCCCGGAGGCGCGGCGCGCCCCTTCTAAACAACTCAATCGCTGGATTTTCATAGGTTCTTGTTATTCCTTCTTCGCTCAACCTTGCGAAGGTTCTGAACCTTCGCAAGGTTGAGCGATTGTCAATCTTAAATCCATTTGAGGATGACGCCGAAGACGAGCGCGCACAGCAGGTTGATCGCGAAAATACTACCCACCGCGATCGCTTTGCTCTTGACCGTCTTCATGTCGTGAACCCAATATGAGACGAGGAAAAAGTGGAAGTAGCCGCCCAGGAAGATGGTCAATGGCATACGGGCGCTCCACCACGAATAGTCCCACGTGAGTGCGTTGAGGGCATTGAGGATCACTTCGACGAAGACGCAGAACGCCGCGTTGACGATGGCGAAGAAGAGGCGATTGGGAATGCCGAGGATTTTCAGCTTCTTGTCTTGTGGCAGCATCTTCCCAAAGGCGATGCCGGCGACGGCGAACATGAAGCAGATTTCGATGTTTAACCCGATGAGGATGAGATATGCTGTTTTGCCTGGAGCACCCCAGACTGGCGCGTAGTTGGTGAAGTGGAAGACGAGAGCGTTCCAAATCTCGTTGAACCAGTCCATCCCCCAGAACGCCAGCCCGGCAAACACCAGGTCCCAGTTGCGGCGTTCCACTTCGACGGCGTAGACGTACACCACAAAGGCGAAAAGAGGGATAAGGTACCACTGGAAAAGACTCCCATCACGTAGAATGGCTAAAGCTGCGGCTGCGGATTCGGTCGGCATGGCTCCTCCTGGATGCGATTGCTGTAATCGTTGGGTATGTCCCCCATTCAAATTTCTTGCACGGCAACAAGGGACGCCGCTCTGCACGATGCGGAGCGGCGTCTGCTATACTGTCACAGTTCTACCGGTTTTTCTTGAAGTAAACGTCCGTGTAAACGGCCAGAATCAGCACAATGCCTTTCACGACATACTGCCAGGACGAAGGAACGTTCAGGATTTGCAGGCCATTGGTGAGACTCGCCATAATCAGCGAACCGATCATCGCCCCGAAGATGGTGCCTTCGCCGCCGAGGGTGGAGGTGCCGCCCAGAATACAACTGGCGATGGCGTCCAGTTCGTAGCCCTGGCCTGCCGCGACGGTTCCGTAGCCGATATAGGAAGCCAGGACGATGCCGGATACGCCACACAGGAGACCCATGACCGCAAAAATGCTGAAGACATTTTTCTTGATGTTGACGCCTGAAAGCCGCGCCGCTTCGCGGTTGCCGCCGATCGCGTATGCATAGCGTCCAAAGCGGGTGTTGTTCGAGACGTAACTCATCACCACGGCAGAGATCGCCAATAGCAGCACGGGAATCGACACGCCGTTGAAGGAATTGACGATGGCCACGTAGGCCAATATCAGTACAGAATAAAGGGCCGTCTTGAGCACATCCATATACAAGGGCGAGAGTTCGAAACCGTAACGGCGTTTCTTCTGGCGGCTGTTGAATATCGTGTAAAACAACAGCACAATCACCCCGGCTGCGACGATCCAGCCAATGGTTGGTTCCAGGTATCCTTGCCCGATCCACGAGAAGAGCGGCTGATTGGCGGGGATTGTCTTTCCCTGGGTCACAATCAGGATACCACCATTGAATGCCCATAGGGCACCGAGTGTGACAATGAAAGACGGTACGGCAAGATAGGAAATGATGTAACCCTGAAATGCGCCGATAAGGGTACCTACTGCCAGACCCATAACAACCGAAAGGATCGTGGTCAGCAGTTCCTGTTCAGGCAAGATTGTGTTCCAAATGTTAGCTTGTAATTGGGCGACAATGACCGATACAAAACCCGCTACTTTGCCAACAGACAGATCAATGTTGCCGGTGACAATGACCAGCACCATGCCAACGGATAGGAATGACGTTACGGTCATCTGACGAATCAGGTTGGAGATGTTTTGTGGTGAGAAGTACAGGCCGCCGGTTGCAATGGCGAACAGGATCCAGATGATGATCATCGCTACAATGATGGCATATGTTTGAATATTGGCGCGAAATTGTTTGGTGAGATTGGAAACCACGTTTTGTAAAGAACCGTTATTGGAGGTTGTGTTCATAAGTTCACCTTCTTTATCAGGATGTGTTGTCAAGCAACGCCGGCGGCTAACGACATAACGCGCTCTTGGGTTGCCTCGGCGATGTCCAGAGTACCGGCGGAGCGGCCTGCGTGCATAACCATGACCCGGTCGCTCATCCCCAGAACTTCTTCGAGGTCGCTTGAAATCATAATGATCGCGATACCTTGTGCCGTGAGGTCGTTGATCAATTTGTAGATTTCGTATTTGGCACCCACGTCGATCCCGCGTGTAGGGTCATCCATAATCAGGACTTTAGGACTGGACATCAGCCATTTGGAGATGACGACCTTTTGCTGGTTGCCACCCGACAGGGTGTTGCACAGCACTTGCAGATGCGGCGTTTTGATGGCCAGGCTTTGGGCGAAAGTACGGCTGGCCTTCAATTCGGCATTGTCGTCGATTTTGTACCACGTCGCGAAGCGATCCAGGTTGGGCAACGAGATGTTCCGGAGGATGGATTGTATGAGCACCAAACCGTGGCGCTTGCGATCTTCTGGTACGAGGCTGAGGCCTTGCACCATCGCATCGTGCGAGTTTTTTATGTCGAGCGTCTGCCCGTCCAATTTCACCGCGCCGTGGGTGATTTTCCCGTACTCGCCAAAGATCGTCATCGCCAGCTCTGTGCGCCCAGATCCCATCAATCCGGCAATACCGAGCACTTCGCCCTTGCGCAGGTCGAAGCTGACACCTTTGAGCACTTCGCGCGTGCTCTCTTCGGGATCGACGGCGCGCAGGTCCTCGACTTCGAGAATGACTTCCCCCGGCTGGCGGTTGCTTTCGGGGAAACGTTCGGTCATCTCGCGCCCCACCATGTAGCTGACGAGTTTCTCGACTGACAGGTCTTCGGTGGGTTGGGTGGTGATAACCTGCCCGTCGCGCAGCACCGTGACGGTATCGGTGATGCTGAAGAATTCATTCAACTTGTGGCTGATATAAATGCAGGTGACGCCATGTTCCTTGAGTGTGCGCAGGATTTCCATCAGTTGCTCGATTTCGGCTTCCGCCAGCGCGCTGGTCGGCTCGTCGAGGATGAGAATCCGGGCGTTTTCAGAGAGCGCCTTGGCGATCTCCGTCATCTGCATCTTACCGACGCCGAGGTTCTTGACGATGGCCTGGGGATGGATATCGAGTTTGTATTCGGTCAAAAGCTGCTGGGTATCCGCGTATAGTTTATCCCAGTTGATGGCCCCACGCTCGAGTGGCTCTTTGCCTAAGAAGACGTTTTCGCCGACAGTGATACCTGGCACCAGTGTGAGCTCCTGGTAGACGATGGCGATACCTGTTTCGATAGCTTGCCGGATGGAACGATTTTCCAGCTTTAATTCCTGTCCCTCAATAAAGACTTGCCCTTCATAAGTTCCCCAAGGATAGACGCCAGACAAGATTTTCATCAAAGTTGATTTGCCCGCACCGTTTTCCCCGCAGATACCGTGGATTTCACCCCTTCGAATCTGGAGGGAGACATCGCGCAAAGCTGTGACACCGGGAAACCTTTTGGTGACGTTGCGAAAATCCAAAATAATGTCATCGTTGCCGGGATCAGTAGGTGCGCTTATGCCATCGTTGACACTGGCGCTGATTACAGCATTGTCATCATTCATCACATGCTCCTCACCGTGAAATTATTCGAAAGAAAAAAATTTGCTTTACTTAGGGACGTGAACTTATTCTTTCACAGACCCTTAAAGGAGAGTGCCTCCTCGTAGCAAGCAAGTATACACCTAGTACGAGGAGGCACAATCGTTTACAGAGTCAAACTATCACTCGCACGGGTTAGGGCTTCGGCGGCCGCTGATCCTCTGGGATGTCGCGGTAGACGTCGTCGTAGCTCTGGAAGCCACTCTTGACGACGAGATCGTAGACGTTGTCCTGGTTGACCTGAACGACGGGCAGGAATTTGCAGGGCACGTTGCCTGTCTTGGAGTCGTCGTTGGTGAGTTCGGCCAGAGAATAATCCTGGAGATCGACATCCGCACCCTTCAGCAATTTGTCCACCAGATCGACGGCCAGGGGGGAGAGGTCGCGGGTATCCTTGAAAACGGAGACCGTCTGCTCGCCCTTGACGATGCTGTTGCAGCCATCGGCGGTTGCGTCCTGTCCCGAGATCGGGACTTCACCGGCCAGACCCTGAGCTTTTAGCGCCTGGAGCGCACCCAAGGCAGTGCCGTCATTGGAAGCGACCACAGCATTGAGATCGTTGCCCACCGCGGTCAGGACGTTTTCCATAATCGTGAGGGCGTTCTTGGGATCCCAGTTGTCCACCCACTGATCGGCGACGATTTCGATCTTGCCTTCGGCCTCTAGTGGATCGAGGACCGAGTCCTGACCCTGGCGGACGAGGATGGCGTTGTTGTCGGTGGGGCTACCGCCCATCTTCATAACACGAGCTGGGCCGTTGGCATCCACGTCCCAGTTTTCGATGTCGAGTGCGTTCATCACGCCCAAAGCCTGCTGGCGGCCCACTTCGACGTTGTTGAAGGAGATGTAGGCGGCGATGTCGGGGGACTTGATCAGGCGGTCGTAGGCGATGACGATGACGCCTTGCTCGGCGGCTTTGCTGGCGGCAGTAGCGGCAGCATCGCCGTCCTCAGCGATGATGATGAGCGCCTTGACGCCCTGCGTGACCATATTGTCAATCTGGTCATTCTGCAGTTTCACGTCGTGAGCGGCTTCCTGGGAGATCACTTCATAGCCTTTTTCTTCCAGCAGCTGTGTCATCATATCATCTTCGATCTTCCACCGCTCGGTGGCGAAGTCGGAGAACGACAGTCCGACCTTGGTTTTGCCGCTGCCTTGGCAGCCAGCGAGGCTGGTCAAAAGCATGGCTACAATGAGAATGGTCATTAAAGACCGGGTAACTGTACGAGACATTTCTGTTTCCTCCTGTAATTAAATGTGAATTTTGAGATTGGGAAAGATACTTAAAAGGTATATGAAAATATTCTGGTTTGGCCCTCCTTTCTGCGTCCGAAAACGCCTCTGTCAATTGCCTTAATCGCTTAAACTACGGGGCTAAAATCTCCACAGCCTTTGGTCGCATTCTTGAATGCGCGACAGAGTCGCGTTCGGATTACATTCCTCGCGGCTTGCCGCGATAACGGGTCCAGGGCTTGCCCTGGGGTTCATACCTATGATTGGTATATGAAGTTTCGAATGATCGTGTTTAAATTGTGGCGAATTATGCTCCGGTAACAATACCGGTATCGTTCTCGGAGCTATTCTAAACTATAGCATAGTTTTTTCGCAGTGTCAATAGGTTTTTTGCTGGCGATTACCTACAAGTTAAACGATAGGCAATCACGACTAGTGTTCATTATACCGCAGAGAGATGGAGAAGCGGGCTTTTTCTGCGTCTTCCATACTCTCTGCGGCGAAACGTTTTCTATGTTCTCAGACCAGGTAGCAACTTGCGCTATCTAGGGCGTGTATACCCGTAGCACCAACGGCAAGTAGATGAGGCCCTCCTGCTCAACCGTTGTGTAGAGATCGTCAGAGTCACCCCAGGCGCCCGGTGCACTGATGGCAACATGGTTGTGCAGCATTCCCTCCGCCTCTGATCCGACTGTCGTCGTGATCACGATAGTTTCTGTCGCTCCCACACCCAGTGATGAGAATTCCCACACCAACTGTTGCCCAATGGTCGTCGTTGGCGTAGGATAGGCGCCCACGGCGATGACGTCTGCGGGCAGGGTGTCGGTCAGAACGACGCCGGTGGCGTCTACGTTGCCTGCGTTCTGGTAAGTCAACGTGTAGATGAGTGGGTCGCCGCGACTAACGGGGTCGGCACTACCCGTCTTGCCCACTTGCAGAATGGCGCCCTCAGTGATGACCTCGGTCGCCCACAACGCTTGCACTGAGGTGTGCGTCTGCGCTTGTAGCGAGGCCGTGTTGGTGATGGTCTCCGCGTTTGCCGGCGCGTTGGTAACGAGGGTAACTTCCCACGACGCGCCCGGCGCCAGGGTCCCCACTGCCCATTTGAGTAGCGGCGGCGTGTTTTCTGTAGGCGGAACAGAGGCGTTCACCAACGTCACGTCAGTGGGCAATACATCAATCACTTCGACGTTGTTGTAAGCCACGGGGCCGTCGTTTTGGCAATGCAGTGTGTATTCCACCTCGCCTTCGACCAATGTGGCAACGTCACCGTCCTTGTTCAAGCTTAAGTGGTCGGTGGCTGGCAGGGTTGTGATTAACAGTGAATCCGTCGTTGGAGTGACGGCGTCGGCGGTGACCAAAGCCTGGTTTAAGAGCGTGGCGTGACCCGAGAGAACGCGCACCTGCACGTTGATGTTCGTGGTTGCTGTCGTCGGGCCGACGGAAGATGCGGTGAATAGCAGAGTGCCGCCGCTGCTGGACACAGGCGAGGGCACTGCATTAATGTACTGCACGCCAGCCGGCAGGAAATCGTATAGCCGTACGTTGAAGGCTTGCGATCCGAAGTTGGTGTTGGCGTAAGAGATAGTGTAATTTACGATGTCGCCAGGTTGCGGTGTGGTATTATCCGCTGTCTTGTTGATGGTGAGTGCCGGATTGCCGATAGGGCTTTCAAAAAGCAGCGCTTGACGTGCGACTGCGCCGGCTTCCGATTCTTGCGGTACGCTTAAGCCGACGATGAACAATATCCCGACGATGGCGAGAGTGAGGATGGTGGCCCACTTCGTGGTGGGTACAACTTGATTTGTACGTTCAGTTGACATCATACCTCCTATGTGGTGAATTATGCGGTGGATTCAACGGCGGGCATTTTGTGCGCCAGATAGCGGCGCAGAGCAACACTGCGCGTGGTCGCCATCACTGCGCAGGCCGTGACAACAGGAACAATAAGGGATGTGGGCAATTTGTCAAGAAAGGTTTCAGGATCTAGCTGGCCATCAAACATCGACTCGGCGAGTTCGAGCATACATTTGCTGTCCTCCATCCCCAGGTGGCGGTAGATAAACGCAGCCAAGGGTGAATTGCTCATATCGAAGCTCGACGAGCTTGCGCGACCATAAGCTAGCAGGCGGAAAATTGGCGAATCTTCATCTTCCAGGCGGGAGGGTGAAGGCAGCGGTAGAAAATCTTCTATGTGTGCATAATCTGTGTCGCCTGTATCGATGTCACCCATGAAGAGTGCCATCGGTGCATCGCCGCCGGTCAATTCGGCTAACGCCTCGAGGATGGCGGCAGTCAGAAGTTTGATGTTTAGATATTCACGCGCGGTGTGGACATTCTGGTGCGCTAGTCTCACCATCTCGGTGTAAGTTTTGATAGGTGGCGTATCGTGATAGCGGTTGAAAATCACGTCCGGGTTGAGAAAATTTAAGAACCCGGCCATATTCTGCAAAGCCTGGCGATAATTACGGATGGTATAGATGCCCTTGAGCCTTAACGAAGGATTTGTTTCGGGTAGCAGTAGCCATGTCCCATCCAAAAAGAGCGCTGTATCTTTCTCCGCGAAGCTTGCCACGTCGCGGTTGGAAAGTGCGACAGCCATTTCGACGGTCTGTGCGATCTCCTCTGCAGACATCCCATAGTCGTGATCGGCGTTGATGGTGGTAAGCCGGCGCTCGAGCACGTCGGCGGGGCTTTCACCCCGCGCGTTGATTCCGCGAAAGGGGATGGTCGCCTCAATGCAAACGGTCGCCTTGAGCAGATCCTGCGCATTGACGATTCCTTCGAGGCTCTTGTTCAGCGTCAAGGCGCTGAGAAATTCATTTTGCCCTTCGAGTGGGGTGAGTCGTTGTCCTGGTCTGAAGGCGAAAACCGCCAACGTGCGGGAAAAAGCGGCATCGGCAGGATCAACGGATGCTGTGAGGAACAACTGCCTATCATTTTCTCGCACGTAAGGGGCGACAAACGTCTGGATTTCCGGGATAAAGCCTTCATCGACCTGGTAGTAGACGATGTCGTGATACAAAGCCGCGAGTGCCTGGATCGGATTGGATGCATCGGAGAGCGAAAAGATGTGTTCCGGTGTGTGGAAGTAACGTGCATGTACCGTCATGGCCTTGTGAACCATGATCGCCAGGCCTTCCAGCTTCAGGAGTGCGATGTCGGCATGCAGACCTTCGAGCGTTTCTTTGAAGAGCTTGATCGTCTTTTGGATCGTCCCGATTTCCATCATCCCTCTGTGGCATAGTCGTATCAAACGCAATAGCGTGAGATTTGTCAGATGGGCATTGCGCGAGTTACAGCGTTACAGAATGTGTAAAACGTCGGCGCCTTTACCTTGTTGGATGAGGGGAATGTAGGTTTCCAGCTCTTGCTGGATAGCGGGATCGGTCAAGTCGATGGTTTTTTGACGTTCGGCGGACATATAGCCGGCCATTACCAGCTTGGTGATTTCCAATCCGTAGCTCCACGGCAAGAAGCCATCCTTGCCCGCCAGGAAGGCGGCAGCGGCGTCTTCGTTCTCATCGGTGTAGCCGTAAAGGTCGGCCTCGTTGTGTTGGACAGCGAGTAGACCGCGCGTGGCGGTGGCCTTTTCCAGGGCCGTCTCTGCGTCGGCGATGGCCTCGGCTGCCACGTCACCGATAAAGATTTGCAGCGATGACAGGAGCGTATTCACCTCGAAAGCGTAGCCCGGCCCCATACCGTCCATAAAGAGCCGCAGCCCTTGCTTTTCGAACATCCACGAGTCGGTGAACTGCGCCTTGACGAGTTGGCCCGTCTCCGGATTGCGGAAGGTGACGATGCCGGTGGTGAAGTCCTCGGCGGGTGTCTTGGTGTAATCGACGCCGCGCTCGCGGAGCAGTTTCTCACGCCACTGCGGCAGCCCCCACTTTAGCAGCGCTGTTTCCGCGTTGATGGAAACTGGTTCCAGGAAGGTTGGTGATTTACCCAATGGCGTCAACGCGTACCAGCCCACGGCGATGCTGTGGCAGCCCATATCGCACAGCACGCCGCCGCCCTGGCGGGTTGGATCCCAGAACCAGCCTTCGTGCGGCCCGCCGTGCTCTTCGGAGGAGCGCGTCAACGCAAGTGGTCCCATTGTCTTTTGCAGCGGAGCAAGCTGTTCTAGCTGCGCCTGGATGGGCTTCATGAAGATTTGGTTCTCGAAGTAGGCGGTTTTCAGCCCCGCCTCGTCAGCTAGCTCAACGAGCCGCCGCGCTTCTTTCACGTTGCGACCGAGCGGCTTCTCGCAGATGACGCCCTTGAGCGCTGCACCGGCTTTTACTGCATCTACGATTTGCTCAACCGTCTCGACGCGCGCGAAGTTGGGGACATAGATGGCGATGGCATCCACGTGTTTCGCCATCTCCGCCACGTTGGGATAGACTGTCCCTGCACCTAACCCGTGCTTCTCCACCGTTGCCGAGAGCGCTTCCGCACCCTTCAGCGCCGTAATGCCAGCGATTTCCATCGTGCGCACCTGCTTGATGGCCCGCGCGTGGAAGTTCGCCACAAATCCCGCCCCGACAATCCCGAGTTTTACCGTTGGCATAGTAACCTCTCCTTTACTCATTCGTTCTTATTCTACACCATTTCCAGTAAAAACGCACGTGTGAGGAGTATTATGCAATTACTTCTGGCAATCTGCATCGGGCGGCGATAATGTTTCTGCTGTGGATACGGTCTTTTTCCCAAACGGCTTGAGCGCCAGAATGAAGAGGAGTGCACCGATCAACCGGCCGAAACCAGAGATGGAGAAGTTCCAGGCGTAGCCCAAGCGATCCAGTACTTGCCCACCCGCGAGCGGACCGGCAATGTTCGCCAAGCCGATGAGGGTGGTGTAGGCGGCGATGCCCTGGGTTTGTTTTCTCGCTTCGGGCAGTTCTAGCAGCAGATTGAAGTTTGAGAGCTGATAGCCAGCCCACAGAAAGGCGCTTGGAACGTTGACAAAGATTGCGTGCCAGGGTTTAGTCATTGGTAGCCAAAGAAACGGCAGCACAGGAATCATAAGCGTACAAACGGCGCGTGTCCAGCGTGCGCCCCGGCGGTCCACAACACGGCCCCAGAAAAACTGGCTCATCACGCGGACCAGAGCGGATGCGGTTGCCAGAAGTCCCATCACGCGCGGCGTCGTTTGCAGGACGTTCACCTGGTAGACGCTGAAGTATGGTCCGCCGAACTGCCACGCGAAGTTCCAGACCATGACAGTGAGTGCGAAGAGCAGGAATTCCCGGTTGCTGGTGAGCGCGTTCAAGAACTCCCGCACGCCTTCGCCCTTTTTTGTCGAGACTTCAGTAGGTGTTTCTGGAATTCGCGCGTAGATGAACAAGGCGATAGCACTGATGATAATCGAGATCGTGAAGACGACCTGGTATCCCACTGGGACCGCAAACCATTCGATGATTTGCCCGGCCAGCGGTACGAACAGCATCGATGCGAACGCCATCACCATCTTGCGCGACGAGAAATACCTGCCCCGGCGCTCGGGTGGTGTGATGGCGCCGGCAAGCGCCGTCCACGCTGGGGTGCCCAGGCTGGCAAGGCCCGCCCGCAGCGCGAAAAAGACGATGATGACCGAAATCGCAGCTTGTCCTTTCAAGAAGATAGGAACCAGGAGTGCGCCAAGTAGCGCTACGCGTGCTAACCCATATGCGATCACCACAACCGGTTTGCGGCGACCCCGGCGCGTGGCCCATTGCGCGCCGGGGATGGGAGCCAGCATTTCTAGCATGCGCGCTGTGGAGGCCAACGTACCGATCTGCAGACTTGACGCACCTAGAGCTAATGCGTACAGCGTGACGTAGCTGTTGACAAAGGCGGAGGCTGTGGAAATGAGAAATCCGTACCACCAGAAGATGCGCATCCCCTTGCGGTATTGCGATTTGACGCCGCGTATGGCGTAGAGGTCGAGGTTATATCGCCAGAGTCGCAGTCGTTTTGCGAGCTCGGAAAGGGCGAATTTCTTTGTCGTTTTGTGAAGGTTGGATTTTTTTGAGATTGTTTTTGACATTATCCTTGGAGTATAATCGGGTATCGCGACTGGGCAAGCTGAAATCCAGTTGGTGGGTGCATTTCACTTCGGGGGAAATAGTCAGATCAACGTCTGATAATTGCGGCTTCGTGGCAGTTTTGGCCCGATTGGGGCTCAACAAGCCAAGTATTCAAAGGCCAAAACTGCACAGGTGCGGTTCAGAATGGGCAGTTTGTAGCCTTGTCTTCTGACGATGGTCCATCGATTGAGTCATTGCCCCCATTCTGAAACACACCCCCAGTCGATTGCCCACCTTATGATCTGCGGTATACTTGGAAGCGCAGCGGCCTGTATTTTTGATGCTCGCGCCCTCCGGCGGGCGAGGAGAGGAGATGATGAAAGCGGCGATAGTGGAAGAAGCCCATAATCATGTGGTGTGGGAGATGAGAACCTCAATACTCTGGATCGTGCTGGGGCTGTTCCTCGGTGGATTGTGTGCCGCTGCGTTCCTCGTCGTTGTGCCTTTTGTCCCGCGCTGGGATCTGGCTGGGGTGATGATGGCGTTGACCGTGGCCGTGGTCGTCTTTCTCGCTCTGACAACACCGCTTGCCGAACGAGGGGAACTGGAGCGCACCCTGGATGGCGGAAGCCTCGTGCGCGTCCGGCAGTGGTTGCTCTCCGGTAAACGGCGTGCGTGGCAGGCGGAATTGGAATCCGTTGTCGGTTTTCGGCCCGAGGCGCGCGTCTTCGAGGACACGGGTGAACAGCTATACACGCGGTCACGGCTGTGGGTCTACCTCACGGATGCCGATCCTTTGCCGTTAACCGATTGGCTGGACGCGCCGTTTGTCCACACACTCGGTGAATCGTTAGCTAAAGCCGGGCGTTGCACGTTCGAGACGGAATGAGCAGCAGGGGCAAGCTTTACCGTCTAGAAGGCGTCGTCCTCAATCGCCGTGACTATGGTGAGGCGGATCGCGTCTTGAGGCTGCTAACTGCTGAGGGCAGTGTGGACTTGCTGGCGAAGGGTATCCGCAAGCCGCGCTCGCGCAAGGCCGGGCATCTGGAGCTTTTCGCCAGGACGCAGGTGTTGGTCTCGCGGGTCACGGGATCGTGGGACATCATCAGCCAGGCGGAAGTTGTGCATGCGCGCGCGCATCTGCAAGAGAATTTTCGTTTGGGCACGTATGCGCGTTACGTCGCCGAGTTGGCGATACGCTTTTTCGAAGGCGAGGCCGAACCGCAGTTGTATGCTCTCGTCGATGATGTTTTCGCACGCTTGGATAGCGGTACAGATCCACGATTGCTGACCCGTTGGTACGAACAGCAATTGCTGGTACTGGCAGGCTTCCGCCCGGAGTGGGGGACGTGTGTGGGCGAACGAAGGGACGATCTCTGTCACGCGCCGCTGCGCCCCCGCGCCGACGATCTACGCTCCTACGGCCTCGATTTGGAACGCGGCGGTGCGGTATGCCATGAGTGCTTCGCGGTGGACACGCGCGAGCATACGGTGCGCCCGCTGTCGCCGAGCGCGCTTTCGTGGCTTCAGGCGCTACAACGGCGTAACTTCGACGATGTGACGCAGTTCGCGTTACCGGAACGCACCGCCAAAGAGCTTGAGCAGGTGATGGAGCAGTACATCGCCTACCATCTGGAGCGGCGGCCTGCTGCGCTGCGGGTGTTACACAATGGAAAGTGATTGGGGATTAGTAACTGGGGATTGGGGACTAGGGATTCGTAACTGGGAACTAAAATCCCAAATCCCTATCGTGAAAAAGGATGGATGATGAGCGAGATTATTGATTGGTTGTCAGAAGGTGAGCCGTGGGTGGACTATCGCGCGCGGGTGGATTTGCTGTGCCAACCGGAAGACAATCTCCAAGTTGCGGCTGCTCGCCAGGCGATGATCGCGCATCCGCAAATTCAGGCGCTGCTGGGTGAACTCGCCGAGTGGCCCGGCCCGCCTTTGAAACGTCACAACGATGCCACGCACTTGCTGCACAAGTTGGTCTTCATCGCCGATGCGGGGCTGCGCGTTGGTGATCCTGGGGTCGAGCGCATTGTCGAGCGTGTGTTGGCGCACCAGTCTGCGCAGGGACCATTTCAGATTGTGGTCAACATCCCCACGCATTTCGGCGGCAGTGGCAAGGATGCGTTGAACTGGTCATTGTGCGATGCCCCGTCGGTGGTTTACGCCCTGCTGAAAGTGGGCCTGGGTGATGACTCGCGGGTGCATGCGGCGGTTGCGCATTTGGCAGACCTGGTTCGCGACAATGGATGGCCTTGCGCTGCTGCGCCGGAGATGGGCAAGTTTCGCGGTCCGGGGCGCGCCAGCGATCCGTGCCCTTATGCCAATCTGCTCATGCTCAAAATGCTGGCGGAACTTCCCGCATGGCGAGATTCCGAGGCGGCGCGCACCGGTGCAGAAGCTGCACTCGCGTTGTGGACACAGCGCAAGGAGCGGCGGCCCTATCTCTTTGCGATGGGCACGCACTTTGCTAATCTCAAAGCGCCGTTGATCTGGTACGATATCTTACACGTCCTCGATGTGCTCACGCGCTTCCCGTGGCTGCGCGACGATCCGCGCTTGCGGGAGATGGCGGCTTTGGTGGTCACAAAGGCTGACGCGGACAATCGTTTCACGCCCGAATCGATCTGGATGGCGTGGAAGAGGTGGGACTTTGGCCAAAAGCGCACGCCTTCGCGCTGGCTGACGCTGCTCGTTGTGCGTATGTTGGAGCGATTATCTTGAACACAAAACCGTTTTTCGCACCGGAACAATACGTCACTGATGCGTTTACGGTTCGCGGTTATCTACCCGGTGATGGGCCGCTGCTGGCGGAGGCGGTCAACGCTTCGTATGACCATCTGAAGCGCTTTATGCCGTGGGCCAAGCCGCATACCCAGGACGTCGAGGCTGAACAAACTGTCCGGCGCTTTCGTGGTGAATACTTGCTCAACACAAACTTTACATTAGGGATTTTTGCGCCTGATGGCAAGCTGCTGTTGGGCGGTTCTGGCTTTCATCTGCGCGAGGGCGAGTTGGACAACCGCGCTGCCGAGGTCGGCATGTGGATTCGCGCCGACGCTGCCGGGCAGGGCTTCGGGCCGCGAGTGTTGCGCGCGATCCTCATCTGGGGATTCACGGAGTGGCCCTGGGAGCGCCTTACCTGGCGTTGCAACGAGGAAAACGTCGCCAGCCGCCGCACCGCCGAAAAAGCCGGCATGCAACTCGAAGGCCGTTTCCGCGCCGCCGTTCTGCTGCCCGACGGCACGCGCGAAACCACGCTGGCTTTTGCCGCGCTGAAGGGTGAGTGGGGGAATTGAAAATTTGTTAATTGGAGATTTGTTAATTGAAGATTTGCTTATTCGCTGATTTTTTCATTCGTAATTCGCTATTCGTAATTCGTACAGGAGGGCACAGATGGACGTTTTTGAAGCAATTCGTACCCGCCGCAGTGTGCGCGCCTTCACGGGTGAGGCAATCCCGCGTGAGGATTTGGAGAAAATCGTGGATGCCGGACGGCTTGCCGCCAGCGGTAGCAACAAGCAACCGTGGGACTTCATCGTCGTCACCGACCGGGGGATGATCGAGCAATTGAAGACCGCCTCGCAGTGGATGGAGAAGGCTGCCGCGATCATCGCCGTAGTGATGGACCCCGAATCGCGCTGGTGGGTGGAGGATGGGGCCGCCGCGGTCGAGAATATGCTTCTCGCTGCCACCGCGCTCGATTATGGCTCTTGCTGGCTCGAGGGCTACACGCTCCGCAACGAAGACGCCTTCAAGGTACTGCTCGGTGTCCCGGCGGAGAAACGCCTGATGACGCTGGTGCCTCTGGGTGTGCCGGTGGAATGGCCTACGAAAGAGAAAAAGTCGCTCGAAGAGGTCATTCACTGGGAAAAGTATTGAGTATGACGCTGCAAAAGGTGCTCTTCATAGGCAATAGCTACACGTATTACAACGATCTACCCGCGATGATCGCTGGGCTGGCAGCGACCCGCGGAAGGTCTGTAGACGTTCACCAGATCACAGCCGGTGGGGTGACGCTCGAATGGCACACGCAGAATGAGGCCACGCTGGATGCGTTACGTGTCGGACTGTGGGACATCGTCGTGCTGCAAGAGCACAGCATCCGTCCCGTTCAGGATACGCCGAAGATGTTTCGGGCGGTTGGAATACTGCAAAGCCTGATTGCGCCAACGGGCGCACAGACGGTGCTCTACATGACGTGGGCCAGAAAGCACTTTCCGGAAATGCAGGCCGGGCTGGCACGCGTTTATAATGTGCTCGCGGAGGAAATTGGCGCGCGCGTCGCGCCTGTAGGGTTGGCGTGGGAAGCCGCGCTGCTTGCCGACCCATCGCTGTCGCTCTACACCGACGACAAGAGCCACCCAACGCCACTTGGTTCCTACCTGGCGGCGTGCGTCTTCTATGCGACGTTCTTCGGCGAAAGTCCTGTGGGCCTGCCGGCGACACTTGCGACTGCGGGCGGCGAGGTGTTGGTGGATATCCCCGAAGCGCAAGCGCGCTTGCTGCAGAGCATTGCCTGGGAAGTTGTTCAAAAACTTAGTTAGCCGTGTAGAATGTAGCGAAAGGGATTGGGTAAACACAATGAAGCCAGAAAGGGCAAAAAAACTGCGTGATGCGTGTTCTCTGTTAGCTCTCAGCCTGGTCGCTGTGTCCATAGCTGGTTTGGTCTTGACCGGAGTATTGTATGCGCTCAAGCAAATGACTTGGGCGGTTGGTCTCTTCATCACGCTAAAAATGCTTGCTGGTGTCCTGCTGGGGGGAATTCTGGGCTTAGCGCTAGGACTCCTTGTCCGGCGCAAACGTGTAATCCTGTTAAGTCTGCTCGCGTTCATACTGATTGGCTCAATTTTGTTCTTACATATCCGTCTCTCTGATCTGCTATCTGTGCATACGCCGGCGATGAGTGGGATTGTCGCGCCTGTCGCAGACTACTTGCCCAATGTGGGATTCCTGGTGGGCCTCGTCGTATGCTCTTATCGCTTTATACGCTTGCGCGAAACGGATGACTCGGTGGGCATGTCTAGTAGCTGATGGCGCCCACACCAGTTTCCGTTAAAATTTGTTCAATCCGTTGACATTATTTCGAGGTGAATCACGTATGCTGACATTTCAAGAAGTCCTTCTCCGTTTACAACGCTATTGGTCCGACCAGGGCGCCTTGCTCTGGCTGCCCTACAGCGAAAAGGTTGGCGCGGGCACGATGAACCCGGCGACCTTCCTTCGCGTTCTGGGGCCGGAACCCTGGAACGTAGTCTACATCGAGCCATCGTATCGCCCCGACGACGGGCGCTACGCCGAGAATCCCAACCGGATGCAGATGCACACCCAGTTCCAGGTCATCCTCAAGCCCGATCCCGGCGACCCGCAGGAACGTTACCTCAAGAGCCTGGAAGCCATCGGTATCCGCCGCGAGGAGCACGACATTCGCTTTGTCGAGGACAACTGGGAAAGCCCGGCGTTGGGTGCGTGGGGACTCGGTTGGGAGGTCTGGCTGGATGGGCAGGAAATCACGCAGTTCACCTATTTCCAGCAGGCCGGGGGCATCAACTTGGAGATTCCCTCTGTGGAATTGACCTACGGCCTGGAACGTATCGTGATGTACCTGCAAAACGTAAGCTCGGTGTGGGATGTGGCATGGGATGACCATCACACCTACGGCGAGATCTTGGCCGATCAGGAAGTTGATCATTGCCGCTATGAGTTCGAGTACGCCGATATTGACCGTGTACAGGCAATGTACGATCTGTTCGAGCAGGAGGCGCTGCTCAACCTCAAACACGGACTGGTCGTACCTTCGCTCGATTACGTTCTGCGCTGTTCGCATACTTTCAACTTGCTGGATTCGCGGGGGACGGTTGGGGTCACCGAGCGCGCCGTGTTCTTCAAGCGGATGCGCGATCTATCACGGCAGGTCGCTGAGGCATACTTAGCCCAGCGGGACCGGGCTGGCTTCCCATGGGAAAATCGTCCCGGCTTGGTCTCGACCGCTGCATCACCGGGTGCATTGATGCACCTGCCGTTGGAGGAGAAGAAGCCACCTTCAGTAGAAACTATTCCCATTCAGGGACGTGCGCCGTTTATTTTTGAGCTTGGTATCGAAGAGTTGCCTGCCTCGCACTTGAGTAGCGCGCTGGCGCAGTGGCAGTCATTCGTACCCGCAGCCCTCGACGCGGCGAAGTTGGCCCATGGTGACGTTCACATCTGGGGCACGCCACGTCGTCTCGTGGTCTACGTGGCAGATATGGCCCTCAAGCAGGCTGACGAGACGCTGGACGTTAAAGGGCCGCCCGCCCGCGCTGCCTTCGATGCAGACGGCAATCCGACGCGCGCCGCGCAGGGCTTTGCCCGCTCCAAAGGCGTGGACGTGGCAGATTTGCAGGTGCGCGAGACAGACGGCGGGGAGTACGTCTTCGTCACCCAACACGTCCCTGGTCGCCCTGCTGTCGAGGTGCTGGCGGAACTGCTCCCCGACTGGATCGCGCAGTTGCGTTTTCCCCGCGCGATGCGCTGGAACGAGACCGGCGTGGCGTTCAGCCGGCCCATTCGCTGGCTGGTGGCGCTCCTGGGTGAGTACGAAGTCCCCTGCACCTACGCGGGATTGCAGAGCGGGCGCATCACGCGAGGCCCGCGTCCGGCGGGATCGCCGGAGGTGGCGCTTAGCCAGGCGACGGATTATCGCCCCACGTTGAATTCCTACGGTGTCATCGTTGATCCTGATGCGCGTGCTGCGGAGATTTTGCGTCAGGCACAAGCCGTAGCGGCAGACGTCGGCGGGCAGATCCCCGACGACCCGGCGCTGCTGGAGGAAGTGACCAACCTGGTTGAAGTCCCCACGGCGCTGCTCGGCTCGTTCGAAAAGCGTTACCTCACCCTGCCGCAGGACGTCCTCATCGCCGTGATGAAGAAGCACCAACGCTACTTCCCCGTGTTCGATCCGCGCGGGCGCATCATGGCCCACTTCGTCACCATTCGCAATGGCGGTACTGACCATCTGGACCTCGTGCGTCAGGGCAACGAGGACGTCATCCGCGCGCGCTACGCCGACGCGGAGTTCTTCTACAACCAGGACTGCCGCAAGCCACTGGCGGAGTACCGCGACGGTCTGGCGAAGTTGACCTTCCAGATGGATTTGGGGTCGATGTTGCAGAAGTCCGAGCGGCTGGAGAAGCTTGCGCCGTGGGTAGGGGAGCAGTTGCGTTTGTCTGTCGAAGACATGGATACGCTCAATCGCGCGGCTTATCTGGCGAAGGCCGATCTTGCCACGCATATGGTTGTGGAGATGACGAGCCTGCAGGGCATTATGGGCCGCGAGTACGCCAAACGTTCCGGCGAACCGGCGGCGGTCGCGCAGGCGATCTTCGAGCACTACCTGCCGCGTTCGGCAGGGGACAAATTGCCGGAGAGCGCGCCGGGGACCGCGCTGGCGTTGGCGGATCGTTTGGACAGCCTGGCGGGATTGTTTGCCGTGGGGCTTGCGCCCACCGGCTCGGCGGACCCCTATGGGCTGCGGCGGGCTGCGGCGGGCGTCGTGCAAATCCTGCTTGAGCACGAGCTTTCTCTCTCCACGCGCGCGGGTTTGGCGGAAGCGGTGCGTGCGCTGCCCGTCGAAGCGTCGCAGACGACGGTTGATGCTGCCGTGGACTTTATCGCCGGGCGGCTGCAGGTGATGTTGCGCGAGATGGGGTTAGCCTTCGATGTGGTCGAGGCGGCGCTGGCGGCGCGCGGCGAGAATCCCACGCTGGCTCGTGAAGCCGCGCAACAGCTCACGGCCTGGGTCGCCAGGGATGATTGGAGCGTTCTGCTCGACAACTACGCGCGCTGCGTGCGCATCACCCGCGATCAGCCACGCTTTACGCTGGACGCGACGGTGTTGCAGGAGCCTGCCGAGAAAATGCTCTATACAGCACTCTGTACTGCCGAAGCTACTATCGGCTCTGAAAGCGACGTGGATAGCTTGCTCACGGCTTTTGTGCCCCTTGTCTCCTTTATCCAGACGTTCTTCAATGAAGTTTTGGTGATGGATAAGGATACTGCACTCCGGGAAGCGCGGTTGGCGCTTTTACAGCGTGTTGCCGGGCTGGCGAATGGCGTTGTGGATTTGAGCAAGCTGGAAGGATTCTAGCGATCAGTAGTCAGCCGTCAGCTCTCATTGGCTGAAGCGCGGGTCGATAACTCGCTTAAGAATGCCAGGGGCTTTGTGCCCCTGGCATTCTTGTTGTGATCTGAAACCTCTTTGTTTGAGTTGCCCAGGGTTTATCATTCTCGGAGGTCAAGAGACACTCGTGTGTTGTTTTGCCGCTAAAGCGGCTTTTTAG
>JBNGDO010000007.1:0-57380 GCA_049975385.1 Anaerolineae bacterium | reverse complement strand
CGGTGATGCGCCAGGAGTTGGAGGCTGCCGACGCCGCACCGACCGCCGGTAACGCATCACCGGCAGCGGATGGAGGTGTCGCAGTGCCGGGACGCAGCGCCATCCGGTACGTAGGCGACAAGACCTTCCTGTGCCAGGACAATGTCTGCACCGATACAGCTTACGTGCCCGACAAAATGACGCCCCAGACCATCACCTTTATGTCCGAGGCGTACTGGCAGTTGACCGAGGCACATCCCGAATTGAGCGCATACTTTGCCGTCGCCGAAGAATCGTTCTTCGTCGCGCCGGATGGGACGGCCTATCATTTCCGTATGGGAACCGAGGCGGACGCCGTAGCACGCCCAGAGCCGTCCTCGGCGACGGCGTCTCCGGCGACGGCGACACCGCAAACGGAAACAAGCACAATCCCCACCGCCACATCAACGCCCTCGTCCAGCAGTAGCAGTCCTGCGACGTGTGGTGGCGCATTCGCGTTGCTGGGCCTCGCCATAGGTGTGGTACTCTATGGAAAGACACGCGCACGCGTTGAGGCGTCAAAAGACGAGATCGAAGGATAACATTGACAAGCACGTAAAGTTGACTATGCTAAACGTCGGAGCGTTTAAGCGTTCCGACGTTTAGTATAGAGAGGCCAAGATGGAAGATACAGATGTCCTTACACCCGCCGAAGAGACACCCTGGGAACCAAAACCGATACCTGCCGAAGTGTTTCACCAAGACACCCCGGCAAACATCAACCGCGCGCCTTACGATCAGGCTTTCGGCGTCATCTACAAACGCGCGGCGCACATCAAGCGCGTGCGCTACACGCCTGCCGAACCCGCTCCGGAGATGCCAGAACCGTGGCAGGGCAGCGGCGACGCCGTCGTGCGCTGGCTCTTTAGCGAACTGGCAGGCACGGCGGAACATCTGCTGGAAGGCGCAACGTTCGCCTTCTTGCACGATCTCAGGCTTTCACCTGGCGCAGCGACCGGGCAGAAAGCCACTCCCGGACTGGACAAGATCTACTACGTCGTGAGCGGCACAGGGCGGCTCTACCACCGCCCCACCGACGGCAGTCCTGTCATCGCGCGCGTGCTGCGTCCTGGGGATGTGGCGCTCGTGCGCGGCGACGAAGTCCATAACGTCGCCAACGAAACTGAAGCCGATGACCTGCGCTTGATCGTTCTGGGCCTACGGGAGAGCAAGTGACCCGCCGCGTTATCGTCATCGGGGCCGGAGCGGCGGGACTGATTGCCGCCGGGCGCGCTGCTGAAGCCGGTGCGGACGTCGTCTGCCTAGAAAAAATGCGCGAGGCAGGGAAGAAAATCCTCGTCAGTGGGCAAGAGCGCTGCAACATCACCAACACCGCACCGCTGGAGAAATTCCTCACACATTATGGGCGCAACGGGCGGTTCCTGCGCAACGCCTACCATCGCTTCTTCCGCGACGAGCTGCTGGCGCTGCTCGGACGGTATGGCGTGAAGACACAGGAAGAGCGTGGCGGGCGCGTCTTCCCGGCCTCAGGGCAGGCCGGTGACGTGCGGGATGCGCTGCTGCGCTATGCCACATCACACCGCGCCGAGATTCGCTATCACGCCGAGGTTCAGCGACTGCTCGTCGAAGATGGCGCCATCATCGGCGTGGAACTGCTGAACGGCGCGCGCATCCCGGCGCACGCCGTCATTCTGGCGACGGGTGGGGCATCGTGGCCCGCCACCGGCTCCACCGGCGACGGCTACCGCATGGCGCAGGAGGCCGGACATACCATCGTTCCGCTGCGCCCGGCGCTCGTCCCCCTGACGGTCGCCGAGCGCGCGCTGGCGAAAGCGCTACAAGGGGTGAGCCTGCGCAATGTGTCCTGCACCTTCTACACGCAAAAGGGCAACGGCCCGTTGAAGACACTGCGCATCCCCTACCCCATGCCGCCGACCGGCGAGATGTTATTCACGCACTTCGGCGTTTCCGGGCCGCTGATACTCACGGCATCGCTAGCGGCGGTGGATGCACTCCGCAGCGGAGCCACGGTGACGCTCGCCATCGATCTCAAGCCGGGCATGACAGAGCAAGACGTCCACGCGCGGCTGCAACGCGAATTCGAGGAACACGCCCATCGTTTACTGCCCACTTTGCTCAAAGGATGGATTCCGTCAACGCTGGCAGACGCACTTGCCGGGCTGAGTGGCATCGCTCATGATCGTCATGCGCACACTATCCGCGCCGAAGAACGCGCGCGCCTTGTAGCACTGCTCAAGAACTTCCGCTGGGTGATCACCGGTTCGCTACCCTTGGCGTCGGGGATGGTCACGGCGGGGGGTGTTGCGCTCAAGGAAGTGCACCCGGTGAGCTTTGAGTCCCGCCTCGTGCGCGGGCTGCACATCGTCGGGGAAACGCTGGATATTGCCGCCGACACGGGCGGGTTCAATTTGCAGGCAGCGTTCAGTACCGGCTATCTCGCGGGGGAGCACGCGGGGATCGACCACGGATAGAAGAAATTGACGATGCGGAGAGTACACAAAGACGATGGAAAAGCAGGAAATATTTTTGCTTTTAAGAGTCGATTTATCATTTTTATTACGGCAGTCTTGACTTTTCCCTTGACACGGGTATCCTTTCCGAAGACTTTGGACTTCGGATTACGCTTAAGGAAGTGAATGTGACCGAACAACATCCGTATATCGCCATTGAGGGCGTCATCGGTGTAGGCAAAACGACGTTAGCGCGGCTGCTACAATCTCGCTTCAATGGAAGCACGATTCTGGAAGCATTCGACGAAAACCCCTTCCTCTCCGATTTCTACGGCGACCGCGCGCGCTACGCTTTTCAGACGCAGCTTTTCTTCCTGCTCAGCCGGTATCGCCAACAGCAAACGGCCACCGAACATCTGCGCCACGGCGCGCTGCTTGCCGACTACTTCTTCGCCAAGGATCAACTCTTCGCCCACCTCAACATCACGAGTGAGGATGAGTTGGTGATGTACGATCGCCTCTACGACACCCTCTCCGAGAGGGTAAAGCCACCCGATCTCGTGATCTACCTGCGCGCTGAGATGGATACGTTGATGGCGCGAATTGCAATGCGCGACCGCACCTACGAACGCCAGATGGAGCGCGCCTACATCGCGGCACTACGGCAGGCCTACGAGGCACTCTTCACCAATTACACCGCCACGCCGCTCCTGGTGATCGAGACGGATGAGATCGATTTCGTGCGCCAGCCCGAAGATCTGGACGACATCGAAAACCGGGTCCGGGCGGCCCTGGCTGGCGTGCGCCAGCCCACGCTGCCCGATATCGTCACGACCGCCCCGCCGCGCCCCGCGTGGACACTCATCGCGCCCCCCACCCCCGAGCCGCATAGCGAAGCCGAGCGACTCGCCAACTGGCAGGCACTTGGTGATTTTTTGGCGCTGGCCGAGGCCGTCGGGCGGATTGGGGGCGCACTTTCACAGCAACCGCCTATCGGTCCGGACGGTGTGCCCGAGGAAATTCAGGCCGCGCTGCAAGATGCCGCACGCGCGCTTAGCATCCTTTCGCTGCGCACAGGCGTCAGCCTTGAGCAGCAGGAGGAAACGCGATGACCAAACACTTCATCGGCGTCGCTGGCAACATTGGCGTCGGCAAATCAACCCTGACGGCGCTCCTCAGCCAACATCTGGGATGGGAACCGTTTCTGGAGGGCGTGCAGGACAACCCCTATCTGGCGGACTTTTACACAGATATGGCACGATGGAGCTTCCATTCGCAGATTTTCTTCCTGGCGCGCCGGTTGCGGCATCACCGGCAACTGCTCGACCGGCCCAACTCGGTGATCCAGGATCGCACCGTCTACGAGGACGCCGAAATCTTCGCCCGCAACTTGTACGAACAGGGATCGATGGAAGCACGCGACTACGAAACTTACAGCGAACTCTACCAAGCTGTGACCGCCATCCTACCCCCGCCGAACCTGGTGCTCTATCTGCGCGCTTCCACACCGACGCTCATCAAGCGCATCCAGCAACGCGGGCGCTCCTACGAACGCCAAATTACAGAAGCGTATCTAGAAAAGCTGAATGTGCTGTACGAAGACTGGTTCACCCATTTTGCATTGTGCCCGGTGTTGACCATCCCGGCAGACCGGCTGGATTTTGTTGCCAACGGGGAGCATCTCGACTTGATCATCACCCGCATTCTGGAGAGACTCCACGGGAAGGAGGTTGTGAACTTTGACTGAGACAACTGGCTCAACTACGCCGCGCAACCAAAGGTCGGGCAATCAAGGATTGCCTAGCACTTTTCTTTACGAAGCCGCGCTCACGATCAGCGCCAAACTGGACACCAACGAAGTTCTGCAACAGTTGATGAGCCTCACCCACCAACACTTCAAGCCGGATGCAGCTTCCGTTGCCCTCGTCAATCCCGACGGCTCATTGGTCTTCCGCGCTGCTTCCGGCAAGAGCGCGCAGCAGATTATGGGGATGGAAATGCCCAAAGGTACGGGCATTGTCGGCTGGGTGGCCGAAAACGGGGAACAGTTATGGGTACCCAACGTTTACGAGGACACGCGCTTCTATCCCGATGCGGACGAAGACACTGGCTTTAAAACCACGGCCATTCTTGCCATACCGGTGCGCCTGGGGGACCAGACGTTGGCCGTCGTGGAAATGATCAATCCCGGACCGGACACCAATATGGAGGAAGCGCAGGACACGATCACGGCACTGGCGTCGTTGGCGGCGCCCGCCATCCAAAACGCGCGTCTCTTTGAACAGGTACAACGTGCCGAAGCCCGTTACCAAAGCCTCTTCGAGCAAAATCTCGATCCGATTATCATTCTCGATCCGCTCGGTCATTTCTTGGAGGTGAACCGGGCAGCGCAGAAGCTCCTACCGCTTGACAAGCCAGACGACGAGACCGAACCCGCTTCCCAGACGGATCTCGAACAACTGGCGCTCTCTGCCGCGAAGTACGACGCGCTCAAAGCGCAGGTAGATGTCGAGGGCGTCATCACCTGGGAGATCACGACCCGAGCGGAGGACGCAGAGGAGCGTACTCTAGACGTTTACTTCTCCTATCTGCCACACTACCTGCCGAATGGCGCGTACCAGTGGTTGGCCCACGACATCACCGACCGGGTGGCGCTAGACGAGATGCGCGAGCAGCTTTCGCACATGATTGTCCACGACCTGCGCGTGCCACTCGGCAACATCATCAACACGCTGGAACTGGTCCTGTCGGCCTGGCGGGAAAAAGACGTTTCCGTCCCCTTTGAGCAGGTATTGGAGATCGGACTGCGCAGTGCGCACCGCATGGAGCGGCTCATCAGCAACATTCTGGACGCGCGACGGCTGACCACTCACAAAACGCTGACCGTCTCGAGCATTCGCGTTCCCGATATAGTCGCCGATGTCATAGAAGTCATCCAATCCTCCATCCGGCGACGCAGGCACACTCTGATTCGACGGATCCAGGATGACCTCCCACTTATGCAAGGTGATTTGGATCTCTTGCGCCGGGTGCTGCTCAACCTGCTCGATAATGCTGCCAAATACACGCCAGATGGTGGGGTAATCACCCTCTCCGTGCAAGCCGATGAGCAGAGCTTCCACTTCGCCGTCAGTGATACAGGCCCCGGCATCTCGCAGGAGGATCAAGTCCATCTCTTCGAAATGTTCTACCGCGCGCGGACGCAGCAGCAGCAACGCGGCGCCGGCATCGGCCTGGCTTTCTGCAAACTGGCAGTCGAAGCCCACGGCGGAAAAATCGATATGCACAGTGAACCCAGCAAAGGCTCGACCTTTGCGTTCAGTATTCCACGCCAATTGCCGGAAAGCGCCATCTACCACGATGCGCGTGTGGTGGAGAACACCCCATGACCCGTCGCCTCTATTACGATGACGCCACGCTGGTCACCTTTGATGCGCGCATCGTCGCACGGCGAGAGACCGAACGTGGGCTGGCCGTGCAGTTAGATAAGACTGCGTTCTATCCCACGTCTGGCGGACAGCCACACGACACCGGAAGCCTTGCGGGGATTCCGGTGGTGGATGTGTGGGATGAGGAAGACGCCGGTGGACCAGGTGTGATCTGGCATCTGCTAGAGGCCGTGCCTGACGCGACCGTTGGCGACACCGTTCACGGCGTTATCAATTGGGAACGACGTTTCGATCACATGCAACAGCACACCGGACAGCACGTTCTCTCGGCCGCCTGCGTCGAACTCTTCCAGGGCAAAACCATCGGTTTTCACCTGGGGAGCGAGGCCAGCACCATCGACCTCGACCTGCCGCAACTCACGTGGGAGGCAGCGTTCGAAATCGAAGATGCCGCGAATCGTGTGATATGGGAAAATCGCCCGGTGACGATCCACACGGTTACGCGCGACGACCTGGGAAACATCCCCTTGCGCAAACCACCGCAAGTGACCGGGGATATCCGCGTCATCTGGGTTGAGGGATACGATGCGTCAGCCTGTGGAGGCACGCACGTCCGCCACACGGGCGAGATCGGAGCGCTTAAAGTCACAGGGATCGAGCGATACAAAGGCGGTGTGCGCGTAACCTTCCTCTGCGGTGGACGCGCCCTGCGTGATTACCGCCGCGTGCTGCACGCACTGCGCACAACGAGCAGCGATCTCAGCGTGGCCCAAGACGAGGTTCCGCAGGCTGTCATCCGTTTGCAGGAAGAACTACAAACTACCCGCCGCGCATTGAAGAAGACGCGGGATCGCCTTTTGGAATTCGAGGCCGACCGCTTGTGGGAAGCAGCACCCGAAGTGGCTGACATCCGGCGCATCGGCATTCATTGGACCGACCGGCCATTCGCCGAAGCCCGCGCCATCGCAGGACGGCTCCGCGAACGCCCTCATACGCTGCTGCTGTTGGTCGTCAGCGAGGATGATGGCGTGCGCCTGGTCTGCGCCCGCAGCGATGATCTACCACACATAGACGCCAGCGCCATCCTGCGCGACGTTGTGCAGGCACTCGGCGGACGGGGTGGCGGTTCTCCGTCCATTGCGCAAGGCGGCACACCGGCACATCCCCACGAGATTATTGTGGAAACGCTAAAGCGCGCCATTGGATTGAAAGATTGAGAGATTGGTAGATTGGAAATTGTGGAGCTTTCTTCCATTACAAAATTTCCAATCCCCCAATTATCAATTATCGGAGGTAACTATGCAAGAAATCGCACCCGGTATTTTTGTCGAATCCGCTTATCCACCATACAACCTTGGCTTGATCGTCACGGATCATGGCCCGATTGTCATCGACATCCCGCCACGACCAAGCTATGCCTGGGCCTGGCAGCAACAGGTTGAAGAGGTCGCAGGCAAACCACGCTACGCAGTCCTCACCGATGCATCGCTGGAACGGCAGATCGCCGCGTCGCTATGTGAGGTGCCGATCATTGCTGGAGAGGCTATGCTGCGCGCCTTGATCGCTTACGATGAGCGTGGATGGCGCGAAATGCTCCAGGACTACGTCGCACGGTATCCAGAGGAAGGCGACGAGTTGTCGCGGATCAAGCCACACCCCCCCACGCTCATCCTAGATGAGCATTTCCTGATGCACTATCGCACGCCGCCGCTGGAATTCGAGAGCGTGGAAGGCGGCGCACCCGGCAGTCTGTGGCTCACTGTGCCGGATCTCGGTTTGTTTTTTGCCGGGGATACGATCATCGTAGATGAACCGGTACTGATGGAACGCACACCGGATTCCAAGGCTTGGCTGAACACGTTGAGCAATCTCGCACGGCGCACTACCGTCCGAAAAATCGTGCCGGGACGGGGTAAGGCCCCTATCCAACACAGCGAAATCGAAGACCAACGAGAGTTTATACGTGTGATGCGCCGTACTGCGCGCACGCTGGCGGGGAAAAACAACTTCGGTCTCATCCAATGCGCGCAGGACTTAGGACAAACTTTCTACAACGCCCAAGGTCAAAAAGCTGTCAAGCGCATCAAGGCAGGGTTGCAGCACCTCGTCGCGGAGATCCACCAGGCGCAATCGACGCCGGATGAGGAGAAAGAAAAAGAGGAATAGCGAATAGAGAATTGTGAAAGGCAATGGATTAGCCGCTTGACTATCCGCCTGTTGACTATTTGACTACCTGACTACCTGACTACCCACGCAAGTAATCGAGGAGATGCTGTAAGGTAGTGCGGGCAGCAGCTTCGTTGTTGGCGGTGCGGTCGCCGGTGAAGAGATGGCGCCAGGCTCGACGTTCGGTCGGCGTTGCCAGGCCGAGATAATACAAACCTACCGGCTTCGATGCGGTGGCACCCGTCGGCCCGGCAATACCGGTGACGCTGACTGCGACCTCCACGCCCAACGCGCGGCACGCGCCTGCAGCCATCTCCAACGCCACGACTGCGCTCACCGCGCCCCAGCGACTGAGCGTTTCCTCTCGCACTCCTAGTAGCCGCATCTTGACCGTGTTATCATAGGCGATCACCCCACCCCAGAAGTACTGCGAGCTGCCGGATACCTGCGTCAGCAAGTGACCGATGAGGCCCCCGGTAGCAGATTCCGCGACAGCCACGCGCCAGTTCCGCAACAGCAATTGTTTTCCAACATCGTCGGCTAGCATTGTCTCTCCTCCGAAAATCGCTGGGATTGCCAGCATCCTGCTGGCCTCTGTTTTCGTGCTTGCATAGAGTGTGGGCTCCTCCCTGTTCCTGTACTATCGCTGATTGTAGCACAAGCCGGGTTAAGGAACAATGAGAGATGAATACAGCGTCGTTGTAGCGCGTGAGCGGAGTCATGCTACAATAAAGTGACTTGTTGGATTTTGCAGTCCGTAATTCAAAACTTTAGATAATTCTTGTAGGGGGTGTACAATGTCCAAACATATAACCCGATGGGTCAGCCTAGCTTTCCTGGTCGCACTGTTGAGCGGCTGCGATTTTATATCCGGGCTCTTGGAACCGACGCCGGCAATCCCGCCGTCGGCAGAGATGCTGCCCGACCTGCCCGATTATACCGTCGTCGAAGGACAGACGCTCACCGAATACATCGGTTCTATCAGCCAGGGTGCCGCACTACTGACCGGGCACCCCGACCTGGCCGCACTCGCTCTCGGCGTGGACGAATTCATCGGCTGCTACCAGGATGTCGGTGCGGTACGGGCACGCGTCTACAGCAACAAGGAGAACCCGGTTTCAGCCGGCGCGGTGGCTATCGCCGACCGGAACGCGTTGCTCGATCCAAAGAACCTCCTGGCGTGCCTCAGGCCTATTGCAGAAGCCGATGATGCGAGCGCCCAAGGCTTGTCCATTGAACCGTGCGCCGCCAGTTATACCCTCACGCGCGACGACAACGAGTTCTACATCCTCTATGCGGGTACCACGCAAGAAATCTGCCAGACGTTCTGCGCGCAGTTGGAAGGGTGTACCGCCCATTGATATCCGCCCTTAACCAGCAAAGGAGCCTGATATGAGCGTCAAAGTTGTGACCGATACCAGTTGCGATCTACCGGCAGGACTCGAGCAAGAATTCGACATCACCGCGGTCCCGTTGATTTTCATCTTTGGAGACGAACAGTTCAAGGACAAAACCATCCCCATGGCGGAGTTTTGGGAGAAAGCCCAGACCGTCTGGCCCAAAACGGCCGCGCCCTCATCCGGCGATTTTGAGCGCACCTTTCGTCAGGCGGTAGATGCCGGGCATCAGGTCATCTGTATTGCCGTCACCAGCAAACTGAGCGCCACATACAACGCGGCGCTCGTCGCCAGTCAGCGTTTCACGCCCGACCAGGTCGCTGTGATAGACTCCACGACGCTAGCCATCTCCCAGGGCCACCTCGTGCTCGCCGCAGCGCAGGCAGCGCGCGCAGGACAAAGTCTCAGCGAAGTCGTGCGCACCGTCGAGGTATACCAGGATAGGCTGCATCTGTACATCTCACTGGATACCGTGCAATATCTGGTCAAGGGCGGCAGAGCAAGCCGGCTGAGCGGCATCCTCGCCGGCCTGCTCAAAATCCGGCCTTTGCTCGATGTGGAAGATGGCGAACTCGTCCTTCTGGAAAAACTGCGCGGACGGCAGCTCGCCAAACAACGCCTGCTGGAAATAGCGCGAAAACACCTGCCCGCCGAAAAAATCGCCATCGCCCACGTCGCCTGTCTCGACGGAGCCCGCGAGCTGGCCGCCAGCCTGGCCGTCGAAACCGGCTTTCCTGTGGAATCCATTCCGATCATCGAAGTAGGCATGGCCCTCGCGACCCACGGCGGACCGGGGACGCTGGGCATCGGCATTGTCGAAGCCTAAAGGCGGCACAAAGATCAAAGGCGGACGATGAGAACATCAGAACTCACCGACATCCTGAACTACCTGCCCACAACCGCAAACCTCAGCTCTGCCGGGCAGCCGACAGTGGAGCAGTTCGCGGCAATTGCCGCAGCCGGATTCGAAGTCGTCATCAACCTGGCGCTGAGCACCTCAAGTGGTGCATTGCCCAACGAGAGTGACCTTGTCACTACGCATGGGATGACCTACGTCCATATTCCGGTAGTCTGGGAGAATCCCACTATACAGAACCTGGACGATTTTTTCGCGGCGATGGACGCACACCAGGGGCAAAAAGTCTTCCTGCACTGCGTCGTGAACAAGCGTGCCTCGGCGTTTAGCTTTCTCTACAGCGTGTTGCGTGCTGGAATCCCGGTTGCAGAAGCAAAGAAGATGATGTGCCGCATTTGGAAGCCCGATCACACCTGGCAGTGCTTCATCGACGTGGCACTGTCGGAAAAAGCCACGTGAATCTCTGGTCGTTGCCCAAAGCCGAGTTGCACTGCCACCTCGACGGCATCCTCAGCCCGGAGATGGCCCGTGCCATACGCCGGGATGATGCAACGTTCCCCATCGCGCCCGAAGATTTCGCACCTTACTACCCCATCACGAATGTCGAGAGTTTTTTCCACTGGTGGCGGGCGGTTGATCCCATCAATGGGCAATTAGAGTGCTATTTCCCGATTTTGGCGCAGCACATCGCGGCGCTAAAAGTACAAAACACACACTACGCCGAGATCATGATCGGCTCGAGCGAAGTTCCTCGTGACATCACCGCTGCCATTGAAGCGTTCACCGCGCTCCACGCCTGGGTCAACCGGCACGCGGCAGGCGACATCACTGTAGCCTTCCTCGTCATCTTTGGACGTGGCAGGACACCGGAAACTGCGGAAGAAATTGCAGACCGGGTCATCGCGCTGTACGAAGCCGACCTAGTTGTAGGAATAGCCCTGGCGGGACTAGAGGACAAGAATCCGGTCAGGGCTTATACACGGACGTTCGATCGCTGCCACGAAACCGGGATGGGGATCGAGATCCACGCGGGCGAGTGGTGCGGGCCGGAATCGGTGTGGGATGCACTGGAACACGGCCATCCCGACCGCATCGGCCACGGCGTGAGCCTTTTCCAGGATCCGGCGCTCATCGAATTGTTCCAGGAGCGCCAGATTCACATCGAGATGTGTCCCACCAGCAATCTCAAGACAGGCAGTGTGGCGCGCATCGAAGAGCACCCCATCCGCCAGGCACGCGATCTGGGGCTGAATTTCAGCATCAACACCGACGATCCCGGCCCGTTTCTCAACAGTCTGACTTCGGAGTACCAGTTGCTGGTGGACACCTTCGGCTTCGACGAGGCTGATTTTCGACAGGTCTACGAAAACACATTGAGGGCGCGTTTTGGGAATTCAGACAAACCTCTCACAAGGACACAGATAATGAAGCATCCACAACAATCCGTTCACAATCTCTTCACCGGCTACGGCCTGGACCGCGTGCACCACCAACTGCAAGATGAAATGTGGGTTACCGCCCAACTTGCACACCCCGACACCCGCTTCCTGGCAGTATGGCGATTGCAACCACTTGTCGCGCCCGGCGATCCACCGCGCCCGGTCTGGCTGACGCCGGAAGCTGCAGCGGCTTTTCTTGCCCAGGCAGCATCGCTTACCGTGCTGGGCGTCGCCGAAGGGCGCACCTACGCCACGTTCGACTTGCCCGCTCCGGTAGAGCCGCCGGCTACATTGGCGGCGCTCGGCGAATTCCAGGACTTGCGCCGGGTCAGCCCGTTGTTGAGCCGGTTCGACGGCGGGATGCTCGCTTACGCCAGGGCAATGGCTTATTGGCACGCGCAGCACCGCTTCTGCGGCGTATGCGGCAGTCCAACAGAAAGCCGCGAAGGCGGACACCTGCGCGTCTGCACGAACCCGCAATGCAAGCAACTGCACTTCCCCCGCACCGACCCCGCCATCATCGTCTGCACCACCTGTGGCGACAAGATACTACTCGGGCGGCAGCCCACCTGGGCCAAAGGGCGCTACTCCAACATCGCCGGCTTCGTCGCGCCGGGGGAAAGCCTCGAAGACGCCGTCGCACGCGAAGTCCAGGAGGAGACCGGGGCGCGCGTCACTGCCATCCACTACCACTCCTCGCAGCCCTGGCCGTTTCCTAGCTCGCTGATGCTGGGCTTCACCGCCGAAGCCGTTGATGACACACTCTGCGCCGGGCCGGAGTGCAACGATGGCGAACTGGAGGACTTTCGCTGGTTCACCCGCGGCGAAATCCGCCGGGGACTCGAAGCTGGAACATTCGGCCTGCCTTCGCACAGCTCCATCTCATTCCGCCTCATCGAAGACTGGTTTGACGCAGGCGACCAGGGCCATCTCGCTCCCCTCAAACTGCGCTACAACCCGGACTAACATTAGCGACTATCCGACTAACGACTACGCGACCATAAACAAGGAGCCTGAAATGAAACAAACCTCATCCCGCACTTTTCGCCTGAGCATGTTCGCCGCGCTCTACATCGTGCAGGGCGTCGGCCTGGCCTATTTCAGGAACTTCCAGAAGCCCTACCTCGACAGCCTGGGCATCAGTCCAGACGCCATCGGCGCGCTCACCTTCGTCCTGCAAATCCCCTTCATCCTCAAAATCTTCATCGGCATGCTCAGCGACAAGGTCAACCTGCTGGGGATGGGACACCGCAAACCGTACATGCTCCTGGGGCTGATCCTGGCGGCCATCGCTTTCGGAGGCGCGACGTTCGCGCTGCCCGATGCCAACTTCCCGCTTTTCGCCGTGCTCATCACGCTCGGATCGTTCAGTGTGACGCTCTTCGATTCCACCACCGACGGCCTGGCGATTGACAGCACTCCGCGCGACGAGCAAGGACTGGTACAAGGCGTGATGGTCGGTGGACGCGCGGCGGCTTTCATCGCGCTGTCGTTGATTTTTGGGACGCTCGTCCAGCGCACCGGCTACCGCATCGTCTTTCCGATCATCGGGCTAAGCATGTTGCTCCCCCTCCTGTGGGTTATGCGCGTGCGCGAGCCGGCCCGCGACGCCACCACACGCTTCGAATGGAGCGCGTTCGGCGTGCTCAAGCAGCCGCGCTTTCTGCTCTTTGCGCTGTACGCCGTCGTCTATTCCGTCGGCTCTTTCGGCACGGATGGGCTGGTGACGTACTTCATGCGCCTGAACTTCAACGCGACGGAGAGCGTCATCGGGCAGTATGGCGCGCTGCGGGGGATCGGCGCCATCATCGGGGCGCTGGTGGGCGGGGCGCTCATCGACCGCATCGGGCGCAAGCGCAGCGCCTACGCGGGCGTCGTGCTCATCTCCGTGATGGCGGCCCTCATCGGCGCAGCGACGGGCGCACGGGGCGTGCTGTGGATGGGGCTGGTGTGGGGCATCGTCTGGGCGTTCCAGGAGACGCTCTTCTTCGCCCTCACCATGGACATCGCCGACGCGCGCATCGCCGCCTCGGTCTTCGCCATTATGATGGGCATCTCCAACCTGGGATCGGCGGTCGCCGACGGCCTCGCCACCGCCCTCAGCGACGACCTGGGCTTCACGGCGGTCTTCTGGCTGCTGGCGCTGATCAACCTGCTCACGCTACCGGTGCTGTGGCGGCTGTTCAAGAAAGCGCCGGAGATTGCAAACCGGATAAAATGAAATCGAAAGGAGAAAAGGAAAATGGCATCGTCAAAACGCAAGGCACGAAATCGCCAGGCACGCAAAAAGACAGCAACAGAAAAGATGGAAAAAAGGCTCAGCGATCAGTTAGATGGGAAGGAAGTCGTCATTGTTGAGTCTGCCGACGGCGTGAAAATGTCCGAGGTCCTGGAGGCATTTATTGCGCCATATATGGAGTTTGCCGACACGGAAGAAAGCTTTGAAAAGCTGGTCACGATAGCGGTGATTGCCTGGAACACCTCACTGTTGCCGCGAACCGCGCAAACAAAGGCCATAAACGATCTGCTCACCTCGCTGCCGCCAGAAACACGAGCAGACGCCAAGGCGATTGTCAGAGACTTGATACGGCGGAAGCGAAAGCAATTCGGCAAAATTCGTAGAGCGATTATAGATTTCGAGGTCGTAGACACGGGGGATGGATTTCACCTGACGGTCGCCTCGACGCCTGAAAACATATAAGCGACCGGCTTCTTAATGGACAAACGGTAAATCGGCGGTATAGTTGCGCTTATGAACAAGCCTGGGACTGTCGCAAAGAGACTGTTGCTGTTGTGGATGATCGTCGTCATTTTGCTGGCAGGCTGCGCCGGCGTTGATCTGCCGGTGGACATTCCCCTGTTGGCGACAAAAACACCCACACCGACGATCACACCGTCCCCCACCCTCACCCCGACGCCCACGCTCACCCCCACACCGACCGCCACACCTACCCCCACACCAACGCCTACACCAACGCCAATGCCGAGCGAAGTCCTGGCAGACGCCGAACACGCCTACCGCATCGGCGATTGGGACGCAGCGGAGGCGCTGTACGGGCAATTGCTGCCACTCTCCTCGATCACGCAGGAAGAGGCCCAAGCTGCCATGCTCGGCCTGGGGCAAACGCGCCTGGCGCGCGGCGACTACACCGGGGCGATTGCGCTCTTGCAAGACCTTGTCACCACCGCGCCGCAGCTTGCCGAAGCCCACCTCTACCTGGCCGACGCGCTGCGGGCTGCCGGCGATCCGCTCGCCGCCGCCGAGCACTACGATGTCGTCGCGCAGGCGTATCCGCTGCTCACCCACCCCGCCCGCGAGTGGCAGGGCGACGCACTCTACGCCGCCGGGATGTTTGAGGAAGCGCGCGACGCCTACAACCTGGCGCTCGCCGCCGCCGACACCAACAGCAAGCAAGCGTTCCTGGGCGAGAAACTCGGCCTCACCTACGCCGCACTCAACGAGTACGCCGCCGCCCTGAATGCCTACGACGGCATCCTGAACGTGGCGCAAATCCCTAGCTACCGGGCGCGCATCATGTCACAGGCTGCCGACACCGCGCTCATCTTCGGCGACAGCGCCGAAGCTTACCGTCGTATGCAAGTCCTCATCGCCACCTACCCCACGCAAGCCGCCGCGCACCCAGCGCTGGTCAAGCTGGTGAACGCCGGGCAGCCGGTGGATGAGACGCTGCGGGGCATGGTCAACTATCACGCCAAGGCCTATGACCCGGCCATTGCGGCGTTCACCCGCGTCATCAACGCCGACGCCGACCACGGCGGGGAACCGCGTTATTACATCGGGCTGTCACATCTCGGCGCGGGCAACCACGCGCAAGCGCTATCGGCGTTCGAGACGCTGCTCAAAAACTACGTTGGGGACGCCTACTGGGGTAGCGGGTGGATCGGCAAAGCGCAGGCACTCGCTGCGTTGGGCCGCATCGATGAAGCGGTCACCGCCTATCTCACGCTGCCGGACGAATTGCCCGATCACCCACGCGCGGCGGAGGCTATCCGCAGCGCCGCCAATCTGCTCGAACGCGCCGGGCGCCTCGCGGACGCCGCTACCCTGTACCTGGAGATGGCGGAAACCTATCCCGACGACGAGAACGCGCCCGACGCACGCTTCCACGCCGGGCTGCTGGCTTATCGCGACGGCGATCTCCCCACGGCGCAAGCCACGTGGAGCGATCTCGCCGTCTGGTATCCGTACAGCGAACAAGCACAAGGCGCACGGTTCTGGCTCGGCAAGACATACCTGCAAGCAGGCAACGTCATCAGCGCGACGGAGGCACTCAGTGCGGCGGTGGCTTCCGGGCCGTGGGACTACTACGGCCTGCGGGCCGCCGATCTACTGAAGGGGCGGCAACCGTTTGCCGTTACAGATACACCGATTGCAGCGTGCGATACACCTGAGGACCAGGCCGAAGCCGAAGCGTGGCTGGCCGAGTGGCTGGGGCTGGAATCGAGCGCGGGCATCGCGACGCTGCCGCCAGAGCTATTGGACAACGTCGATCTGCGGCGCGGGACGCTGCTCCTGCGCCTGGGCCACTTCGACGAGGGGCGTGCCGACCTGGAAGCCTTGCGTCAAACCACGTCCGAAGATGCGCTCACGCAGTACCGGCTGGCGCTCTATTTCCGCGACATCGGCCTGTACCGTTCGTCGATCATCGCTGCATCCACGGTGTGGCGGCTCTCCGACGCGCCCTCGATCCAGGATCTGCCGCGCTTCCTCGGTTGCCTGATCTATCCCACCTACTACAGCGATTTGGTGGAACCGGAGGCTGCCGCGCGCAACCTCAGCCCGCTCTTCGTCTACGCGCTGTTGCGGCAGGAAAGCCTTTTCGAGGGCTACGCCACGTCCTACGCGGCTGCGCACGGCTTGATGCAGGTCATCCCACCGACCGGCGCGCAAATCGCGCAGACACTCGACTGGCCGCCGGGCTACGAAACGTCCGACCTCTACCGTCCGATGGTGAGCGTGCGCTTCGGCGTGTGGTATCTGGCGACGCAGCGAGACTACATCGACGGCAATCTCTTCGCGGGGATGGCAGCTTACAACGGGGGACCGGGGAACTCGATGCGTTGGTGGAACGCGGCCAACGCGGATCAAGACCTCTTCGTGGAACTCATCGCCTTCACCGAGACGCGCACCTACGTCGAGCGCATCCGCGAGCATTACGCGCGCTATGCGTGGTTGTATCGCGGGGAAATGCCGTAAGGCGAGGTCCCCCTCGCCCTACATCCAGTCCGGTCTGCCAGCCTCGTCTTCCTCGACATCGGCGCGCCCGTACGTCTGCGCCATCTCCCGCAGCTTGGCGCTGTATTCGGGCAGCAAGTCACCCTCCTGGAAACGCCACGCCCAGTTGCCACCGAACTTGCCGGGGGAGTTCATCCGCCCCTCGTTGCCCAGGCCAAGCACATCCTGCAAGGGGATGACCGCCATATCGGAGACCGAGCGATACGCCATGCGGATCAAGGCCCAATGGAGCGGCTCTGCCAGCGGGCCAAGATAGCGGTGCAACCGCTCCGACTCTTCTGCCTCGCGGCTGGCGTACCAGCCCACCGTCGTCTCGTTGTCGTGCGTGCCGGTGTAGATCACCGAATTGTGCCGCAGGTTGTGAGGCAGATAGGGATTTTCAGCAGTGCTGGCGAAGGCGAACTGCAAAATGTTCATCCCGGGGAACTCGAATTGATCGCGCAGTGCTTCGACGTCCGGCGTGATGCGCCCCAGGTCCTCGGCGATGATGGGCAGCTCGCCCAAAGCGTCGCGCAACGCCTCGAACAGCGGCGCGCCAGGGCCATCGACCCACTCGCCGTTGACCGCAGTCGGTTCTCCGGCGGGGACAGCCCAATACGCGGCAAAGCCCCGAAAGTGATCGAGCCGCAGAATATCGACGGTGCGGAAGGTCTGGCGAATACGCGCGATCCACCAGGCATAATCCTGATCCTGCAGCACGTCCCAACGGTAGAGTGGATTTCCCCACAATTGCCCCGTCGCGCTGAAGTAGTCCGGCGGGACACCTGCGACCACAGTCGGCAGTAAATCCTCGTCCAGGAAGAACAGTTCCGGGTGCGCCCACACGTCCACAGAATCGTAGGCCACGAAAATCGGAATGTCCCCGACGATGCTGATGCCCTTATCGTTGGCGTATTTCTTCAGGCCCTCCCACTGGCGGAAGAACTGGTACTGGAAATAATGCTGCGCGAAGATTGCCTCGTCCAAGCGTTCACGCCACGCCGCCAGCGCCTCCGGTTCCCGGAAGGCCAACTCCGGTTCCCAGGTGTTCCACACCGCACCGCCGTGCGCATCCTTGAGCGCGATGAAGAGGGCATAATCCTCCAGCCACTCAGCGTTGTTGGCACAGAATTTATCGAAGGCGGCACGCCGTTCGCCCTGCGCCTGCTGGCGGAAGGTCCGCGCCGCACGCTGCAAAATCGCCGTTTTGAAGGAAATCACCGGCCCAAAATCGACCTGATGCGTGGGGAAACGGCTGGCCTGTTCCAGATCAGAGGGATCAACATCACCCTCGGACACCAGCCACGCGAGATCGATAAGCAGCGGATTGCCCGCGAAGGCCGAGAAGCACGCATACGGCGAATCGCCGTAACCAGTAGGGCCAAGGGGTAAAATCTGCCACAATGCCTGCCCACTTTCGACCAAAAAATCGACGAACCGGTAAGCCTGTGTCCCCAACTCGCCGATACCGTACCCACCGGGCAACGATGTGGGATGGAGCAAAATACCAGCAGCACGTGGAAAGCGCATGTCGTCACCTCGCTTGTGTGATCTGCCGTTCAGTATACTTGAAAGCAAAAGAAGAGCAAGAAGAGACAAATGAAAAATCTGCGCGAATCCGCGCAAATCTGCGTTCGGCCCTAATTGACTAAACGTGCCCCCGTCTGCTCCCAAATATAAACGTAGAGTGGCATCTCGTCCCAATATCCTGCCGCATCCCACACCAGTGTCCCCAGCACGCCATCGCGACGCACACAGGACAATGCTGCCGCCGCGCCCGCCCGCGAAGGCTTATCACCGGACTCGGACACAGCCGCAATGGCCTCGGCGAGCGCGTAAACCGCTTCGTAGGTGGGCAGGGCGTAGATGCCGGGATCCGGGACGTGGGGTCCGACAGCGCGATAGGCCGCGTCCCACGCTTGCAGGTCAGGGAGATCGCGCGGTAAAGGATATGGCGTGACAAACAGCGTCCCCTCGCGCCACTCGCCCCCCCCCTCAATCCCCCCCGTCGGGGGGGAGGAAAAGAGGAACGTTCCCTCTACCATGGAAGAGTTAAAGGGGAATATTCCCCCCACCGGCGGGGACGCCAGAGGTGAACTATCCGCTGCTTCGACCATCGCGGCGGCAACCTGCTCCGGCTGCGGCGTTATGTGCCACACCGGCGCGCCGACTGGCGTGAGCCAAGCCCCAACAACGAGCAACGGCATGCCTGCCTCAGCATAGACAGAGCTGGCCGCATCTGTGCTGGCCTGCCGGTAATGCCCGATCACCGCCACGACGTCGGGATCGACGACGAGATTACGCGCCGTCGTATGCGCTAACTCAGCGTCAGCACGGTCGTCGTAGGCGACGAGTTCCAGCATCCACCCACCAGCGCCGCCTGCCGCATTGATCTCGCGCACTGCCAGCCGTGCAGCATAGATCGCATCGTAACCGACGTAGCGATAGCGCCCTTCGAATGGAGCGACCAGACCAATCTTAATCACGCGAGGCAGAGAGGGAGGAAGGCAAGCAGTCAATGTGAAAAGGCCGGCGGATACCAACAACAGCAATGCACAGCAAACACGACACGCACAACGAAGCCGCGCACCACCTTGCCAGAGCATACGCATCATGAGCCTATATCTTCGGGGAACAATGCATCGCCAAGATGCCCGACTAAGGACTGCCGGACTAAAGACTACCCGACCGTTTTACCGGCCAAGCATCGTCAACGCCTGGCGGATTTTTTCATCCAGGGAAAGTGCGGCGTGACCGCCGTCGGTATCACGGGGCAATTGTTGCAGCGCACGCTGCGCTTCGACGATACTAAAGCCCAGCGCTGTCAAGGCAGCGATCACGTCGGCATCGTCCTCTGCGACATCCATCACCGCCACACCTTGCCGTTTAATCTTATCTTTGAGATGCAACACAATAGCTTCGGCAGTCTTTTTACCCACGCCGCGCGCTCGAGAAAGTGCCTCGGGCTGCCTATTGAGCACGGCCCGGCGCAGCGTGTCTGGAGAGAGTGTGCCCAACACGTTCAGCCCTGCTTTCGGCCCCACCCCGGAGACGCTCAACAGCATCTCGAACAAGTCCTTTTGATCCTGATCTGGGAAGCCGTAGAGCGCCAACTCGTTCTCACGAACGTGCAGGTAGGTATAGAGCGTCGCCCGTTTTCCCGGCTGGAGCACCACGGTGACTGGGACATGCACGGCAAACCCAACGCCACCTATATCGAGCACCACGAAGCCCTCATCCGCACTAAGCACGATACCTTCCAAGCGTGCGATCATCACACCTCCCCAAAAACAGCCGACAGCCGCATGCTAACCTTCTTGCAATAACCCGTCCAGCTTTAATCGATGTAGACAGCAAATCGCCACAGCAGCAGCGTCGGCGGCGTCGTCAGGCCGGGGAATATCCGGTAGAGAGAGCAGCAACCGTACCATCTCTTGCACCTGGCGCTTTCCGGCGTTGCCGTAACCGGTGACCGCTTGCTTGATCTGCATCGGCGTGTACTCGGTTATCGGCAAACCGGCATCGGCCAGAGCCAACAATACCACGCCGCGTGCATGGCCCACAGACATCGCCGTGCGCGTGTTACGGCTGAAGAAAAGCTCTTCGACGGCAGCAGTGTCCGGCGCGTGCTCCGCAACCACCGACCGTAAGCCCGCGTAGATGCGTTGCAATCGTGCCGGAAGGGGCGTCTTCGCCGGCGTATCGACGACGCCGATCGCCACCAACGATAAGCGCCCCTCCGTTTCCTCGACGACCGCGTAGCCCGTGATCGCCGTACCGGGATCAATCCCTAAGACGCGCATCCGAACGAGAAGAGCTAGGCAAACGCGGACTCGAAGGCCGACATCACTTCATCCGACATCTCCAGGTTGGAGAACACCTGAGTCACATCATCCAATTCTTCCAGGTTCGAGATCAACTTGAGCACCTGCACCGCATTCTTCTCATCCAGCGCCAACTCATTCTGCGGAACGAGTACCAGGTTGGCCTCAGTCACCTCAATATTCGCCGTTTCTTTGAGGTAAGTGCTGACCGCGTGTAGATCGGTGGGGTCGGTATAGATGATGTGATCATCCTCATCCTCACCCTGGACGACGTCCTCCGCGCCGGCCTCGACCGCTGCTTCAAACAGCATGTCGAAATCGACATTTGCCGGAACATGAATCGCGCCCTTGCGGTCGAACTGCCAGGCGACCGCACCGGGGCTGGCGATGGATCCACCTGCCCGGCTCAACGCGTGGCGCACGGCAGCGATAGCGCGGTTGCGGTTGTCGGTGACGACATCGATCATAATGGCGACCCCGTTGGGGCCATAGCCCTCATACGTGATCTCCGTAATCTCTACGGCATCCTTATCCTCACCAGTGCCGCGCCGGATCGCGCGGTCGACATTGTCGCGCGGCATCCCCAGGCTGCGCGCTTTGTCCAATACCATGCGCAAGCGGATGTTGGTATCAGGATCGCCGCCGCCGCCTTCGCGCACTGCGATCACGATCTCGCGCGCAACTTTGGTGAACACGGCGCCACGCTTGGCGTCGTTTGCCTCTTTCTTCCGCCGAATAGTTTGCCAATGGCTATGACCTGACATACAGCCTCCTAAGTGAAATATAGTTTTGAAAAACGTTTAGAACCGATCCAAGAATTCGCCGTTGACGCACTCAAAACGCTCACAAGTACAATTTTCGGATAGGGTCTTACTCTGATGTATACGCGCCAGAAGCGCACGAATCTACCACCGAAAAATTGACCGGGCGACTATGTCACTCGCCCGGTCTATGGGAGCTAAGCACGGCTCCCAGTAAATCCTTTCTGCCACGCACGAACGTATCGCCGCTCATGGGACGCTTACCGGCCATCTGCACCTGCAACAAAACGAGCGCGCCATCCCCTGTCACAACGGCAGGGAGCTTTTGGTGCAAGAAAACCGTACCGGGTGTAGCCTCCCTCTCATCGGAGGCAAGCGCCTCGCCCCGCAAGACCTTCAACCGCGTACCATTCCACATAGTAAACGCGCCTGGCGTGGGCGCATAAGCACGCACGTGACGTTCCAACATCTCGGCAGAACACGTCCAATCGATACTGGCAGCCTTCTTGGGAATACGCGGCGCCAGTGTCACACCCTCTTGAGGCTGCGGCTGAGGCTGTACAAGGCCAGCAATGTAATCGGGCAAAACTTCAATCAGCAATTGTGCACCAATTTCTGCAAGCCGTACTTCCAGTTCTCCAGCCGTTTCCCCCGGTAAGATGGGGATTTCACGTTTCGCCACGATAGGGCCAGTGTCCATACCCTCATCCAGCTTCATAATTGTCACACCGGTGACTGTATCGCCAGCCAATAGTGCCGCCTGCACCGGCGCTGCGCCGCGCCAACGCGGCAACAGCGAAGCATGAACATTGAGCACACCCAGACGAGGAATTTCGAGAACGGAAGGTCGTAAAATCTGCCCATAGGCCGCTACCACAATCAAATCCGGCGCCCAGGCACGCACTTGCTCGACGGCCTCCAGACGTCGCAGCCGTTCCGGTTGGAAGAGCGGGATGCCTTCGGCCAATGCAAACTCCTTGACCGGAGAAGCCATCATGCGCCGGCCCCGTCCGGCAGGCCGGTCTGGCTGCGTGACCACACCGACGAGCGGATAGTGTGATGCAAGCCGCTCCAACGTCGGCAGTGCAAATTCGGGCGTTCCCATAAAAACGATTCGCGGTTCCATGTTGCTCATTTTATCATAAGGTCCATAAGGAGCAAGTGAAAGTTTCAGTGGTGTGCGGAAGAAGCAAGCGTTTGCAAAGCAAGCGTCCGCATAAGGAAGCGTTTGCAGCCCCCAAAGCCTATGGTATTATTAGATTAGTTAACATGCACTAAGAACCTATCCGAAAATTCGCCATTGTCGCCCCAGAAAAGCTTGCAAATACAGTTTTCGGATAGAGTCTAATTCTGGAGGGACAAGCGTGGAGGCAGAAACCGTGCAGTCATTCATTGCAGAGCTAAGTGATATTTGCCGTCTTAGTGGCGACCTGCCTTGGCAAGCAGCTTTGCAACAAGCGCTCGCGCTTTTTGCCAAAACTGCCCATACCCAAAACGTTGCACTGCTGTTGCTTGACGAGGGGTGCACGCCCATCTACTGCACTCAGCACCAACAAACTGAGATTCAGGTGCTCTGCATAGCCCTTCAGAAATACGCATCACGCTGGCAAAGGGATCTTGCGCAACGCGGAACGCACACCCTCACCATCCACGAACTCATCACCCCCATGTGGTTGCTCCCCATTCCGCCCAACTCGGAAAATCCCAAAGCATTGTTGGCCTTCACCGACGTTGTTGGGACATTTCCCCAGGACCTGCTCGAACAAGGGGCCGCACTTCTGACGCCGCTTATCCACAGCGCACTACTGCAGCACGGACGCGATAACACCCGCGTCAGACGTCCTGTAGACTCCGTTATGACTCGCCAGCAACGCCAACGCCAGACTTATCTGGAAAGTCTGTACACCCTCATCTCCACCATCAACACCGCCACCAACCTGGATGATATTCTGGCAACTGGCCTGAATCAGGCTATGCAGATTGCCGATATGGTCCAGGGGGAAATTTACCTGTTGGACAAAAGAGATCAGGTCCTTAAACTCAGCGTGTGTCTCCCCCCTGGCGAGATTGACCAGACAGTTACGTTTTCACCTGGAGAAGGGGGGCCAGGACGCGCCCTGGTCCAGAAATGGATGGTGGTAGAACACGACCTCCCAGGAAACACAGCCGCAGGCGATCTTGATGCCCCCGAACCCCAAAGTCACGTCAACCTCCCACTCATCGTCGAAGGCAAAGCCGTCGGCGTTATGCGACTCAGCACGCTCAACAAACAAACCTTGTCCCTCGAAGTGACGCAACTGCTTGTGACCATTGCCGACCAACTGGCACTCACGCTGCAACGCGGGCAGCTCGCCGACCAGATGCGGGACCAGCTCCAAATCATGCGTCGTCTCTACGAGATCACCACCGCTTTCCTTTCGCAGACGGGCAGCCACGGTACCATCTTCCTGCTTCTGCGCGCATTGCACGATAACATCGACGAGTCACTCGGAACAGTTTTTTACCGGATCGAAAACGGCCAATGGGCGCGTTCGCAACTCTACCCCACCACAAACAATATCCTTAGAACACACTGGGGAGAAGGCCCAGTGCGGGAAGGCGAGGCCGACTTTTTAGCGACCACGCAACAAGAACACATGCTCGTGTTGACCGAAGCACAACGTGCAGAATTCCCGTCGTTGTGGGAGCACGTCGCGGCGGTCGACGCCAGACAAGTGCTCTACTTGCCCCTATTTTCTCCCGACGATGAGTGTTCTGGCATCGTAGCCGTGTTGATGGCCGAAGAACATGCCCTGGATGAGAATGAAACCATTATGGCGTGGGCCATTGTCCAACAGGGGATGGCAGCTTTGGTGCGCATCAATCTCTATGAGGCCACCCAAAAAAGCGAAAGCCTGATGCGGGCGATCCTCGAGTCCTCGCGCGATGGGATCATCCTGGTTGGCTTCGATGCTGAGCAACCGACTATCCGCTACATCAACGGGCAAGCCCTACGCATGTTTGCACTTCCGGAAGATGCCACGCGCTGGGAAAGACACGCTCTGCAGGGAATCATCACTGCAGCAACCCCAAATGCCCCCCAACTTATGGAATGGCTCGCCGAGGCGGCTGTGCAGGCACGAGGTGTAACCGAGAATGGTAAAAAGAATGAAGAAGAGGGCACAACCGTCATCGACGACCAGAGCCCGCCAGTCTTTGAAACAGTGTCCGGCCTGATGCTGCAAGTGCAGCGCTGGGACGTTTACGTCGAACAAAATCAATCCTTGGGGGCGCTGTTCCTCTTCCGCGATGTGACCGAAGCCAAAGCACTAGAACGGATGCGTGAGGATTTACTCAATATGCTGGTCCACGACATGCGCAATCCGCTCTCAGCGGCTCAGCACGCGCTACATCTACTGCAGGATCCCGAAATGCAGGATGTCACCGACGAGCTAATTAACATTGCCTTCACCAGCACCGAACGGCTGACCAAACTGGTGGAAACGATCCTGGAAATCAGTCGTCTGGAATCTGGGCGCTTTGAACTGCAACAGCAGGCACTCATTCTCGCCGATCACGTCGCCGAGATTGTCTCGAACACCTTTGTTTCCTCTCACAATATCAACGTTGAAGTAGATGTTCCTTACACGTTACCCTTTTTGTGGGTGGACGCCGCTGCTGTGACACGTGTTTTCGAGAACCTGTTCAGCAATGCACTCAAGTTTGTACCTCGGTCCGGTGACGGACGCATACGCGTTGCCGCCATTCAGGAGGGTGATTGGGTGCAGGTCGAAGTCTACAACAACGGCCCGCACATTCCCCAGGAAACCCAAAAGATGCTCTTCAACAAATTTGTCGCCGGTCAATACCAGGGGCGCGGCTATGGCCTGGGCCTGGCGTTCTGTCGCCTGGTCGTAGAAGCGCACGGCGGCAAAATCTGGATACGCAACCAACCCGAAGGTGGGGTCTCTTTCTATTTCACGCTGCCTACGTGGGAAGATCCCGACGCGGACCAGGAGTGGGACTAAAGCGCCGCGCAGGTTTTTCCCTGCGCGGCGTCTGCGATGAAGTCGTTACTCCTTCGGGAGCCATTACCGCTTCGGGAAGCGGCTCAACACCACAATGTTCACCGGCAACTGCGTGCGATCTCCAAGCGTGAGTTGTGCGCGAGGCTTCGGTTCGCGGCGCGGGGACACCAACACAGCCAGATGGGTATCCACAGCAGTGTAGGCATCCCGCACGTACGCCTGTCCTACTTGCTGCCCTTCGGTGTCGATGGCACAACTCGTGACAAAGCCTGCGACCTTTCCCCTGTCATCGACCACAGGATCGCCCTGCTGCGGCATCGGACCTTTCTCTGGCACACCAAAGCGGACTACCCCACCCTCACGCCGTGCATCACGAGCGATGAACGGCTCGCGACCCACGAAGAATGGCTTGCGAATCTTCACGTACTGGCCAAAGCCAGCCTCGGCCATCGTCAGATTGAGCGGCCCGGCCATCTCGTGCCCGTACAGGGGCAAGCCGGCTTCCAGGCGCAAGCTGTCGCGAGCCGCCAGACCGCACGGCTTTAATCCAAAAGGCTCACCGGCCGCCAGCAGTGCGTGCCAAAACTCCACCAGCCGGTCCGGATGGACGAACAGCTCGTAGGCCACGCGCTCGCCAGTATAGCCAGTACGACTTACGATGACATCGAACTCGCCCAGGGTGACACGGGTAATGCCGGCCCACGGTAGACGTTTGACAGCATTTGTATCCTCCGCCGAACCACCCAACGCGAGCAGGATATCTCGCGACCGAGGGCCTTGCAGCGCCAATTCTGCGCGCATGTCCGGGCCTGCAGCTTCATCCCGCAGATCACGCAGCGTTACGCCCGCGCCCGTCCACTTCACCCAGGGCCGCTGTGCATCGATCCTTACTGTGCCGTTAAGCACACTGTTGATCCAGGTCCAGTCCTTGTCATTGTTGGAGGCGTTGACAACGAGGAAGTAGTGCTCCGCACCAAGCCGATACGCCAGCAGGTCGTCGAGTGGGGCGCCATCAATATCGAAGAAAGCCGTGTACTGCGACTGCCCCACGTCCAGATCGTGTATGTTATTGACCAACACCAGGTTCAGGAAACGGGCTGCTTCGGGACCACACACATCCCAACATCCCATGTGGCTCACGTCGAAGAGACCCGCCGCCTCACGCACGGCACGGTGCTCTTCGAGATTGCCCGTGTACCATACAGGCATGTCCCATCCGCCAAAGGGCACCATCCGCGCACCCATCGCGCGATGCACAGCGTGCAGGCGTGTCTTGCGCAGCTCGGAAGCATTGGCGGTTGTACCTTCCTCCGGCTCCTGCCACACGAAGGGTGGCAGCGCATCACCGGCAGGCTCTTTGCGCGACCACGCGCCAATGAAGTAGGGCTTGGTGAATGGCCCACTCTCGGGTGTGATTGCGACGGGCGGGGCGGGAACCTCGCCTAGATCGCGGACAGCGTTGAGGAACGGCAGCCTTCCGTAAACGTCATCCGTAGCGACGTAACCATCGACGAGCGCCCGCAACCACGTCATCACCCGCGGGGCGGTGTCGGCAGATACGTCCAACCAGTAGATCGTTGCGCTCACGCGCGTCAATACGCCGGCAGTCATAACCCGCCCATCGGCTTCCAACAAAGTGATGGGACGTGTATCGCCATCTGCCATGTCCGTTACGTGTGACGGGGTCAGGTAGTCCACGAAAACGGCGGCCCGCGCCCCCACCAGCTCCAGTCGCTCATAGACACCGCTGCCGCGCAAGGTATCGTCGAGATAATAAAAGTGAGGATACGTGCTGTCAGAAGCACAGCAGCACGAAGGGAAACATTCTGGTGTAGCAGCCTGTTCCGCCAACGCCGCGATATCGAGTTTGGCCGCTTCCAACACGTCGAAATCAACGCGCGCGCAGTATTCGTCTTTTTTGCGGCGCTGCAGTTTGTATGGCTGCATTCCACGCAGTAGCCGCGCGATGATCTGTGCAATGCGCTGCATCTCCGGTTCGGCGAAGCCGCGCTGCGTGAGCCACGCCGTACCCAATCGCACTCCGGAGGGATACGCGGCAGTCGTGTCACCGGGGATGGTATTGCGATTGGCAACGATCCCGGCAATGTCCAGGATACGCGAGGCAGGATCCCCCATAAGCGGTGTGCCATCTGGCCCCATGGTCGTCTTGCAATCGAAGAGCAGCAGGTGTGTGTTAGTACCGCCGTAGGGGACGCGGACGCCTTCCGCTTGTAGCGCCGCGGCTAGAGCAGCAGCGTTGTGCACTGTCTGGCGTTGCAGTTCGCGATACTGCTCCGTGCGCGCGATCTGCATCGCCGCCGCTATCCCTGCGATGACCTCCATATGTGGCCCACCCTGGAAACCCGGAAAGACGGCACGGTCAAATTTACGGCCCAGTGTGGCCTTGTGAGTGATGATAACAGCCCCACGCGGCCCGTTGAGTGTCTTGTGCGTAGTGAACATCACCGCGTCGGCGATACCTACGGGATTGGGATAAACACCGCCGATCACCAGCCCGGCGACGTGGGCAATATCGGCCAACAAGTACGCTCCCGCCTCATCAGCAATAGCGCGAAACTTCTCCCAATCGGCTGCCCAGGGATAGGAGGTGAATCCGGCGATAATGAGCTTGGGATGTACTTCCAATGCCTGCGCGCGTATCGCATCGTAGTCCAAACGCTCGGTATGCGGATCAACGCTGTAATTGACCACCTGGTAAGTCTTGCCCGACCAGGCAACCTTGCTACCGTGACTGAGATGCCCGCCAACGTGCAACGCCATAGCGAGGATGGTCTCACCCGGCTCAAGTAGCGCGTACTGCACAGCGGTGTTCGCAGGCACACCGGACAGCGTCTGCACGTTGACGTAGAGCCGTTCGGCGGGCATGGCGGCAGTGGCGAAGACTTCGGCCACGCGGCGACGCGCCAACATCTCCAAAACATCGGCGTATTCCACACCCTTGTAGTAACGCGGATCCGCGTAGCGACGATAATGGCCCAAGATTGCCTCGTAGTCCAGAATCTCCGCTTCCTTAAGCTTGCGGGTACGTTCTCCAGGATATCCTTCGGCATAGATATGGGAAAACGCGGACGCCACTGCCTCGTGAACGGCCAACGGTGCGATAGATTCAGACGGCACCATCACCAACTTGCGAGCCTGACGCTCGGTTTCAAAGCCGATCAAGTCAGCAAGTTCGGGGTCCAAATCAGCCAATGATTCGTGAAACAGAAAATCTTTCATAGCGCGCTCCTTGCGAATAGTCTGGTAGTCATTGGTCGAACGGTTGGGTAGTCGGTTGCCAGGAAATGAGTGGTATCCATCCGACACTATAGAACTCTATCCGAGAATTGTACCTGCGAACGTTTCTGGTGCGTCAACGGAAAATTTCCGGATAGGTTCTAAGCCCATTGTACTCCCTGGAGCGTGGTGGGCAAGTGAGGAAGCACACTTCTATGGTCTTTCTACGAAATCGCGCTATACTCAGGGATGGCGCGGTCGGAGACCGGCCACAGCAGATGATGAACAAACGAAAGATTGCCCGACGACCCGACCTGTGACTATCCAACTATTCTCAGGAGAACCAACGATGCAAGTCCATCCTATTCGACTAATTCTGGCACTGTTATTGACCCTCAGCACATTGCTCCCTGGTACCCCAGCGCTAACGCAGGCAACTCACGAAATGGCTGTTGGTGCCACGCCTTCTCCAGCGGCGTTTGCGCCCGGCGAACTGCTGGTGCGCTTCAAAGACGAAGTCGCGAGTCGAGCTACACAGCTTGCGCTGGAAAAGTACACGATGAGTCCCATTCGCTCGCTGTACGACAGCAATGTGCAATTGATGCGCGTACCGGAAGGGCACGAACTGGAAATCGCCGCCGCGCTCAGCGCCGATCCCGGTGTGATCTACGCCGAACCCAACTACGTCTATCACGCTTTTGATCTCATCCCCAACGATCCTTCCTACAGCAACCAGTGGGCGCACCCGCTCATCCAGTCGCCCGGCGCGTGGGGCATCACCACGGGCGGCAGTGACATCGTCATCGCCATCATCGACTCCGGCGTGGATATGAGTCATCCCGACCTGGCGAGCAAGGTGGTAGCCGGGCATGACTTTGTCGACGATGATAATGCTCCGACCGACGAGAACGGGCACGGGACGCATGTCGCGGGCATCGCAGCCGCCGTCACCAACAACGGCGTCGGCGTGGCGGGCATGGCGTGGGGCGCACAGATTATGCCCATCCGTGTGCTGGACAACGAGGGCAACGGTTACAACGCCGATATCACCGATGGCATCACATGGGCCTATCAAAACGGCGCGGATATCCTCAATTTGAGCTTGGGCGGCTCCACCTACTCGCAGACAATGCAGGATGCCGTCAACGCGGCACACGCGGCAGGCAGCCTGGTCGTCGCCGCGATGGGGAACTGCCGATCCGATGCACTGCCGGGCTGCCCATCGAAAAACCCCACTCAATATCCGGCGGCATACGCCAACGTAATGGCTGTCGCGGCGACCGATAGCGGCGACACCTATACGTATTACTCCCAATACGGTTCACACTGTGACATCGCCGCACCCGGCGGAGAAATAGGCTACTACCATGATCCAGATGGTATTTACAGTACTATGCCGACCTATGCTGTGTACCTGACGACGTACTACGGCTATACAACGAACTACGATTACCTGCAAGGCACTTCCCAGGCCACACCACACGTTTCCGGATTAGCCGCGTTAATCTGGTCGATGGACCCCACACTAACAAATGACGAAGTGCAAAACCTCATCGAGCAGACAGCGGACGACCTGGGGCCGGCGGGGAAGGATCAGGATTATGGCTGGGGCCGCATCAATGCCTATACGGCGCTGTTGACCCTGGCCCCGCCGGACCCGCCGGTGCTCGCCGCCATCGATAACTTCGACGGCGACCACACCTACACGGTCACATGGAGCACCGTTCCCGGAGCCGCCGGCTATCTGCTTCAGGAATCCAGTACGGAGAGCTTCAACTCTCCCACAACGCGTTACAGCGGAACACACACCCAGACGCACGTCATCGGGCGGAGTGTTGGCGTGTGGTATTATCGCGTCCGTACCATCGATGCCCTTGGCAATGCCAGCGATTGGAGCAACGTGCAATCCGTCACTGTACTGCCTGCCGCCCCCGTGATGACAGCTATTGACAATCCGACGAACGCCGACGCCTACGCCGTTCAGTGGTCGTCTGTAGCAGGTGCATATGCCTACGAACTTGTGCAGGATATGACGTCTTCATTTATCGTTCCCATCACGCGCTACGTGGGTGCATCCACGGCCTATGACATCACCGGACAGCCGGACGGAACGTGGTACTATCGGGTGCGCACGACCCACGGAGATCTGATTGGGCCGTGGAGCGAACCCGTCTCCACCACCGTCGATCCCTCGCCGCTGGCTCCTCCGACCCTCACTGTGCTCAGCGATGACCAAGACGGTGACTACACGCTGGATTGGACCGACGTGTCCGGCGCATCCGTCTACACGCTGGAGGAGAGCATCAGCCCCTATTTCACCAACCCGCTGGTCGTATATACGGGAGCGTCGTCCATCTACACCATCACCGGGCAAACCGGCGGGCAGTGGCACTATCGTGTCCGCGCTGCTGGGCCTTCGGGACGCAGCCCGTGGAGCGCGACGAAGACCGTCATCGTCACCAGCTACGTGTATCTGCCGTTGACGCTGAAGAGCTACACGCCGCCAGTCCTCACCACCACCATCCCCAACGGCGACTTTGAGAGCGGCCTTGATTATTGGAGCACACACTCCACGAAAGGACGCGTGGTGATTGCCAATACGTTCACGGGTGAGGTCACGGCGCATGGCGGGGACTGGGCCGCGTGGCTCGGCGGCGACAACGACGAAAGCGCCTACATCCAACGCCAACTATTGGTTCCGAGCAGCGCACCCTATCTGAGTTACTGGTATTGGATCGATTCCGTAGATATTTGCGGCTATGACTCTGGCCAGGTTTGCATCAACGACACAGCCATCAAAACCTACGATTTATGTTCGCCTGAGAAAACGAATGGTTGGATTTCAGAAACCCTTGACTTGAATGCCTACGCAGGGCTAACTGTCACGCTTAACATCTCAGCGACGACTGATCATTCACTTATCAGCAGCCTTTTCGTGGACGATCTTATATTCATCGCAACACCGTAACGTTTCCAACATCATCATTCCAGGAGGTATCCATGACACAATACATCGCCGCTATCGACCAGGGCACGACCGGCACGCGCTGTATCCTCTTCGATCACAGCGGCGTGCCCGTTATCTGGGCCTACGAAGAGCACGAACAGATTTACCCGCAGCCCGGCTGGGTGGAGCACAACCCGCTCGAAATCTGGGAGAAAACGCAGAAAGTCATCCGCCAGACGTTGACGCAGGGCAACATCCCTAGCGGGGCCATCGCCGCCGTGGGGATCACCAACCAGCGCGAGACCACGCTCGTCTGGGACCGGCGTACGGGCCAGCCGCTCTACAACGCCATCGTCTGGCAGGACACGCGCACCAAAGGCATCTGCGACGCGCTGGCGCTCGAGGACGGGCAGGATCGCTTCCGCGCCGTCACCGGGCTGCCGCTGGCGACCTACTTCGCCGGGCCGAAGGTCAAGTGGATGCTGGACAACGTCCCTGCCGTGCGCGCGGCGGCGGACAAGGGCGACGCGCTCTTCGGCACCATCGACACGTGGGTGATCTGGTGGCTCACCGGCGGGCCGCACGGCGGTGCGCACGTCACCGACGTGACCAACGCCAGCCGCACGCTGCTGATGAACCTGAAGACGCTGGATTGGGACGCGGACATCCTGCGCACACTTGGTATCCCGCGCTCGATGCTGCCGGAAATCCGCGCATCCAGCGCCCTGCGCCCGTATGGCTTCACGCGCAAGGAAGGGCCGTTCGGCGAAAGCCTGCCCGTCACCGGCAACCTGGGCGACCAGCAGGCCGCGCTCGTCGGGCAGACGTGCTTCACGCCTGGCGAGGCCAAGAACACCTACGGAACGGGCTGCTTTATGCTGCTCAACACCGGCACGGAGATCGTCCCCTCAGACAGCGGCTTGCTCACCACGCTCGGTTATCGTTTCGGTGATACGCCCGCCGTCTACGCGCTGGAAGGCTCCATCGCCATCACCGGCGCGCTGGTGCAGTGGCTGCGCGACAACCTGGACTTCTTCGACCGTGCCCCGCAGATCGAGGGACTGGCGCGCCAGGTCGAGGATGCCGGCGGGATGTACATCGTCCCCGCCTTCTCCGGGCTTTTCGCCCCCTACTGGCGCAGTGACGCGCGTGGCGTCATGGTCGGCCTCACGCGCTACATCACCAAAAACCACATCTGCCGCGCCGCGCTCGAAGCCACCGCTTACCAGAGCCGCGACGTGTTGGAAGCGATGGAGAGAGATTCCGGCGTCGCGCTCACGTCGCTCAAGGTGGATGGCGGCATGGTCGCTAACGAGCTGCTGATGCAGTTCCAGGCCGACCTTCTCGGCGTCCCCGTCGTGCGCCCCACCGTCACCGAGACGACGGCGCTCGGCGCAGCCTACGCCGCCGGGCTAGCCGTCGGCTTCTGGGAAAACGTCGAGGCGTTGCGCCAAAACTGGGGCATCGACAAGACCTTCACACCAAAAATGGATGACGCGAAGCGCACTAAGCTGTACGCGGGCTGGAAGAAGGCCGTACAACGGACGTTGGATTGGGTGGGAGAGGAATAACTTATGCACAAACATGACATCATCATCATCGGCGCAGGCGTGGTGGGATCGATGGTCGCCCGCACGCTCTCGCGCTACGATTTGGTTGCCAGCGACCTGGACATTTTGTGGATCGAGAAGGCATCCGATATCTGCACGGGGGCGACGGCGGCAAACTCTGCCATCGTCCACGGCGGCTACGACGCGATGCCCGGTTCGCTCAAGGCGGAAACGAACATCCGGGGCAACGCGATGTGGGATCAACTTGCCGCCGAATTGCAGTTCCCCTTCGCGCGAATTGGCACCTACGTCGTCGCCATCGGCGCGGAGGAACTGGCGGCGCTGGACGAGCTGAAACGGCGGGGCGACGCTGGCGGCGTCCCCACAGAGATTATCTCTGGCGAAGCCATGCGCGAGCGCGAACCGGACATCAATCCCAACGTGAGCGGCGCGCTCTACTGCCCCACTGGTGGCATTTGCGATCCCTGGGCCGCGACCATCGCCGCTGCCGAAAACGCCGTGATGAACGGCGTCGAACTGCGCCTCAACACCGCCTTCGAGGATTTCATCTGGGACGACGAATCACGAATTACAGATGACGACTTACATCCCCACAACCCACACCCCATAACTCACAACCAGTCAACCAAAATCGTCGGGGTGAAAACAAACCAGGGTAATTTCTACGCCCGCTGGATTATCAACGCCGCCGGTCTATACGCCGACGAGGTGATGCACAAAGCCGGTGTGCGCCCGGAATTCACGATCACCCCACGGCGCGGCGAATATTACGTGATGGATCGCGCGAAGGTGCAGATCAACAATGTGCTTTTCCCTGTGCCGAGCAAGGTCAGCAAGGGCATCCTCGTCACCACGACGTTGCACGGCAACACGCTGGTTGGCCCCAACGCCGAGGAGATCGACGACAAGACCGACGTCGCCGTCACCGCCGATGGGATGCGCGAAATCTGGAAGGGCGCGCAGAAACTCGTCCCCGGTCTCAGCCAGCGCGATGTGATTGCCACGTTCGCAGGGCTGCGGCCCGGCGGCAACGCGCCGTGTTTGAACTGTGAAGTAGTGTACAACAAGGATTTCATCATCGAAATTCCTGACAGTGTCGGCGGCTTCGTCAACCTGGGCGGGATGGAGTCCCCGGCGCTCACCGCCGCCCCCGCCATCGCCGAGAACGTCGTCGGGTTGCTGCAAAGCGCGGGCGAGGAGTTGCACGCGAAGGCGGACTGGAATCCCATCCGCCCGGCGCGGCCCGTGTTCCGCCACCTCAATCGCGAGGCGCAGGCGGCGCTCATCGCGCAAGACCCGCGCTACGGGCGCGTCGTCTGCCGCTGCGAGACCGTCACCGAGGGCGAGATCGTCGCCGAAATCCACGCGCCCATCCCTGCGACGACCTACGACGCGATCAAACGCCGCACGTGGCTCGGTACAGGGCGGTGCCTGGGCGGCTTCGATATGCCCCGCGTCGTCGACATCCTGGCGCGGGAGTTGGGGGAGTCTCCACTGGAAGTGAGCAAGAAGGGGAACGGCTCGGAATTTCTTTTCCGTAAAACAAAAGCGTGATACGTGACTCGTGATGCGTGACGAACCCTTCACGTATCACGCTTCACGCATCACGCCTCAAAACGAGGCAACTATGAAACAACTTAAATCCATCTACGACGTTATCGTTATCGGCAGCGGACCTAGCGGGCTGGCAGCAGCCATCGCAGCCAAGAAAGGCGGGGCGGACGATGTGCTCGTGCTCGAGCGCGACATCGAGCTGGGCGGCATCCTGCTGCAATGCATCCACAACGGCTTCGGCGTGGAGACGTTCAAGGAGGACCTGCCCGGTCCCAGCTACGCGCAGCGATTTGTGGATGAAGCCAAGGCTGTCGGTGTGGAGTATCTGTTGGACACCATGGTACTGGACGTGACGCCCGACCGTCACGTCTTTGTGACGAGTTCACGCGGCGGCCTGGTGGAATTGCAGGCGCGGGCAATCATCATGGCGATGGGCTGCCGCGAACGCACCCGCGCGCAGATCCGGCTCCCCGGCCCGCGCCCGGCGGGCGTCTACACGGCGGGGACGGCGCAGCGCTGGGTCAACGTCGAAGGCTACATGCCCGGCAAACAGTTCGTCATCCTCGGCTCCGGCGACATCGGCATGATCATGGCGCGACGACTCACCTTCGAGGGTGCACAAGTCGAGGGCGTGCTCGAAGTGATGCCCTACCTCACCGGGCTGAGCCGCAACTACGTCCAATGCCTGCTGGATTTCGACATCCCGCTGCACCTGTCACACACCATCAAGCGCATCATCGGCAAGGATCGCGTCGAAGCCGTCGAATCGGTAGCGGTGGACGAACGCTGGCAGCCGATCTCCGGCACCGAAGAGATCATCCCATGCGACACGCTGTTGCTCTCCGTGGGCCTCATCCCGGAGAACGAACTGTCACTCAAGGCCGGCGTGGCGCTCGATCCCGTCACCGGCGGGCCTTATGTGGATGATAGCTTCCAGACGAACGTGCCCGGCATCTACGCGGCGGGCAACGTCGTCCACGTGTATGATTTGGTCGATTGGGTCACGCAGGCAGGCCTAACGGCGGGCAAGCGTGCGGCACAACAAATCACGAATCATGAATCACGAATCATGAATGAAGAATTACGAATTACGAATTATGTGCCGACGAAAGCTGGGGAAAATGTACGCTACGTCGTCCCACACAAAGTGGATCCGGAGACGCTCACCAAAGATACCGTGATGCTCCAGATGCGGGTCACACAGCCGTTGGAGCAACCTGTCCGCGTGGAAGTTCGGAATGGCGAGACGTTGATCGCACGGAAGAACGAGCGCTACGCCCGCCCTGGCGAGATGGTCAACATCACCTTGCGCGGGCGCGATTACGACGCCGTGCGCCAGGCCAAATCGCTGACCGTCGCTGTGGTCCCCAGATAAAGACGTATGACGCCTCAACGCACCAAAATCGAAGCCCTGCTTGCTGAAATCCACGATCTGGCGCTGCCGGATGTGTGGGGCGAGGGCGCGCTGTTCGGCTTCTCCGGCCTGGATGGCGAGACGGACTCGCGCACGGGCCTCATCGCGACGTTTGGCGCGGAAAAGTACGATCTCCTCTTCCACACACCGGGGCGCTGTGTCCTCGAAATCCGCCCGCCCAAACCGGGCATAGTTATCGTCGCCACCGGGGATGTGCTTATCGTTGACACGCCGGATGGGTGGCTATGTATCACTTATGCCGCGTGGCACACGCTCATCGGTCTCTATCCAGAGGGCACACACATCGAGCTAAGGCCATTGGTATGGCTGGATGAAGACGGCAACGAACACGAATACCTCAGCGCCAGCAACGGACAGTTTGTTTTCAGCTACGGCACAACTCAGGAAGAAGCCGAAGCGCACGGCGACGCCGCCCGGGAACTGGACGTCGCGGAGGTGGTCCGGGCACGGCTGGAAAGTTACACCCATCTGCCCAAGCTTCCCCCCGGCGACGATCGTTTGCTGAAAAAGTGCTTCAGCGTGATGCGTGTCAATACACTCGCCCCGGAAGGCGTCATCCGCCAGACATGGTCCACGCCGGATCGCGTCCCGCACAAGCGGATGTGGCTGTGGGACTCCGCCTTTCACAGCCTGGCGATGAATCGTTTCAACCCGGAGGTCGCCTTCGGCTTTCTGCTCTCGGTGCTCGATACCCAACGCGATGACGGGATGATCCCACATTTTAGCGGCCCCGACGGGCGTGCGTCGCGCATCACGCAGCCGCCCATCCTGGCCTGGGGCGTGTGGGAAAACTACCGAGTGCTTCAGGACGATGACCGGCTCCACGAGGTATTGCCCGAGCTCGAACGCTATCTGGAATGGAATCTCGCCAACCGCGACCAAAACCACAACCAGTTGCTGGAATGGTTCATCGAAGGCGATCCGTTGTGTCGCTCCGGGGAATCAGGTCTGGATAATTCACCACGCTTCGACGAGGCGATTCTGCTCGACGCCGTCGATTTCTCCACCTTCCAGGCTCGCGATATGGCCTGCGTCGCGCAGCTATGGCGCGCGCTCGGCGAACCGGAACGCGCCGTCGTGTGGGAAGAACGCGCTGCGGCGATGCGGCACGCGATTCACACCCTGTTATGGGATGACGAGAGCGGCTTTTACTACGATCGGGACTTCGATGGCTGCCTTTCGTCCGTTATGGCAGTGACCGGCTTCCTGCCGCTGCTGCTTGAAGATATTCCCGTCAGCCGCGTTGACAGACTTATCGATCACCTCAAAGACCCGGCAACGTTCGGGACAGCTTTCCCGATTCCAAGCGTCACCGCCAGCGATCCGCGCTGGTCCACGGATATGTGGCGCGGCGCGACGTGGATCAACCTCAACTACCTCGTCATCCGGGGATTGCGCCTTCACCAACGACGCGCCGAAGCCGATTGGCTCACCGGACTCACCATCGCCCACGTCGGCAAGTATTACGAGCGGTGCGGCGTGCTCTTCGAGTTCTTCGACGCCAAAGATGAGCGTCCGCCCACGCAGTGCGACCGCAAAGGCCCGCACCAGGAACCCTACGACATCTACCGCAAGATGGATTCGATCCGCGATTACCACTGGACGGCGGCGCTCACGGCGCTTTTGCTCTTGGAGCGGAATGGCATAAAATAGGTAACTGGTAACTGGTGATTGGTAACTGGTAACTGGTAACTGGGGACTAAAAACTGGGAATTGACAATCGAACTTTCTTAAGAAATTTCCCCCAATCACTGATTACTGATTACTCATTACTCATTACTCATTACTCATTACCCATTACGCATCACCCACAACTAAACATACTTAAGGAGCTAACATGACCGCAACCTTTACGATTAGTGCTTTTGGCGATGAAATCGCCATGGATTTGGAAGAACAACTGACCACCCTCAACGCCTTGGGCATCGGTGGACTGGACCTGCGCGGCGCGTGGCGCAAGAACGTCGTGCGCATGGAGGACGACGATCTGGCGAAGGTCGTGGAGCTGTGCGATGCGCACGGCATCCAGGTGGCCTGCCTCGGCAGCCCCATCGGCAAGTCACCCATCACAGAACCCATCGACTACGAAGTCGGCAACCTCAAACGCATCTTCCACGCCGGCGAAACCGTCGGCTGTCGCCGCGTGCGCCTCTTCTCCTTCTACCCGCCGGATACCAGCACTAACGAACACTACGACGACTATGTCGAGGAATCCACCGCGCGTCTGGCAAAGCTGGCGGAGATGGCGGAACGCGAGGGCTTCGTCCTGCTGCTCGAAAACGAGAAGGGCATCGTCACCGATACGCTGGCGCGCTGCGAGGCCGTCGTCAAGGCGGTCGATAGTCCGGCCCTGCGTTTCCTGTGGGATTCGGCGAACTTCGTCCAGGTGGGCGAGGAGCGCGTCGTCGAGCGCGGCTGGCCGATGGTCGGCGACCTCATCGGCTACGTCCACATCAAGGATGCGGTACTCAGCGACGGGCACGTCGTTCCCGCCGGAGAAGGCGACGGGCAACTGCCGGAATTGCTGACGCACCTTAAGGCATCCGGTTACCAGGGCGTCCTCGCGTTGGAACCGCACTTGAGGATCGCCGGGCACAGCGGCGGTTTTAGCGGCGCGGATGGAATGAAAATCGCCGTCACCGCGCTGCGCAAAGTCATGGCCGAAACTGGCTGCGTTGAAACAAAGGGGTAGACTATGCCCGTCACCGAGAAGATGATCTGCATCACCTGCCCGATGGGGTGTTCGCTGGAAGTAACCCACGAGGGAGAAACGTTGCTTAGTGTAGACGGCAACACCTGCCCGCGCGGGGAGGCTTACGTGCGGCGCGAGCTGACCGATCCCCGGCGTATGGTGGCAACGACGGTGAAAGTGAAGGACGGCGTTCACCCGCTGGTCCCGGTCTACACCGAGAGCGCCTTCCCCAAACCACGTATCTTCGAGCTACTGAAGGCACTGCGCCAGGTGGAAGTCGAAGCGCCGGTGGAGATGGGCCAAATCGTGCTGCCAAACGCGCTCGACACCGGCATCGACATCCTTGCCAGCCGGGAGATGCCGCGCAACGAAGCACAAGGCTAAAGCCCCGTGCTGAAAGAACAAAGCCCTTCGGGCTAAATGCAACTCGAAGGGCTTTGTTTGTTTGTGGCCTTTAACACCGAGTAAAGGCTACTCGATAATCGTTCATCGTCTTTTCAACATCCCCCATTATGCGGCTCCTGCTCCCAGATGCGCAACCCATAGCGGCTCAGGTAGATCGGGATGCTCTTATACAACGGATTCGCCGCCTCGATGGCGCGCAACATCTCGCGTTTGGTGTACGAGAGCGCCGGGCAGAGCAGCGTCACCGAGCCGCCCTCGCCGCCCGCGCCGTTGACCTTCCAACCAAGCGCGCCGTAACTTCGGGCGATCTCGATCACCTGCCGCGCATCCTGGCTGATCAAATCGGGATGCAGGCGACCTTGCGCTTCCGTGTTCTCGATCATCGCCTGCCCCAACGCCGAAAAGTCGCCCGCATAGACGGCATCTCGCGATTTCTCCGCGGTCACCCGCAGGTCTTGCAGGCGCTTGCAGTCCGGACCTTCGTTCTCCAATTCCGCGATGACCTTCTCGTGAACGTGCGACGAGACGTGCGACTTGCCCAGAAAGATCAGCGCCAGCCGCCGTTCCAATTCCCACCAGACCGCGTTGGAGACCTGGATTTGCGACACGGAGGCGTACGGGTACTTGTAGACTTCGATGAAGTTGATGCCGCCGTAGGCCGAGCACAGTTGATCCTGCACGCCCGACTGCTGCTTGAGCATCTCCACCTCGACGGCATGCGCGGTGTTTGCCACCTCGTGCGGCGTCATCTGCCCCGGCGTGAGCCGGTCCAGCGCGCCGATCAACGCCACGGACACCGCCGCCGACGTGCCCGTCGAACAGCCGCTCGGCGCTTCGGAGTAGATCGTCGCCTGAATCGCATATTCCTGCGGGACGCCCATCCGCTCGATGGCGGCTTCCAACAATGGGTGGCGCTCGTATCCTGGCTCATCCGGGTGAACGGCGAAACGCTCGCCGTAGTTCTCCGCGTAGAGCACGATACGCTCAGTCCCAGGCTCGTAGGGGAAGACCTCGATCTGTACTTCTACGTAAGGATACACACCGATGTTGAAGATTTTGCCATGCTCGGCGAACCACGTGTCCGTCCAGCCGCCGTTGTCGCAGATGCGAATCGGCGCGACACTGTTGATGACGCGCAAAGGCGTCAATGCGCTATCCGCACCCATCACGTTGCCCTTACGATGCCTGCTCTTTCATCAGGCAGATTTGCGCCACAATACGGGCAATTGGCCGACTGTGGACCGATCCAGCGCACATCGTCGCCACTAATGGGGGCGTTACATTTGGGGCAGGAATGGGGCAACAATTCCGGGCGATGCTCGCGATATTCCGGCGCGACGGCAGTGGGAACGGCCCTCTGAATCACCGCCGTAAGAATAATGTCCAACGCAAACAGAACCAGAATTCCCGGCCAAAACCACCCCTGCCAGTCCAAAATCGTCACACCGAGCAACCAGATCGCCATGTGGATCGTCCGCCACGGGACTGCCATCCGAATCACCGCCTCCAGGATACCGCTCAGCGCGATCAACACCAGAATTCCCGGCCAAAACCACCCCTGCCAGTACAAAATCGCCAAACCGAGCAACCAGATCGCAACCTGGATTATCCGCCACGGGCCGGTCAACTTATCGCCATGATCCATACAAACCCTCCCTTGAGAATAGCCTCAGAGAACCCAGAGTTCACAAAGAAAAACAGAAATACTCTGCGCTCTTCGCGTGCTCTGCGGTGAGAATTTTCATCTTTCGAACGTTAGTAAATCGCCGGGTTGGTTACATACCTTACCCGTATAACGGGCCGAAGTTGGCGCAAGCGCGATAGTCGGCGCCCTGCGGCTCCAGCGCGCCGAATGCGCTCCACGTCGCCGGGCGGAACACCTTCTCCTCCGGGACGTTGTGCATCGAGACGGGGATGCGCAGCATCGACGCCAGCGTGAGCAAGTCCGCGCCGATGTGGCCGTAGCTGATCGCGCCGTGGTTCGCGCCCCAATTGTACATCACCGTGTACACGTCGCGGAACGGCCCGCTGCCCGTGATGCGCGGCACGAACCACGTCGTGGGCCATGTCGGGTCGGTGCGCAGGTCGAGCTTGTCGTGGACTTCCTGCGGCAATTCGACGATGACGCCTTCGGCCAGTTGCAGCACCGGGCCAAGCCCCTTCACCAGGTTGAGACGCGACATCGTCACCGGCATGCCGCCGCGGGTGACGAAGTGCGTGGACCAGCCGCCGCCCCGGAAATACTCGACGGTGCCCGCGTGCCACGTCGTCGCCTTGAGGCACTTCTCGACGTCCTCCGGCGTGATTTCCCAGTACGGCTTCATCACCGGCTTGCCGTCGCGCTCCTGCTGCCCAGTCGCATCCAACGCCGTTGGGCCGGAGTTGATGAGGTGCAAGAACCCGCCTGCCGCGTCGCCGGTCAGCTCGTAGCCGGTCACCCGCTTGACGGCCTCCGGACTCCAATAGGTACGCACGTCGGAGAACAACTGCGCCGTGCCGGTGAGCAAGTGCCCGAAGAGCATAGAGAGGCCGTTGAGCGCGTCGTTCTCCGTCGCCACGATGTAGGGCTGGCGGATGCCATTCCAGTCGAATGATGAGTCGAGAATGGCTTCCATAAAGTCGCCGTTGGGGAAGTGGTCGGTCCACTGCCGCTGCCCCTGGAATCCGGCAGCGATGGCGTTATGGCCCAGCGCCTCTTCCTCGTAGCCGAGTTCCGCCAGGCGCGGATTGCCCACCATCAGATCGCGGGCGATGAGCGCCATCTTTACCGAGAGTTCCCAGTCCGTGTCCTTCTGCGCGCGGCTGCGCTGTTTTTCGGGCGGATTGCGATCCGCGCCTTCGGGACAGTTGGCCTTGACCCAGGCCAGAGCTCGCTCGAACTCCACCGGATCGTAGATGTCTTCCTCGAAGCGGCGAACGAACTCCGTCATATCCACAAATTCCGCGCGCATGCCGAGATATTGCTCGAAGAGCCACGGCTGCACGATGGAACCGGCGATCCCCATCGAGACGCCGCCCATCGCCAGGTACGCCTTGCCGCGCATCCGCGCCACGGCGAGACCCGTTTTCGCAAAACGCAGCAGCTTTTCCTGTACGTCCTCGGGGATGCTGTCGTCGCCGATGTCCTGCACGTCGTGGCCGTAGATGCTGAAGGCAGGCAGGCCCTTCTGCGTGTGGGCCGACATCACCGCCGCCAGATAAACCGCGCCAGGCCGCTCAGTGCCGTTGAACCCCCACACGGCCTTGGGGACGAGCGGGTCCATGTCCATCGTCTCCGCGCCGTAGCACCAGCACGGCGTCACGGTCAGCGAGACGCCGACGCCCGCGCGCGCGAACTTTTCAGCGGTCTGTGCAGCCTCCGCCACCCCGCCGATGCACGTATCGGCGATGACACATTCAACGGGCAAGCCATTCGGGTGGCGCAGGTTCTCGCTGAGGAAGGCTGCGACGACCTTTGCCTGCCCCATCGTCTGCGCCTCCAGTGCCTCGCGCACCCCGCGTCGCCGCCCATCAATCGTTGGACGAATTCCAATCTTGGGCATACTTCCAATCAAACGGTTACGTGGTTCATTCATTTTCATAGTGACCTCCAAAATTTCGAATCAGCGAATCAAGAATGAGCGAATGAGTGAATCCGGCAACCCTTAACTTTCAACCTTCGACTCTCGACTCTCAACCTAACGCCCACTGCCCCCCGCGATCATGAGGACCAATCCACAGCCTTTGCTTGACGTCCCACCCCCACCCCGGCAACCTGAGCGTGACCGGCAGTTGTTCCCATCCCGCCCGGATACGATGCTGAACATCCTCCCATGACGGCACGCCGCTCACCGCGTCCGCCGCCTCGACGTTGCACGCGCCCACTGCAACGGCCCCGGTCAGCACATCCTCTGGCGACAGTTTGTGCAACAGCCCGGTCAGGAACCCGGCGATGGCGCAATCGCCCGCCCCCGTCGTCCCGACGAGGTTGGCGCAGAACGCCGGTGACAGCAGTTCGCGGTTCATCCACCCTTCGGCAAGCTCAGGGCAGGCGCGCGAGTCGTATCCAAGGCGCTCCCACAACACGCGCAGGCGGGCCGCGTCGGGCGTCGTCCGCAAGTAAATGCCCTGACTGCCCAGCTTCAGCCCGGCGATAGCGACGCCCCATTCCACCAAACGCCCGGCCAGATCGCTCAACAGGTCACCATCCACCTGGGAAAGAACCTCACCGTTCTCTTCCAGGGCAGCGTAACGCGCCGGATCCGCCATCAAGAGGATCTCCTCCACACCTGGCAGGAAAATATCGACCTGCGGGAGGACGCGCGCCAGCAGCGCGGGCCAGTCGATCTTCCCGGCTTCCGCGTTGGGATCGGGCCGGCTTATGTCGAGCGACGTGACCAGACCGTGCGCTTTGACGCGCCGGAGCAGTGTCTCTAATTCCTGCCCACCATCCAGATAGAAACGGCGCATCAGCGGAGGGTAGCCGAAGTGGAAAACACGAGCATCGGCCAACGCCGCGTCGGGGACGTCAGCAGCGCAGAACGTATCGTTGGGTCCGGGATAGTGGAGGAAAGTGCGATCTAGACCGGGGGAGCTAAAGATGAGCGTATACGAGCTGTTCTCGCCTGCTGCGATCAACATCCCCTCAATCAGCGCGGGATCGTAACTGCGGAAAACGTCAAGCGTTGCTTGCCCGAAGGTATCGTCGCCAACTTTGCCCATCAAGCGCACTGGAACGCCCAGGCGGTGCAGCGCCAGCCCGGTGTTGGAAACAGCGCCGCCTGTCGAGAGTACCATCGGCCCCACGTTGATCAATCCGCCGGGCACGAGCAATGTGTCCAGGCTCTGGCAGTTTTCGGGCAATGCCGGAATCACATCCAGGCACACGTGCCCGGCAACGATGATGTCAGGAAGAGCAGAATTCGCCATATCAAGCTTCTTGATCGTGTTCCGCTTTAGCTTCGGCAATCATGCGCTCAATATACTCTTGCAATAACGGCAGATCCTCAACAACCGTTTTCCACACCACCAGCAAATTGACGCCAAAGTAGTGATGGATCAGCTTGTCACGCATCCCGGCAATCTCACGCCATGGCACTTCAGGATATCGACTCAGTAACGTTTGTGGAAGTCGTTTGGTGGCCTCACCTACAACCTCTAATGCACGGACTACAGCAAAAGCAGTTTTGTCATCACGACAAAATTGATCATAGCTCATATCAGCAATGAATTGACGGCTCTTTTGCAGTGCATCCAAAATATCCTGCAAATAGTCGAGGTAAAGTCTCTCCGCACTCATACTGTTACGACCTCTTGCAATATTCGTCGCCCGATGTTGGGCTTGAGCGCATCCTGCATAACCAAATCCACTTTGACGCCGAGTAAATCCGTCAGATAGTTTTCTAAAGCTAGAAATTTAAGCAAACTTGGCGTCTCTGTGAACGTAACCAACACATCCAGGTCACTTTCGGAGCGCTGTTCTTGCCGGACATATGAACCAAAAAGTCCAAGTGTTTGCACATTGTAACGCTCAGTTAAAACCGGTAATTGCTGGCTGAGCGTCCGTAAAAATTGCGCGACCCTTCCTTGCTCATCCATGTCTATACCTCCCGATCATGGCAGAGAATGATCTATCTTTCCGCACTCTCCGCATTGATCACATCCAATACCCCTGCCTGAAAACTTTCCGCCGACGCGTCCAGTAGCGCCTTGATGTCGGGATTGGGCGCGGCAAGGACTTGTTGCAAAATCTGGCCAAGCTCCTCGTAGAGTTCCTGCGCCGCAACGGGTGGTTCGCCACGCACGGCCACACCCGCGTTAATGAAGTTCGCGTAATTCGCGACCGGCACATTCGCATATTTCTCAATGATTGCCGCGCGCTGTTGGCCATACTCGCCGGTGAAGACGTTGATGTAGGGCAATCCCACCAACTCGCCGTGTTCGGACCGGAGTCGTATAGTGTTCTCAAACGCGCCCAGGTCGAATTCACGCCAGGTGTTAAAGGCTAAAGCTGCTTCCAGAACCTCCGGCGACGACGCGGGATTGTACAACCACACACTCCCCTGGCCGAGTGTCGCGTTCGCACCGCCGTTAGGCATGCGACCAAAGCCGACCTCATCGATTGGCAGATCATCTAGATTGCGGATCATCCAGCCGAGGGTATCGGCGCTGGCAATCGTCATCGCAGTCTTGGCGGCGCCAAAATCGAGCACCAGCGCGTAATTGCCCCAGGTCGCAATGTCGGATGTGGTCGTGCCATCTTTCCAGCGTAAGTCGTGCATCAACTGTAGTGCGGCGACCATCGCGTTGTTGTTGTAGGCTGCGATCCACCAACCATCGATCGACTGCACGGTCTCGCCGCCAAACGTGACCATCAACGCCACGCTCATCCAACCGCCAAGCGCGCCTTCATTGCGGATGTTGAACCCATCGACGTCCTCAAGCCTGGCGCCAATCTGCCGCGCGTACTCACGCACCTCCCCCCAGGTCTGCGGTGGCTTGTCGGGATCGAGGCCAGCTTCCTCGAACAATCGCCGGTTGTACATCAATCCCATGCCGTTTGCGGCATGGGGCAGGCCGTAGATGTTGCCATACGCATCCTGGGCCAGCGTCAGGAGCGCTGGATGATAGGCACCGGGATAAGGCGTATCTGCCATATAGGGCGTGATGTCCGCAGCGTAACCGCTCTCAATCAGGCCACGAGCATCGGTCAGCCATACGGCATAGGTATCTTCTAAAGAACGCGGGTTGTCCGCTAAACTATTCGTTCGCGTGATAAAGGTCTGCGTATCGTAACGATAAGGATTAGGATCGATCACCACCTCAGGCCGGAGAGTGTGAAACTGCTCAAGCAGCCAACGCTGACGTTCAATCCCTAACGCGTCGTCCCCAAGCGCGGCATCAGTGATGCTGACAATCACCGGAACCAGCGGTGTCGGCGTCACCTCGACGATTTTCTCGACCGGCACCTCGACGGTGACTTCCACCGGCTGTGTGACCACGATTTCCTTTTCGATCTCCTTGGTCACGACCACCGTTTCTTTGATGATCTCAGGCGACGGCGTCGCACAAGCTACTAACACGCTCCCCAAAATCAATAAAAATGAAAGCTTTTTTAGCATTTCCCAATCGTGCATCCAGCACTCCCCGTGTTACGCCAAACCTGACAAGTCCTGGACAAACCAAAGGTTTGCACGACCTGTCAGGTTTGAGAATAACGCTCCTAACCCAGATAAACCGGAACCAAGAGGGGCTTTGACGCTCGTTTTCTTGCTATTTTGCAAGAATGCGCGTAGTTAGGCCCGACTTATGCTTCGCTCAACACGTCAAAGCGACTCACGACGACCGGCGCAACCGTACCCGGCTGCCCGCCCCCCACTGCGACCTCAAAAGTACCGGGTTCAATCACCCGTTGTCCATCGTCGGCGATCAGCGACATCTGCTGGGGCGCGAGCATGAACGTCACCGTCTGCTGGGCACCGGGTTCCAGATGCACGCGCGTGAAGCCTTGCAATTGCCGGATCGGAACGGGAACAGAGGCCGCCACATCACGCACATAAAGCTGCACAACCTCGTCGCCGGCCAGAGCGCCGGTATTCTGGACTTTCACGCTGACCGTAAGACTCTCGCCAGACTGGATCGCATCCGCACTGAGCGTCAGGTCGCTGTAGGCGAAGGTCGTGTAGCTCAGGCCATAGCCGAACGGAAAAAGAACCTCGCCGCCAAAATAGCGGTAGGTATGGCCCGCCGGTGCACGGCGCGCCATTGCATAATCGCGGAAAGGCGGTAAGTCATCGACTGATTTGTAGAACGTTACCGGCAATCGTCCGGCGGGATTATAATCACCGAAAAGCACATCGGCCAGTGCCGTCCCCCCTTCCTCGCCGGGGTACCACGCCTCGACAATCGCCGCCGCGTGTTTCTCGGCCCAGTTGACAGCGACCGCACTCCCATTGAGCAGCACCACGACCAGCGGTTTGCCGGTAGCGGCCATTTCCTGCAATAACGCCTCTTGCACACCCGGAAGATCGAGATCAGTGCGGTCACCGGTGCTGCGCTGGCTACCCTTGACGCCTTCTTGCTGGCCTTCCTCACCCTCAACGAGCTGCGAAAGCCCCATCACGGCGATGACGACGTCGGCCTTCTGCGCAGCAGCGACGGCCTCGGCAAAGCCGGATGTGTCTTTGCCACGGATATCGCAGCCAGGAGCGTAAAGCACCTCAACGTCTGCGCCAACCTTGTTGCAGATGCCTTGCAGCGGCGTCACCGAACGCGAGGGCTGACCGAAGTAGTTGCCCAGTAGCACCAAATCGTCATCGGCGTTCGGGCCAATAACGGCGATCGTCTTGAGGCTAGCCTTGTCCAGCGGCAAGAAACCGTCCGCATTCTTGAGCAGAACGATGGACTCGCGCGCAGTCCGCAGTGCTAACTCGCGATGCGCCTCGCAATCGTTCAACTCGAAGGGGATTTGAGCGTAAGGCACCATCTCCGGTGGATCGAACATCCCCAACTTGAAGCGCAGTGTGAACAATCGTGTCAAAGCCGTATCGATGGTCGCCTCGTCGAGAAGCCCCTGCTTTTCTGCGATGAGGAGCGCGCCGTAGGTGTACCCGCAGTTCAGATCGCAGCCGTTGTTCACCGCCAGCGCCGCTGCCTCAGGCGCCGTTTTCACCACCTTGTGATTCTCGTGGATGTCGTGGATCGCCCAACAATCGGAGACGACGTGTCCATCGATCCCATCAGGGCCGCCAAACCCCCACTCCTCGCGGAGGATCTTCTGCAACAGTGTAGGACTGGCACAACACGGCTCGCCGTTGGTGCGATTGTACGCCCCCATCACGGCGGCGACTTTGGCCTCGCGCACAGCCGCTTCAAACGCGGGCAGGTAGGTCTCGCGTATATCGCGTTCATCTGCGCGCGCGTCGAAGTGATGGCGCTCGCTCTCCGGCCCGCTGTGAACGACGTAGTGCTTGGCCGTCGCAGCGAGCTTGAGATATTTCGGATCGTCACCTTGTAGCGCTTTGATGAAGGTCACACCCAGCCGCGAGGTCAGGTAGGGGTCCTCACCGTAGGTTTCCTGGCCCCGCCCCCAGCGCGGATCGCGGAAGATGTTGATATTCGGCGTCCAGAAAGTGAGGCCGTAATACTGCTCAGAGTCGCCATTCTCCCCCAGCGCGGCGTGATGTTTGGCGCGCGCCTCGTTGGAGATAGCGAGGCCCACCCGGTGCAGCAAATCGACGTCCCACGTCGCAGCCATACCGATGGCCTGTGGAAAGACCGTCGCGATGCCAGCCCGCCCCACCCCATGAAGACATTCGTTCCACCAATTGTAGGCCGGTATGCCCAGACGTTTAATCGCCGGTGCTTGGTGCACCATCTGCGAGATCTTCTCCGGCAACGTCATCCGCGAAATCAGATCGGCCACCCGCGCCGCAATAGGCTGGGCGGGATCAGCATAAATTGCCCCTTGAGGCGTATTCGTAGGTTTCATCGCAGCTCCTTTGAGATCGGGATTAGAAATTGGTGACTAGGGATCAGTGATTGAGAATCCCAATCCCTAATCCCCAATCGCCAGTCAGCCTTCCCTATACTTTATTGCATTAAGGAAAATTTGCAACTCGCGAGCGTGCCTTAGTTGCCCGTTTTTCCAATCGGGATAAACTAAGAAGCAATTCAAATACATATACACGAGATAGTCCCACAGTGGTTGAATGAAAATGACGACAACCAGCCCAAAGACTACCGGACTATACTCAGAGGAGGAAGTATGATCGGGAGAGCCACCACCTGGCAGAAACTTATGGAGCAGCGCCATGGCTCGCTCTTCATCGGGCGCGAGCGCGAACAGGAATTGTTCCGCTTGAACTTCTTATATCAAGTGCCCGCTTATTTAATTTTCGCACTGCACGGGCCGGACGGCGTAGGCAAAAGCGCGCTACTGGCGCAATATCGCGCCATCGCCGAGGAACACAATGCCGTGACGGTCCAGGTCGATGTATCGCAGGCCACCGCCGTCCGCGAACAGACCATCCTGCAGACGATGCTCCGGATGGCGCAACAGTTTGCCGAGGCGGGCACGCCGTTCTCGGCCTTTGAGGAACGCTATGAGGAATACACGGCCTGCACGCGCATCATCGCCGAGGATTTCCGCACGCCGGGCGGGGTCTTCGATCTGCTTGGCGACGTAGCTGAAGCGCAAGAGATGCAGACCGAAGCGTGGAACAAGTACCTGTTCGAACGTTTCGGCAATCCGGCCAAAATCGCGCTGGTCAAGACACCGGTTGAAACGCTGACCCAGATCTTCGTCAAAGATATGAATGCCTGGGCGACGGTGCGCGCGATCGTCATAGGCTTCGACGACTGGGAGTACCTTAGTCCACACCTGCAAGCGTGGCTGCAAAACTGGCTCACCCGTTACGAGATGCGCGCCAACATCTGGCTCGTTCTGGCAGGAGCGCCGCCTCTCGACGACACGTGGGCGGCATTCCGGCCGGTGACGGCGACCTTCACGCTATCGCCGTTCACCGAGGCAGACACCCGTGCCTATCTCGCGGCCAGTGGCATTGCCGACCCCGATCGCGTGACCGACATCGTGACCTTCTCCGACGGGTTGCCAGCATTGGCGCGGCTGCTGGCGAGCGCCGAAGGCGGGCACGCCGGCGACCTGGCCCTCACGCCGGTGGATCGCTATCTCAAATGGCTCGAGCCATCGCAGCGCCGCGATGCCGTCCTTCAGTGTGCCGTCGCCCGTCGCCTGGATGCCGAGATCGTCCAGTCGGTGACCGTCCAGACGGTGACAGACAGCGCCGATCCCGATCTGAGCGTGTGGCTGCTGGCCTCCCCGCTTGTCGTATCATCACCGGGGTACACGCGCTATCACCCGGAACTGCGCCGCCGCCTGCTCGCCTTTGCCCAACAACAAACGCCCGCGCTCGTGCAGACTGCCCACACGCGCCTCCACGACTATTACCACACCCGCAGCGCCGCGTCCGAGAACGGCGACGCTGCCATCCCCGGCGGTCTTACGCTCTATCGTGACGCGCACTGGCGCGCCGATAAACTCGAGGCATTGTATCACGGACTGATGCTCAAAGACGTGGGGACGATCCAGCAGGGCGTCACTACCTTCCTTGCGGCCTTGCGCGTCTACTACCCGCTGGCCGGTGAGATCGCAGCGACGTGGCAGGAGGCTGCGCAAGCGCAGTTGACGGAAAACTCCGTCGTTGAGTGGAGCACTCTCCTCCACACAGCGTGGCATGCACTCGAACAGCAAGACTGGGAAGCATTTCTCGCGTTCTGCGAAGCCTGCGAGCAGCGTGAGGATGCCGGGGAGACGATACAACGTGAACTCCAGGCTATACGCCCAATCGTTCTGGCCCGGCTGGGACGATTCAGCCCCGAGCCCGAAGAGACGGCGCCAGCGGCACCTGAGGTAAGCGTGCCCGAAGAAGAAGTGCCTGTGACCGACGTGAGCGCGGAGACCGCCGTCGAAGAAGTCGTGAAAGTGCCTGAACCGCGGAGAGAGGAGAGTCTAGATGCAGCAGCCGCGCATATCACTCATCTCGAGGAAGCTGAGACGCCGGACGTAGAACTGGCAGCTAAAGCTGACTCACTGCCAGACATATCCATCAAAGAAACATCAACGTCGATCAAGGAAGACAGCACCACACCGGTGGAGCCGGTCACGCCCAAAGCTGGCGTGCCAAAGGTTGGCGTACCAGACACTGGTGCACCAAAAGACGAAGCACCATACACCGGCGATGATCTACAGACCAGCGAAGAAGTTCCGCCAGAGGAAGCCATCATACCTGAAGAATTGACACTGCCAGAAGAACCGGAAACGCCAGAAGAACCTGCTGCACCGGAAGAGCTAGAGGTACCGGAAGAACCAGAATCCCCCCAGCCCCCTGCTCCCGGCATTCAGGCTGCCGACTATCACCAACGTGCCGCCATCTATCTCAAGATGGGCGAATATGACAAGGCCATCCAGGAGTACAACAAGGCGCTGGAGCTCGATCCTACATATCTCCTGGCCTATTACGACCGTGGTCTGGCTCACGCGCAGCAACAGCACTACGCGGACGCTATCGCCGATTTCAGCGAGGTCATCGCCCTCGATCCCCAACATGCGGACGCCTATTACAACCGGGGACTGGTCCATGCGCGCCAGAACGCCTTCGATCAGGCGCTCGCCGACTACGATCAGGCACTCGCCCTCCACCCCGAAGATCCTCTGATCTACAATAGCCGTGGCAATGTGCACTACAACACCAAAGACTATCCGCAGGCCATCGCCGATTACGATCAGGCCATCCAGCACGATTCCACTTATGCCGACGCATACCTCAACCGCGGGCTGACCTACGCGGCGCAAGAGGAGTACCAGCACGCCATCACCGATTATAATCAAGCCATCGCACTCGATCCCGAAAGTGCCATCGCCTACAACTACCGCGGGCAGGTCTACAGCCGCTTACAGCAGTACGAACGCGCTCTGGAAGATTACACCCAGGCCGTCACGCTCGATCCAAACTATGCCGTGGCCTACAATAACCGGGGGCTGTGTTACGTGCATCTTGGCAACCACACACAAGCCATCGCGGAATACCGGCTGGCCGTCATCGCCAACCCACAGTACGCCACTGCCTACTACAACGCCGCCTGTGCTGCCGGCTTGATGAACAATGCCAGCGTCGCCTGCACCTGGCTGGAAAAAGCTATCCAACTCAATCCCCGCTACCGCACCCTGGCCCAACGCGATACGGATTTCGAGTACATCCGGGGCAACAAGAAATTTCAAACATTACTGGTAGAATGAATCATGAATTACGAATTACGAATCATGAATCATGATTCGTAATTCGTAATTCGTAATTTGTCATTCGAACAGGAGGAATTTGCATGCAACCTTTCGCCTATCAAACGCCCACATCTGTCGGAGAAGCGGTAGCGTTACTGGCAGATCCGGCACGCCAGGCGCGGCCTTTCGCCGGGGGTACCGATCTCCTGGTGCAGATGCGCCGAGGTCTGTTTGCGCCGGAGATGCTCGTAGACGTCAAGCGCATTCCCGAATTGACCCGTATCGTCTTCGATCCCGTCGAGGGGCTGACCATCGGCGCAGCAGTCCCATGTGCGTGGCTGTGCGATCACCCTGCCGTGCGCCAGCACTATCCCGGCCTGGTCGACGCAGCCTCCATCATCGGCGGGGCGGCCATCCAGCGCCGTGCCACCCTCGGCGGCAACCTCTGCAACGCCGCGCCGAGTGGTGATTCCATTCCCGTGATGATTGTCCTCAAGGCGACGGCGCACGTTGCCGGGCCGCAAGGAACCCGCAACGTGCCCGTGTCCGACTTCTGTACCGCACCAGGCAAAACTGTGCTCGGTCCGGGCGAACTGCTGATTTCCATCCATTTCCCCACACCTGCACCCAACAGCGGTGCGCGCTACCTGCGATTCATCCCGCGCGGCGAAATGGACATCGCCGTGGCCGGTGCGGGTGCCTGGCTCGCGTTGAGCGACGATCAGACGACCATTACACATGCGCGCATCGCCCTCTCCGCCGTCGCGCCGACGCCGTTGTTTGTAGAGGCCGCGGGCGCGGCTCTCATCGGCAAGGCAGCCACCGAGGAAGCTTTCACCGAAGCAGCCACCGTCGCCCGAGAAGCCGCGCGGCCCATCAGCGATGTGCGCGGCACAGCCGCGCAGCGCCGCCACCTGGCCGGCGTCCTCACCCGGCGCGCGCTACAAGGGGCGCTGCAACGCGCGAAAGGAGAAACCTGCGATGACTATGACTAACAAGACTCTCGTTTCTGCGACCATCAACGGCGAACCCGTCGAGTTTCTCTGCGAGCCGCGGCAGAGCCTGCTGGAATGTCTGCGCGATATCCTGGGGCTGACCGGCACAAAGGAAGGCTGCAACGACGGCAACTGCGGCGCGTGCAGCGTGTTGCTGGACGGGCAACTGGTCAATTCCTGCCTCGTCCTCGGTGTCGAAATCGAGGGGCGCGCCGTCACCACCGTCGAAGGGCTGGCGGATTGGCGCGGGCTGCATCCCATCCAGCAGGCGTTTCTCGAGGCGGAAGGCTTCCAGTGCGGGTTCTGCACGCCGGGCATCCTCATCGCCACCAAGGCGCTGCTGGACCGCGAGCCAAACCCCACCGAAGCTGACATCCGCGCGTGGCTGTCGGGCAATCTGTGCCGCTGCACCGGCTACGATAAAATCGTCCGCGCGGTACAAGCGGCGGCGCGTCGCCTTAACGCCGCCAACGAGGAGGTGAACGAATGAGTACAAAATTCAACGTCGTCGGCGAACGGTTGCCGCGCTACGACGGCGCGGACAAAGTAACCGGCAAGGCCATCTTCGGGCCGGATGTGCAGATGCCGGGGATGCTCTACGGCTTTATCCTGCGCAGCCCGCACGCCCACGCGCGCATTCTCTCCATCGACACGAGCCGCGCCGAGGCCCTACCGGGCGTCTATGCCGTGGTCACGGCGGAGGATCTGCCGGGCGAGGCCGACGACACATGGCACAAGTACGCGCGCGATAACACCTTTGCCAGTGAAAAAGTTCTTTATGTTGGGCACGCTGTCGCTGCCGTTGCCGCGCGCACCCAGGCTCTTGCCGAGGAAGCCGCCCGGCTCATCGAGGTCGAGTACGACGTGCTGCCCGCCGTGACGGATGTGCTGGAGGCGATGCAAGACGACGCCCCCATCCTTCACGACGCTATGCGCACGCAGTCGCTAGGCGGGCGCGGGGAGAAACCGAGCAACGTCGCCAGCCATTTCCAGCAACTCAAGGGCGATCCTGCACAGGGCTTCGCCGAGGCTGATGTCATCGTCGAGCGCGAATTCCACACAGCGACCGTCCACCAGGGCTATATCGAGAGCCACGCCGCCGTCGCCACGTGGAGCGACGATGGTGTTCTCACGATCCACACAACCACACAGGGATCGTTCGCCGTCCGCGACCACGTCGTCTGGCTGCTGCGCCTGCCGATGTCCGAAGTGCGCGTCGTACCCACAGAGGTCGGAGGGGCGTTCGGTGGGAAAAACACCAGCTACGTCGATGTCCCGGCAGCGCTGTTAGCCCGCAAAGCGCGGCGTCCGGTCAAAGTGACAATGCCCCGCCCGGACGTCTTCCTGGCGACCGGGCCGAGCTCCGGGGCCGTCTTCCGCGTGAAAATGGGCGCCAAGCGGGACGGGCATATCACGGCGGTGCAAGCCGAATTGTTCTACGCAGCAGGCGCGTATCCTGGCTCGCCGGTCGGCTCCGGCGCAACCGTGATGTTCGGACCGTACGTCATCCCAAACGGGCAGGTCGACGGCTACGACGTGGTGACGAATGGCCCGCGCGTCTCTTCGTATCGCGCGCCTGGTGGCACGCCGGCCAACTTTGCCGTTGAAACGCTGGTCGACGAGCTGGCCGAGAAGCTGGGCATGGACCCCATCGAATTCCGGCTACTCAACCACGCCCGCGAGGGCGACGCGCGCGTCGATGGCGGGACGCACGGCAGCATCGGCGGCAGCGAGGTGCTCAAAGCGGCGCAGGCGTGCGAGCATTACACCGCGCCGTTAAGCGGCCCGAATCGCGGGCGCGGCGTGGCGCACGCCTACTGGGGCAACTGGGGCGGGCGCTCGAGCTGCACCCTCAGCGTCAACGGGGATGGAAGCGTGAACCTCGTCACCAGTTCGGTAGACTTGAGCGGCACGCGCACCACCATCGCCATGCAAGCTGCCGAGGCGCTGGAACTGCCGCCGGAGCGGATCAGGCCGAGCGTGGGCGACACCGACAACACCGGTTACGCCGACGTGACCGCGGGCAGCCGCACGACGTTCGCCACAGGCATCGCGGCGGTCAAGGCGGCGGAGGACGTCATCGCGCAGATGCGTGCGCGTGCTGCGGCGCTGTGGGATGTCCCGGTGGAGAGCGTGACTTACGCTAACGGCGTTTTTTCCGCTCCCTCTGACCTGCGCTTCACCTTTGCGGAACTGGCGGAGCAGGTGACAGGAGCTGGCGGCAGCGTCAGCAGCATGGCCAACATCGACGCGGCGGAATGGGGTGCGGGGTTCAGCACGCAGATCGCCGACGTGGAGGTCGATCCCGAGACGGGCAAGGTGACGCTGCTGCGCTACACGGTGGTGCAGGATGTGGGCCAGGCTGTCAATCCGACGATGGTCGAAGGGCAGATGCAGGGTGGCGCGACGCAAGGCATCGGCTGGGCGCTTTACGAAGGCTACACCTACAATAAGAAAGGGCAGATGCTCAACGCCAACTTCCTCGACTACAAGATTCCCACGGCGCTCGACGTGCCGATGATCGAGACGGTGATCGTCCAGGTGCCGTATCCCAAGCACCCGTTCGGCGTGCGCGGCGTGGGCGAGCCGCCCATCGTGCCACCGCCCGCTACCATCGCCAATGCCATCTACCACGCAATCGGCGTTCGTCCCGATCACCTGCCGATGACGCCTGCGCATTTGTTGGAAAAAATAGGGGTAATTGGTAATCAGTAATTGGGGATTAGGGACTGGGCCTTGGGTCATTGAAGAAACGGGGAATTCGCTCATTCTCCATTCGCTGATTCTTTATTCGCTGATTCTCCATTCTGCCGGAGGTCTTGTGGCAACAATTATCATTCCGTCCCTGATGCGCGATCTTACCGGCGGGCAAAGCAAAGTCAGCGTGCCGGGCAAGACGGTGGCACAGGTCATCGATGCGTTGGAGACGGCTTATCCCGGCGTGAAGGCCCGTGTGTCTGATGGCGACCGGCTCGCACCCGGCGTCGCCGTGTCGGTGGATGGCGCCATTGCACGCCTGGGCCTGCGTGCGCCCGTCAAAGCGGACAGCGTCCTCCGCTTCCTGCCGGTCATTGAGGGTGGTTAGTTGTTTTTTATCAGCAGATTTAGCAGATGAAGCAGATTTTTACTGCTGACAAAACTAAAAAAAGGAGACCAACTATGTTTTTCGAACTTCGAGAATACCGCACCAAGCCGGGCCAGCGCGAGCGCTGGGTCAAGTTTATGGAAGAGGTGATCCTCCCGTTCCAGATTTCCAAGGGGATGGTCGTCATCGGCAGCTTCGTCGGCACGCAGGAGGACGACCTCTACATCTGGATTCGCCGCTTCGACAGCGAAGAGCAACGCGAGGCCTTGTACGCCGCCGCCTACCAGAGCGACGAGTGGCAGAACGTCATCGCGCCGCAAATCCCGGAGATGATGGACCGCGAGAAGATCGTCGTGCGGCGGATTACGCCGACGCCGAGGTCGGTGATCCGGTAGGCTGTGTCAACGGATTGAATGGGTACAACGGATTCTTACATCATCAGGACAAAATCGTGTTGGGCGGCACATACAAAGAAGAGCAAACAGGAGAATGCACTAACAAAATGTCGGTCTACATGGTCATCGAAAGCCGAGTACGAGACGCGGTCAGTTACGGTCAATACATTCAATTGGTCGCTCCACTTGTTGAACAATTTGGGGGCCGTTATTTGGTGCGCGGCGGTAAAGTCGTTCCTTTGGGCCAGCAATGGAACCCAGAGCGAATGATCATCCTGGAATTTCCGGCCGAAGAGAATGTGTGGCAGTGGCTGTTATCGGCTGAGTATCAGAAAATCGCACCGTTGCGCGAGCAAGGCGCAGACACCCGGGCCATCCTCTTGGAAGGCATGCGTGACAAAGAAAGTGGAGCTGAACAAGAATAGTATGAACAAAATCATCGAGCGTATCGAGCGAAAAGCCGGTGTGCCGGGTCTCGTTTCTATCCTTGCAGAACAGCTTTCGCCCACGGACCTGCAATCCCTGCTCCTCGAAGTCTACCGCTTGCGCAGCAACCAGCTACAGCCCGCTGCTGTTTTATCGGATTACGAATCCAATCGATTCGTCCACCCTTCATCCACATCGCCAACCTCCCTCCTGAGATGGGAGCAGATCGCCTTTTCACATCTGCCGCAGGAATTTCAACCGATTGCGCTGTCGCCGGTCTGCCCACTCGGTACGAACTCCGTCGTCGCCGGGATCGATCAAAACTGGGCCGTGAG
>JBNGDO010000006.1:934-58782 GCA_049975385.1 Anaerolineae bacterium | reverse complement strand
CCGGCTGGATTTCCGGCGTCACCGAAGGCCCGGCGCGCTGCTATTGCCTGAACGAGGAGAACATCACGTGGTTCCGGGAACAGATTGTGGAGATTATGAGCTGATCAAGTAGACGGTAGACAGTAGACGGCATACGAGGTTTCTCTTCCCCTGTCTACTGTCTACTGTCTACCGTCTACTAAACCGGAGGATATGAATGAACGCAACACCTGATCTTATGCACACCACTAGCACTTTAACCTTTGCCGATCACTGGGATCACTTTCTGGCGCGGTGGGGCTACCGGCGCGGCGACCATCGCGTGACGCCGGGACTGTACGCGCTCGGACATCCTACGATGGAATCGCCGGTGTTCGTCACTGCCAACTACACGTTGAGCTTCGATGCACTGCGCTCATCCCTGCCGGGCGTGGATGGTTACATCCTGGTACTGGATACGATGGGCATCAACGTATGGTGCGCCGCCGGCAAGGGCACGTTCGGCACAGACGAGATCGTGCAGCGCGTCGAGGCTGCGTATTTGTCTGACATAGTCAGCCACCGGACGCTGATCCTGCCGCAGTTGGGCGCGCCCGGCGTCGCTGCGCACGAGGTCAAGCAGCGCACAGGCTTCAAGGTGGAGTACGGCCCCGTGCGCGCCGCCGATTTGCTGGAGTACCTCAAAACGCATCAGGCCACCCCGGAGATGCGGCAGGTACGCTTTCCCTTGCGCGACCGGCTGGTGCTGATTCCGGTGGAACTGGTCCACCTGGCCAAACCGACGGCGCTGGTGTTGGCCGTCCTGATGGGACCGTTGGCGGCAGCAGGCGCGGTCGCAGCGGTACTGACCGGAGCGGCTTTGTTCCCTATCTTGCTGCCCTGGCTGCCCACCGGAGATTTCAGCAGCAAAGGCTTTATCCTGGGTGGGCTGACCGCGCTGCCGTTTGCGCTGGCGTCCCGGAAACGCAGAGAGGGGCGCGGTTGGCCGCTGGCCTACATGCTCAGTCTGCCACCGGTGACGGCCTTCCTGGCACTCAACTTTACCGGCGCGACGCCGTTCACGTCTAAGACCGGCGTGAAGCGCGAGATGTTCAAGTACATCCGCGTGATGGCGGGGATGTTCGGGGCCGGCGTGCTGTTGGCGCTCGTGCTGCGCTTGACGCGACGAGCAAAATAGTCCCATCGAAGACAAGGATTTTACCACCAATCTTCACGAATTTACACTAATTTTTGCCATTCGTGAGGATTGGTGTAGGTTCGTGGTTTATTCTCCGGGGAGACGCCGGTGCTGACGTACACCATCCGGCACGAAAATGGAGCGTGGGCGTCTCGCTGGCGCTATCATTTGCCGGAGGCCAGCAGGATGCTGGCGATCCCAGCTATTTTCGAAGGAGCAGGAAATGACATGTTGTAATGAAACAACAGGCGCGAACGATGCGCAAATCGGATTTGTGGCGCTGAGCAAGCACAACACGTTAGCGTTTAATGTGGATATCTGCATCAACTGTGGGATGTGCAGTGCGGTGTGTCCGCAGGGGGTGTTCGCGCCGGGCGCGCGGGGAACGCGGCGGGTGCAGATCGTGCAAGCAGACGCCTGCATGGAGTGTGGCGCGTGCATGCTTAACTGTCCTACCGGCGCGCTGTTCGTGAATAGCGGCGTGGGCTGCGCGGCGGCGATGATCAACGCGGCACTGCGTGGCCTGAAGGAACCAACGTGCGGTGGGCCTGAACCGGCCTGCTGTGGGCCTGAGCCAACAGTTTGCTGCGGCTGATTACAGGGGGACGTCGTCTACCCCGGCGGCTTTCCGCTGCGGGCGCAGCGTCAACGACGGGAAATGCACAGCTAACTTCCGCAGGCTCTCTGGCGAACCGTCCACCGGTTCATCAGACCAGCGGGCAAACATCCGCAGCGCTCGCGGATTGATCGCAATGATCTCCGCCAACATCTGCGCCACTTCCTCACGCGGAACCGGCTGCGCAATTGCGTCGAACGCGCGCCGTCCCACCTGGACGTACACCTGCGGATTGGCCCGCGCGTTGCGGTACCAGTCCGTCATACCGCCCCACCCCGCCATCACCGTGTAGGTATCGGCGGCGAGATCGTAGCTGTACTCCAACGGCGTGATCCGGTGTTTGCCCGTTTTTCCGCCGGTCGTGTGCAACAGTAACACCCGCTTGCCAAGCAGCCCCCCCAGGCCAAGCTTGTAGAGCCAAATCGGCTGTTTGAAAATCACGCGCCAGATTGGTCCCGGTTTGTCTCGCGGCACCAAATGCATCATCACGACGCGCTCAATCGCCAGATATATCCGCTGGAACAAGCCCCCCCCTGTCCCTGTCTGCTGTCTACCCTCGTAGGTGAACCGGATAACGGCTGCGCAAACGCCCACCCCCACGCTTGGCCCACCCCACGGGGAAGCCATCGACGGCGATGAGCACATAGCCCGCCGGGCCGCGATCGGGCCAGAAACTTCCCCGCAGGTAGTTCGCCAGCCGGGAATCGTCCTGCGCCAGATCGACGACCTCGTGGACGTCCTCTGGCAGCAGCGCCGTCGCCAGCGCGTGGTCGGGCCAGATTTTGTTGTGGCGCAACGAGGCCATCCACCAACCGGGGCGCAACACGTGCAAGCCCTTCCATAACCTGGGATCCATCGGGGTCACGTAGAGGTCATCGGTTTTGGTCAGCAGCAGGCCCCTGTCAGAAACGGGGGCGACCAATGTCTCGCCGATGGTCTTCTGGTAAAGGTTCCACACGCGTCCGGGGATGTCGCTCCCCGTCCAGCGCTCGGGCAGGCCGTTGGGCGGCTCACCCTGACGGCGCAACAGTGCGTAGAAGTGCCCGTGCCCCGGCCCGGTGTGCGGCCAGAAGCGCCCCGCACGCCGCAGGATCTCTGGCGCGCCTACCCATTCTGGGCGTCCGGGATACAGGCCCGGCACCTGCGGGAGATCAACGATCTCGAAATCGGGATGTCCCGCCAGGAAGCCGGCAATCACGCCCTCGTTCTCTTCCGGCGCAAAGGTGCACGTCCCATAGAGCAGCCGCCCGCCACGCCGCACCAACGGCGCGGTCTGTTCGAGGATCAACTTTTGGCGGCGCGCGTTGCCGAATACCGTGTCCAGGCTCCAATCGCGGATCGCTTGCGAATCGCGGGAGAACGTGCCCTCACCGGAGCACGGCGCATCCACCAGCACCGCGTCGAACAGTCCAGGCCAGCGCGCGGACAGACGTTCCGGCGTCTCGTTGGTGATCAGCGCATTGGTGACCCCCATGCGTTCCACGTTCATCGCCAGCACGGAGGCGCGGCGGCGGGCGATCTCGTTGGCGACGAGCACTCCCCTGGGAGCGCCACGCTCCGGCGTGGCCGCCATCATCCGTGCGGCGAACTGCATTCTTGCAGCGATATGCGTTGTCTTGCCGCCGGGCGCGGCAGCAAGGTCGAGCACCCATTCGTCGGGACGGGGATCGAGCAGCACCGCCGCCGCCATCGCGCTGGGGTCCTGCATGTAGTAGACGCCGAGCGTGTGGTAGAGATGCGCGCCGGCCTGCGCCTCTTCCTGGAGCCACAGGCCTTCCGGGCACCAGGGAATCGGTTGGGTTTGCCACGGGATGCACGCGCGCAGTTCGTCGAGCGGGCCGCGCGCGGGATTGAGGCGCAGCCCCACGTCGCGCGTCGCCAACGCGGCAAAGAAAGCGTCCGCGCCAGCGCGGCCCGCGTCATCGCCAAGCCAGGCGCGCATGCGCTCGACAAACTCGGGGGGCCAGGTATCAGGTCGCGTTGTCGACATCATTCATTCATGCTATCCACGGCCACTCTAGGATGAAGCGGACAAGTCCGGCATCTCGTGATACTGTCTTAACTCCGGCATGGGGAAATGGCGGGGATTATAAGTCAGCAAGATCAGATCGTGATGGTGCGCAGTAGCAGCAATGAGCGCGTCTGCCACATCCAATGTCACGTCCTGTTGACGATAACGACGCAGCCATTCACCTGCCAAATCGGCAATGGGTCTATTCACAGCATAACAGGCCAGAGCATTGAGAAAGCGCAGCGTGGCCTCACGTTCGTGCTCGCGCATCCCGGCCAACACCTCCATACGCGAGATAACGGCAACACCCAATTGCCCATCCAAAGCCAGACGCGTCAGCAGAGCCGTCGTAGGTTGATGACCCCGGAGATGTTGAATGAGGACGTTGGAGTCCAGCAAGTAATCAGCCATCCACCTCCTCCGTAAAGAGAGGCACACGGCGCCAGGTTGAGCGCAAAGCCTCCAGCCAGCCGTTAACATCCTCAGGGGTAATCAAATCAGGATGATCGGCGGATTTCCATACACCGGAGGTCTCCCGCAACGCAGCCAGGACTTTGAGACGCGCCAGGTACGAAGCCGTAGCTTCAACGACGACTTCACTGCGCTTACCGGAGGGAATCAGCGCATCCAGCTCCTCAAGCAACCGGCGAGGAAAAATCACATTAATACGGCGTACATCTTCACCCATCTTTTTATCCACCTCGATTGTATGGATATATTACCTTTATTATACACCACATTAACTATAGGGGAAGTACAAGCTCAAACACGGTAAAACGAAACGACGCTGATCACGGCTTGATTCGTTGCGAGGCCACAATCGCGCGAATGGCGCCGGCCTGTGCCTCGATGCTTTCGGTCAGGCGGAACTGCACCAGAGCACGGCGCAGATTGTGCTCCGCATCTTTCGTCTTAAAGTACACGTTGCCTTCCAGGTAATCGGTGAAGAAGCGCAGCCCCAACTCAAACGCGATCAAACGCATCGCGTCATAGATGTAGTCGTAATCCTTGCCGGTCATAAAATGCCGCGCCTCGGCCAGATAGCCCTCCAAAATGGTCTGGCACAGATCGGTTTCAAATCGCACCGCATCGAAAGCCTCAGTTTCCTCACCCAGGGGATTGCAACATGAGCGCAGACAATCGCCGATGTCGTAATGCACCAGCCCCGGCTTGACCGTGTCCAGATCGATAATGCTGACGGCCTGCCCGGTGGCGTCGTCGATCAGAATATTGTTGACTTTGGGATCGCCGTGGATGGGACGCAACACCAATTCACCGTCCTGAACCGCGGCTTCCAGCACTGAAGCCCAAGCGCGACGCCGTGCAACAAAATTTCGCCCGTATTCGATATCGGGTGACGATTTGTGCTGACCTTTCGCTACGACGGCATCGTAGTGCGCCAGGTAGCGGGGGGTGATGTGAAACCCCTCGAGCGTATCGTGAAGCTTCTCCACCGAAAGATCGCTGATCAGGCTGTGGAAACGGCCAAGTGCGTACCCAATTTCCCCGGCATGGCGCCGGTCTCGAATCGTGTCATACGTCTGGGCATCTTTGACAAACGTCGTCATGCGCCAGAAGCCATCTTCGGGGTCGCGCCAATAGTCCGCGCCATCTTTGGCGCTGATGATATCGGGCGTCTCCCAACGGCGTCCCTGAGTATCCGCACATCTCCCATTCGTTGTCCAAATATGCTCCATAAACGCACGCATATTCAGAATGATCAACTCCGGGCGGCGAAAGACTTGTTGATTGACCTTCTGCAGAATCGCTTTTTCGCGTGGATCGGAGGCCAGTGTGACCAGAAACGTATCGTTCACATTGCCGGAGCCATAACGCTGCACATCCAATACGTCACCCACAAAATCGAACTGTTCGGCAATCGACCGCAAAGATGTAGATACGTCCAAAGAGCTTAACTGCACTTGCGTCAAATACAACCTCCTCACTGCCAGCAGGTGCCCCTACACTGGCAAAAAAGTAGGGGAAGGTGCATCCAGACACACCTTCCCCTTACAACTCACTCCACCAATAATCTTTGAAACGTAGTAGCTTTGGAAAGGTAGTGGCAGCTACTGTTTCTCGTAAGGTTCGCCGTCGGCGGCAGGCGGATTGGCCCGCCCTACCACTCCGGCCAAGACGATCATCGTCACCAGGTAAGGTGCCATCAGCAGGAACTGCGACGGAATCGGCACGCGCAAGATTGCCAGGTTGGTCCGCAACGAGTCCGCAAAGCCGAAGATCAGCGAAGCGGCCAGAGAGCCAATCGGATTCCACTTGCCAAAGATCATCGCCGCAAGACCGATGAAGCCGCGCCCGGCAGTCATATTCTCATCGAAGCGGGCCACCGAACTCAGCACCAGATACGCCCCACCCAGCCCGGCGACCATACCGCCGAGAATGACGTTGACGTAGCGTGTCTTAAATACATTCACGCCCAATGTATCGGCAGCCTTAGGATGTTCGCCCACGGCGCGCGTCCGCAAGCCCCACCGGGTGTAGAACAACATCACGTGAATCACACCGACCAGGATCAACATCAGGTAAACTGGCACCGTGGTCGTGAACAGCACCGGCCCCAGGATTGGCAGGCGCGACAGTCCTGGCAATGGAATCGAGCTGAACGTGGGCGGCCTGTTCAGTTCGGGAATAGACTGCAGATAACGCGAACTGAAATAGCTGGTCAAGCCTGTCGCCAGAATGTTGATCGCCGTACCGGCTATGATCTGGTCGACCTTGTAGCGGATAGCCAGCACTGCAAGCAACGCCCCCATCAGACCACCGGCGAGCAATGCCGCGAGCAGGCCCACCCATACGTTCTGACCGAGGCTACCGATCAACGCCGCGGCGAAAGCGCCAGTGAGCATCATACCTTCGATACCGATGTTGATGACGGCGCAGCGCTCACACATGACGCCGCTCAACGCCGCCAGGGTGATTGGAACCGCCCGTAGCAACGTGGACTGCAACATCCCGGTCATATTCATCGAGTTGTCGCGCGCCGCCCATGTCAGGAAGGCCAGCACAAATGCCACGACCACAACTCCCAGAATCAAGTACACTTGTTTGAAGCCCCTGGCGAGCTGCCATGCTCCCAGAAAAACCGCCACCACGGCCAGCAGATAGAGTCCCCCCTGCGTGCTGAAAGTCAGGCTGCCGATAGGCACCGCCTCACTCAGTTCCAGATCGAAGGCAAAGGTCGTCCGCTGGCTTCCCGTCGTACCGGGAAGGAAGAGGGTGAGCATCAACGCCGCAAAAACCAGAAACACAATTCCCCACGTCCGCGCCCGGCGAGTATTTTTGTCATTCTCGTTCATGGCGACCTCCTACAACTGTCCCCAGCCGCGTGTCAGCACCGCGCCCTCACCCTCTTCCAGTGCACGCAACCGGTACAAGGCCCGGATGATTGCCGGGGCCGCGATGAAGATGATGATCAACCCCTGGAGAATATCGGTGAGGTCCAGAGGGACACGCGCGATGGCTTGCATGTTACGCGCGCCAGCCTGCAACGCGCCAAAGAGCAACGACGCCAGCACGACCCCAAACGGGTGGCTATTGCCGAGCAACGCCAACGCGATCGCATCAAAACCGTAGCCCGAAGAGAAGGCGTTGGGCATAAAGCCGATGACGCCGAGAATATCGTGCGACGCCGCTAACCCTGCCAGACCGCCGCTCAGGGCCATGGTGAGCACCACCGTACGAGCCACGTTCATCCCGGCGTATTTCGCCGCGCGTGGATTCTGGCCCACCGTGCGAATCTCATAGCCAATCGTCGTCTTGAAGAGCAGCCAGTATACAAAACCCGCCGCCAGCAGCGCCAGAAAGAAGCCCACGTTGAAGCGAATATTGGGATTGGAGGGGAAGAACTGTGCCAGTTGGGCCGAAGGCTCAATCACGGGGCTGACCGGGCGCCCATCGCCACGCGCCAGCGGGCCGCCGACATCAAGCATAAATTCCGCAAAGCGGAAGGCGATGTAGTTGAGCATGATCGTGTTGATCACCTCGTGCGCGCCGGTCTTGGCCTTGAGATAGCCAGGGATGACACCCCAAGCCGCGCCGCCCAGAATGCCCGCCAACAGCGCCAGCGGCGCGTGGATGAACCACGGCACGCCGGTAAGCGCATACCCCACAAAGACCGTCGTCAATCCGGCGATGAAGTATTGGCCTTCTGCGCCGATATTGAAGAGACCACCGCGGAAACCGACTGCCACTGCCAAACCGGCGAAGATGTATGGCGTAGCGTAGCGCAAAGTCTCGGTAATCGGGTATAGTGACTGCGTCCAGGCGCTCCCATCACCGGTCGTGATCCAGGTGTTCAAACCCCGCACCATCCGTGCCGGATCGCCAAAAGCACCGGTGAAGAAAGCGCCATAAGCGGTAGCGACCACCTCCACTATGCTCAGCAGACCAGCGCCAAAACTCTCCCTAAATGCATCGTAGACGGCGGTGTCGGTCACGACGATCACGACCGCGCCCAGAATCAGCGCCGTGACAATCGCCATCACTGGTGTGAGCAACGCACGCCAACGACTACCAGAGCGTTCCTTCTGCGCTGCCTTTTGCGTCGCGTTCTTCTTGCTCATGCTGCCTCCTTTGCGGCCGCGACGTCGGCCCCGTGTTCATCGAGATGAATTCCTGCCATGAGCAACCCGAGATCTTCGCGGGTCGCTTTCTCAATGGGCACGATGTCCATAATACGGCCCTCAAACATGACGATGATGCGATCCGTCAGCGAGAGGATCTCATCCAATTCGGCTGAGACCACCAGCACCCCGGCACCCTCATCGCGTTTTTGGATCAACTGGGAATGGATGTATTCGATGGAGCCGACATCCAGACCGCGTGTAGGTTGGGCGGCGATGACGAACTGGCCCGACCGGCTCAACTCACGCGCTACGATAACCTTCTGCTGATTGCCGCCGGACAGGCTGCCTGTAGGCGTCAGCACACTGGGCGTGCGGACATCGTATTCGGCCACCAGACGTTCGGCGCGCTCCTGGATCACCGGTTCCTGCATGACCAAACCCTGCGCGACGGGTGGAAGGTAATATGTGTTCAAAATCAGATTATCGGCGATGGGATAACTGAGCACCAGGCCATCACGCTGCCGGTCTTCGGGGATGTGCGCCGTACCCGCCTCCGTGATCACGCGCGGCGAGGCGTGGGTCACATCCTTGCCCAGCAGTCGCACCGCGCCGCTTTCCGCCGGACGCAATCCGGCCAACGATTCCACCAACTCGGTCTGTCCGTTGCCCTGAACACCGGCCACGCCCACGATCTCACCCGCGCGCACATCGAAGGAGACACCGCGGACAGCGACGTGTGTCCCCTCTCCCCTAACGCGCAAGTTCTCCACTTCCAACACCGGACCTTTGGGTTGGGCCTTCTCCTTCGGTACAGTGAGAATGACCTCGCGGCCCACCATCAACGAAGCGAGACTGCGCTCATTGCTTTCCTCCGGCAGCGCCAATCCGGCGACGCGACCCCCGCGCAATACCAAAATGCTATCGGAGATTTCGAGGACTTCCTTCAACTTGTGGCTGATAAAGATAATGGATTTGCCTTTGGAGAGCAGAGAACGGATAACCCGAAAAAGTCCGCGCACCTCTTGGGGCGTCAATACGGCGGTCGGCTCGTCCAAAATCAGAATATCGGCCTGGCGGTATAGCAACTTGATGATCTCCACCCGCTGTTGGATGCCCACGGGCAAATCGCCCACTATCGCATAAGGATCTACCTCCAAACCATACTGCTCGGAGATCTCGTGAATCCGCTTGGCAGCCACTTCACGATCCAGAAACAGCTTGTTCTTGATAGATTCCATGCCAAGCATCACGTTCTCGGTCACGGTGAGTACTGGCACGAGCATAAAGTGCTGATGCACCATGCCAATCCCTAACGCAATTGCATCACCGGGGCCTTGAATATCGGCTTTCTGGCCGCGCACGAAGATTTCGCCCTCATCCGGCGTGTACAAACCGTAGAGGACATTCATCAACGTGCTTTTACCGGCCCCGTTTTCCCCCAACAGCGCCAGGACCTTGCCTTCTTCCAGGGTCAGATCAATGTGGTCATTCGCCAACACCCCAGGAAAGCGTTTCGTAATTCCCTTCAGTTCCAAAACGGGGGGCATAGCTTCCTCCTTCAAAAATAGCCACCGAGAGCACAGTGTTTTTAGAGGAAAACTTCCGTGTCTCGGCCCTGGAAATCGCTACCACAGAAATGTTTTTTGGCTGCAAAGTTGTCGCTCAGCAGCCAAAAAGCAGTCAAATCAGAAAAAAGGCGCGGTCAACTACGACCGCGCCTTTCCATACAACTTACTCCAAGCCCGCGGAATACTCCGCCCAACCGGTCTTGATATTACCAGCGATGATGTCGGCCTTGATATCATCCAGTTCGGCTGCAACGTCAGCAGATATCGTGCCAGAGGCAACATCAGCAATGCCTACACCATCATTCTCCAACGTACCGACGTAGGTCTCACCAGCGAAGCCCGCAAAATCATCGGCTTGCACGGTCTTGATGGTATCGAAGACGGCGACATCCATGTTCTTGAGCACGCTGGTCAGGACAATGTCCTTGTACTCTGCTGCGCTCACCGTCCAGTCGGTATCCACGCCGATGATCCAAGCATTACCGCGTTCCTTGACTGCCTGTGCTGAACCCAGACCCACAGGACCGGCCACCGGCATGACGATATCAGCGCCTTCGTTCATGAAGGTCTCCGCGACACGGCGCCCGTCATCGGTGGAATCGAAGTTACCGACAAAAACACCATCGTTCGCGGCAGTGTCCCAGCCCAGAACCTCAACGCTGGTGCCATGCTGCTGGTTGTAGTAGTCCACACCGTACTCAAAGCCCACCATGAAGATAGCGACGGTGGGGATGTTGATGCCGCCGAAAGTGGCGACCTTACCGGTCTGGGTTGCCGCAGCCGCCGCATAGCCAGCCAGGAAGGCTGCTTCGTCGGTGCTGAAAGTCAAACCACGCACGTTGTCACCCAGCGAAGGGAAGTCCACGATAGCAAAATTAGTATCGGGATAACGGGAAGCAAAATCCGCGGTATCATCTGCCAGCAAGAAACCCACGGTGATGATTAGATCGGCTTCTTGATTGACATACTGGGCGAGGTTCGTGGCATAGTCGGTCTGCTGCTTGGATTCCAAGTAGCTACCATCCACACCCAATTCCTTGATCGCGTCCTCGACGCCCTCCCACGAAGTGGCATTAAAGGACTTATCGTCAATACCGCCAGCATCGGTGATCATACCGACCTTGAGCTTATCACCCGTACCGCCACCACCGCAGCCCACCAACAGCATGCTGGCGACCAGCACCAGGCTCAGCAAAACCCACAATTTCTTCAACATAGGACTCCTCCTGTAATAGATTGGTTACGAAGATTTGAAAATCAAAAAGCATGCATACGCTCTCTATGTATCTCCTGCGACTGCACCACCTCCTTCGCGGTCTACCCGGGATTATGTAGAGTGTATTCAGAGTCAGCAGACACCTACTGATCCAGTCGTAACTTGCTAAACGCTTATACCCCTGTTAGATACTGAAGAGCTTTAGGTTTTTGTGACCGGATCAATAAAAGCATCTATTCCATGATATACACCATATTACAAGATTGACAACAAAACCAGGGGGAAAAGGACCTTGTTGCAGATGCAAAATATCACATTGTGATCCCGATCCCCCGGACCCATCGGCTTCTACCCGACTGCGAACCAGTGACGATGGAGCAGAATGGTTATGCTGTCCCCTCAACTGGAGTTTCAGAAATCTGCGCCTCAACAAGAACGACGCTCTCGACATCTTCCTCTGGTTCAACAGTGCAAAATTCGAGCGCCCCTCCCGCCTCATCGGCACCGCTACTATCTCCCACATCCACGCAGATGCGCGTGCCCGGGCCGAAATTACCTCGCAAGATTTGTACGCTCAGCGGGCTCTCCACGTGCCGCTGGATCACACGGCGCAGCGGACGCGCGCCAAATTGCGGATCGTAACCCTGCTCGGCCAACCACCGCTTCGCCGCATCCGTCAGCGTGACGTGCAGGTCGTATTCGCTGAGGCGCGTCTGCACCTCCTGCATCTGCAAATCGACGATGCGCGCCACAGCCTCCAACGTGAGATTCGCAAAAATGATAATCTCATCCACCCGGTTGATAAATTCCGGGCGGAAGGTTTCCTTGAGCGCCGCAAGCGTCCGGCGGCGCACCTCTTCATCCTGGTCGTCAGCCCCGCGCGCGAAGCCCAACGCCCCGCCGCGTTTCCCGTAGGCGGTACCGATGTTGGACGTCATAATGACCACGGTATTGCGGAAATCGACGCTGCGCCCTTGGCCATCGGTGAGACGCCCCTCGTCGAGGATTTGCAACAACGCGTTCCACACGTCTGGATGCGCCTTCTCAATCTCATCGAAGAGCACCACCTGGTAGGGACGCCGCCGCACGGCCTCGGTCAACTGCCCGCCCTGATCGTAGCCCACGTAACCCGGCGGCGCGCCGAACAGCCGCGAAATCGTGTGTGCCTCTCGGTATTCGCTCATATCGATGCGCAACAGCGCATCTTCGTCATCGAAGAGGAACGCCGCCAGCGCCTTGGCCGTCTCCGTCTTGCCCACGCCGGAAGCGCCCAGAAAGAGGAAGCTCCCAATAGGCCGGCGGGGGTCTTTCAAGCCGGCGCGCGCCCGGCGGATAGCGTCGGCGATAGCGTTGATGGCCTCGTCTTGCCCAATAATGCGCTGCTGAATGGCTTCTTCCATCCGCAGCAGCTTATCCGCCTCTTTCTCCAAGACCTGGTACACCGGGATACCCGTCCACGCCGAGACGACGGCGGCGATGTCCTGCGCCTCCACCAACTCATCCAGTTGATGGCGGCCCCGCCATTCCTCACGCTTGGCGGAGAAATCCTCCTCCTGGCGCAAACGCTGGGTTTTCACCTCGGCCGCGCGCTCGTAGTCGCGCATATTGCCCGCCGCCTCTTCTTCAGCGCGCAGACGGTTGATCTCCGCCTCCATCTGCTTGAGATCGGGTGGCAACGTGAAGAGTGCCACCCGCAAACGCGCCGCGGCCTCGTCCATAATGTCAATCGCCTTGTCGGGCAGGTGCCGGTCTGTGACGTAACGATGCGCCAATCGCGCCGCCGCCTCCACTGCTGCATCGGAGATGCGCACTTTGTGATGCGCCTCATAGCGGTCGCGCAGGCCGCGCAGCATCGCGATGGTGTCCTCCACCGAAGGCTCCTCCACGTAGACCGGCGCAAAACGGCGCTCCAACGCGCCGTCCTTTTCGATATACTGCCGGTACTCATCCAATGTCGTCGCGCCGATACACTGCAACTCGCCGCGCGCCAGCGCCGGCTTGATCATGTTCGACGCATCCAACGCTCCCTGCGCATTCCCCGCGCCAACGACGGTGTGCAGTTCATCGATGAAGAGCACGATCTCGCCTTCAGCCCGCTGCACCTCTTCGAGGATCATCTTCAGCCGCTCCTCGAACTCGCCGCGGAAGCGCGTCCCGGCGACCAGCGCACCCAGGTCAAGCAACACCAGACGCTTACCTTTGAGGATTTCGGGCACGTCGTCGCTGGCAATCTTCTGCGCCAATCCTTCCACGATGGCGGTCTTGCCCACACCGGGCTCGCCGATGAGGACCGGGTTGTTCTTGGTACGGCGCACGAGAATCTGGATGACCCGCTGGATTTCCCCTTCCCGCCCAATCACCGGATCGAGCTTGCGCTCGCGCGCCATCTGCGTGAGGTCGCGGCTGAAGCGCGCCAACACGCGGAACTGCGCCTCTGCCTGGGGGCTGGTGAGTTTTTGACCGCCGCGCATCTTCTGCACCACTTCCATCGTACGGTCGTGGGTGATGTTGTTTTCTGCCAGCAGCCGGGCAACGCCTGTATTGCGCTCCAGCGTGATCGCCAGGAAAAGGTGCTCCGTGGAGATATACTCGTCCTTGAGCGCGGTCACTTCTTCCTGGCTAAGGTCGAGCACACGTTTGACGCGCGGGGTGATGAAGATCTGCTGCCCGCCGCCCGCGCCGTAGATGCCAGGGCGGGTATTCTGCCGCAGTAACGTATCCAGGGCTTCAGAGAGCTGTCCGGGGTTCGCTCCCATCTCTAACAATAATGCCGGGACGGTCCCCTGCTGCTGTTGAATCAACGCTAACAATAAGTGTTCCACATCTACCTGGCTGTGCCCGTAGCGGGTCATCAGCTCCACCGCCCGTTGCGCGGCCTCTTGGGCACGCTCGGTAAAACGGTCAAAACGCATCATAACTGTTATTCCTCTCAGTGAGTGTTAGCGGGTAACGAGTAATCGGTAATGAGTAAGGAGTAAGGAGTAAGGAGTAAGGAGTAACCAGTTACCAGTTACTCATTTCTCATTACTGATTACCAATTACCAGTTACCAGCATCAAGTCATAGCATCCAGCGCCGCTTGTGCGGCAGATTGCTCCGCCAGGCGCTTGCTGGAGCCTCGTCCCTCACCCGCCACCTGCTCGTTCAGCAGCACCTGGGCAGTGAACACCTTGGCGTGATCGGGACCAGTTTCATCGACGATCCGGTACGCGGGTGTGACGCCGAGGTCGGCCTGCGCCCACTCCTGAAAGCGCGACTTGGCGTCGACATCGGCACCGGTGCGGAGAATCGCCTGGGCTTTCTGCACAAACCACGGTTCAAGGCGCTGCCAGGCAATTTCCAGACCTCCATCCAGATAGAGTGCCCCCACGAGCGCCTCAAAAGCATCGCATAGATTAGCAGCACGCGTGTTCCCACCACTCTCCTCTTCACCGCGTCCCAGGCGCAAAGCCTCGCCCAATCCAAGATGCTGCGCCAGGGAAGCCAATGTCGTCGTGCAAACGAGCGTCGCGCGCAAACGCGTCAACGGGCCTTCAGGAAGATCGGGGTGATTTTGATACAGCCAGGCCGCGACCAAAAAATCTAGCACCGCGTCGCCGAGAAACTCCAACCGCTGGTTATGGTGTTCCTCACCACCTTCTCCGGGATGCTCGTGCGCGAAAGAAGGATGCGTCAGGGCAAGTTCCAACAGCTCCGGGTGCAAAAACTGGTACTGCAAGCGTCTCTGGACTTCAGCGATTGAGATGGTCGTCCCCCTCCGATAGTCTTGTCATTATGCGTCCAACGGTCTGGTAACCTCGGTCGCAAATTGCCCTGCCGGAGAGATGGCCCACTGCCTTCCCGGCATCACTGCGAATCGTTCACGGCCTCGCGTGTATGCCTATTCTACCCCGAAAATAATGCTTTGCAACAAAAGCCAGAAGGGAAATGAGGGATTAGCAATGAAGAAATCAGGATCGACGATCCGCAAACCTGGCGCAATGTGGTGATAACTTCAGTTGTCTTTACTGATCCGCGCGTATGAAACCAAACTGACGGCATAGTCGGAGAGCGACTATGACATCATTGCCATATGTGTATAGGATCTAGGCCTGCGCTGGATACGCTGCCGCCGGAGATGGTGACGTACCAGGCGGCACCGCACGTTTGCGCTGGACCAACAGCCACAGCGCCACCCCACCGACGATCGAAAGTACGCCGCCGCCCACCAATCCCACCGTGCGCGTCACCCGATGCCGATGCTGTTCCACATCGTAGTGGCGACGTGCCTCGGCAACCAGATCGCTGCCCAACTGCTCCACAAAGGCATCTGAAGGCGCGACGGGCGGCATGGCGCGCGTAACAAGCTGCCCCAACGCCTGTTCTTCCTCAGCGGGGAGGTTTTCTTGTAAGACGATGTAGCGGTGTGCTCTAGACTTCATCAGACCATCCCTCCGGGATCATATCACGCAAACTGACAAGGGTACGATGGTACAATGCCTTGATCGCCCCCTCGGATCTCCCCATCACGGCTGCAATCTCCATATTGGTCATCTGTTCCACATATTTCAAAATCAGCAACGTTTTCCGGTCTTCCGGCAAATCCGCCAACAGTTGCAATAACAACTCACGTGTCTCCTGTGCTTCGACGTAATCGAGTGGCGCCGGTGATGGCGAATGGAGCGGCGACACACTATCGATAGCGACGCTCGGATGGCGACTCGTGTCGCGGTACCAGTTGACCACTAGATTATGCGCAATCCGAAACAACCACGCCTGGAACGATGCCCCTTTCTCGCGATACCTGTGGAGGCTGCGCAGCGCCCGATAGAATGTCCGCGAGGTCAAGTCCTCCGCTTCCATCGCATTGCCGGTGTGCCGGTAATGATAGCTGTAAATGCGCCCCACGTAGTGCTGGTAAAGCTCCCCGAACGCTTCCGGGTCGGACTTCGCGCGCGTGATCAGATCGCGCTCCTCGCCCTCGTCCATACACCCTCCTCACAAATAGCTGGCAGATTGCCGGTAAAAACGAGCTTTCTCCCCCTGCTAGTAGTATACCAGATTTGACCGCCGCCGGTATCTGAGAGGTAGGTTCACGGTTATTGCACGCACTGGCTCAAGCCATGCGTATATAAACTAACACCACACCCGCCGCGAAGTTGCGCCGTTTGCAAATTATGTCGCTTTCTTTGCCAGACGCTCTATCTCCTCTCCGTTGATGACCTCCTTCTCCTGCAAGATACGCGCAATCTCGTGGAGCGTCTCGCTATGTTGCTGTAACAGGCGCACAGCGCGCCGTTCGGCGTCCTCGATAATGCGGCGCGTCTCTTTGTCAATCAGCGTCGCCGTCTCCGGGCTGACATCGCTCCGCATTCCCTCCAGACGAGCCAAATAGCCGGTACCTTCATCCGACGCATAACGCACCGGGCCGAGGGCTTCCGTCATCCCAAACTCTGTCACCATCCGCCGCGCCAAGTTGGTCGCCACCTGCAAGTCATTGGCCGCCCCTGTGGACGTGTCATCGAACACAAGGAGTTCCGATGCCCGTCCCCCCAGGATCACGGCGAGGCGCTCCTCCAATTCACGCTTGCTCATCAAGTAGGTGTCCTCTTCGGGCATCTGCAACGTGTAACCCAATACACCTTTCGCCGTAGGAATGATACTGACCTTGTGCACCGGGTCGGTGTCGGGCTGCAATTGTGCGACCAGCGCGTGCCCGCCCTCATGATAGGCCACGCGGCGCTTGAGTTCGGGCTTGAGGGTGACCTTACGCTGCAATCCGGCCACCACGCGCTCGATGGCCAGATCGAAGTCGCCCATCGTCACGGCCTCGCGTTCACTGCGCACAGCCAGCAACGCAGCCTCATTCACAATGTTCGCCAGGTCTGCACCCGAGAAACCGGCGGTGATCTGCGCCACACGCTCCAAATCCACATCCTCCGCCAACCGCACATCGCGCGTATGGATGGCGAGGATCTGCCGGCGGCCCTCCTCAGTCGGCATGCTCACTTGCACCTGACGATCAAAACGTCCAGGGCGGAGCAATGCCCGATCCAGGATTTCAGGCCGGTTCGTCGCCGCCATAATGATGACACCCTGGTTGGGTTCAAAGCCGTCCATTTCGGACAAGAGCTGGTTCAGCGTCTGCTCGCGCTCGTCGTTGGAGCCAAGCGCCCCTACCGTCGAACGCGATTGTCCGATGGCGTCGATCTCGTCGATGAAGACGATGCATGGCGAGCGACGCTTGGCCTGCTCGAAAAGATCGCGGACGCGTGCCGCGCCCACGCCGACGAACATTTCCACAAAGTCGGAACCGCTGATGGAGAAGAAAGGCACCCCTGCCTCTCCGGCGGTGGCCTTTGCCAGGAGCGTCTTTCCCGTACCGGGCGGCCCCACCAGCAACACGCCCTTGGGCAACTTCGCGCCCAGGCGAGTAAAGCGATCCGGGTCTTTGAGGAATTCGATGATCTCTTTCAACTCGACCTCTACCTCATCTACGCCGCCGACGTCCTCGAACTTGATGCCCGTCTTCTCGCCGGTGATCTCCTTTGCCTTGCTCTTGCCGATGGACATCACACCGGCGCCAGCCTGGCCCATCCGTCGCAGCCCAAAGTACCAGATCAATCCCAGGGGTAGCAAGGGGATAACCCATCCAAGCAACGTCGCCAAAAATACATTGGCCGGCGCCTCGCTGGAAAACGTCACCCCAGAGTCGACCAACCGCTGGATCAGATCGGGGTCATCCACCCGCACAACGTTATTGACCCGCCCATCCGTCTCGGCGTCGGAGCAGCATGTGTACATGATGCGATCCGTCGTCAACTGTACCTCGGCGATTTCACCGGCCTCCAACTGGTCGAGAAACTGGCTGTACGGGACTTCCGACCAGCGAATGACCAACGGACGGAAAATCAACTGCTGGAAAAGTGCGGCGATTAGGATCGCCACCAGCAGGTAAATTGCTGAAAAGCCTACTTTTTTACTTTGTTGTTTATCCACGTTTGCCTCCAATGCCTCATAATATCAGTATCGCATAGCATAATTAGCAAACCGTTAACAGAAGCTTAGAATGCGCTTTGAAATCGCCCCTAGTCTTCCTCAAGCACGACTTCCGTCTTCATCAACTCGCGCAGCAGCAGCGTGGCGTACGCACCTTTGGGCGCGAAAAACGAGAGTGTGAGGACATCGGAGCCTTCCACCTGCCACGACAACCCTTCGGGGTAGTACCGCAGCGGGCGACGGCTACCCTTGGCTTTGAACGGACGGAAATCCGCCAGCGCGATCCCGGATTCTTCGAGAACAACGGTCTCCAACGCGCCAGCTTCCGCCTGCGCAGCAAGCATCTTGTAGCCGTAGATTGGACCGGTGGCGCTGATCTCCCACGCCCGCACGCGCGGGCGCTCAGCGGCGACATCCTCCACGATGAAGATGCCGCCGGTGTCCTCCTTGCGCGCCACGTCGCCGGGCAGCACATCGTCCAGCAAACCACGCTCAATCCGCGCCGCGAGCACGGTATTGAAGAGCGCCGACTGCAGCGCGCTGACGAGGAACTGGCGCATCTTGTAGGACAGGTGGTGAATGCCGTGCGTTCTGAGCGCTGCACGGTCGTTGCGCAACAGCAACAGGCCCATTTCGTGGTTGTTCCCGCGATTGCCGAAGCGCTGTCGCCCGTAGCCGTTAGGTACGCCGCGCGCCAGCAACTGTTCGACGATCGCAGCAGCGCGAGCCTCGGCTTCCGGCACCACATCGCGGAGGCGCAGCGTGAAACGGTTGCCGCGTAAGTGCCCGCTGCGCAGTTTGTTCGTGTGCCTTTTCGCCCAAAGAATCCGTGCTTTGTCGAGGGTTAGCGCCAGAATTTTCTCCGGCGGCACCCATTGAACCGAAAGCGTCTGCCGTGCCACCGCCCGCGCGTCCTTCCACCCGGCGCTGCCGATCTCCCGCTCGGAGACGCCCAAAACCCGCGCAATCTGCTTGATGAGCGCCAGGGTCGATATATCGCGCTTCTCCACGCCGAAAAAGGTATGCTCGCCCTCGCCACACGGATCGTAAGCGGGCACCTCCTCGACGATGAAGTCATCGATCTCGACGCGCATCTTGCCCCCAATGCCGGGCAAGTCCGGTGTCAAATACGGGATTTCCCAGTTAAGCATAAACATACTCCTCAAGTCAGAGAGTCATCAGTCTGGTAGTCCAATAGTCTCGTCGTCATAATGACTGTCCGACTACCGGACTAAAGACTAATCGACTAAAGACCACCTGACTAATCTGAAAGAAGATAGGCCACAATCAACCGCGTCGTGGCCTCGATGGAGTCGCAGTGGGTGCGCTCGTAAGCGTGCGAGGCGTCCACGCCCGGTCCGATCAGCGCGACCTTGAGATCGGCGCCAGCGCGCAAGGCCGCTTCGCCATCGGAGCCGTAGCTTGGATACGTATCCACTTTGTAAGGGATAATGTAGTCGCCCGCCAGACGCTCCAGCTTCCGTCTCAAGCCCAGATCGTAAGGCCCGCCCGAATCTTTGGCGCAAATTCCCACGCTAAACTCATCCGAACTCTGCCCCTCGCCGACGGCGGCCATATCCACTGTCACCAACTCCTGAACATCGTCTGGGATGCCTACAGAACCACCATGACCGACCTCCTCGTAATTCGAGATCAGTACGTTCACACTATAGTGTGGCGAAAGGCCCGCCTGGTGCAACGCAAGCAATGCCCCGTAGATGCAGGCCACGCCTGCCTTATCGTCCAGGTGACGCGAGCGGATAAAATCGTTGGTCATCTCCACACGCGGATCAAGGTAGATAAAGTCCCCCACGTTGATACCCAGTTGCTCGGTCGATTCCTGGCTGTCGGTGACGGCGTCCAGGCGTACCTCATAGTTTTCCTGCTTGCGTTCCAACGTGCGCACCTCGGCCCCGTGGACGTGAACGGAGACCTTGATCGGCAGAATACTCCCGCGATAGCGCTGCCCCGACGCCGTCACTACCGTACAGCCTTCACCCTCGATGGAATGCCAATCGTAACTACCAAGCTGCGTCAATTCCAGCCGCCCGTTGCTCTTGACCTTTCTGACCATCGCGCCCAACGTATCGACGTGCGCGGTCAGAGCGCGAGGGTGTGTGATATCACCAGCCCACGTCAGCACCAAGCCGCCTTTTATCGTACGGCTGACACTCAACGGCAGGTGACCTACGGCCTGTTCGGCGTAGACCATGGCCTGCTCGGTATCGCCCGTTGGACTGGGGGTGTTCAATAATCCAATCAAAAATTCCAAAATTGCGTCCATCGGAATATCGGGAAGTATCATCATAACCTCCTGCAAGCATAGTCAGATAGGCTTCAGGCTTGTCGTCAGAACCTTTTTGCCACGATTTCCACATCACGATCTCGATGTCTCAATCCCATCTGTTCTGCAGTATAGTCCCATCAAGGCAGGGAGCAAATGTCGAACTCCGGGCTATAGCATTCCAAGTTCCCTCAGCCTCCTCCCCGCACAAAGCGCAGGGATGGGGCAACAACTTTTTTGGAGTGCGTTGCACTCTGGGGAAAATCGTCAGATCAACGCCTAATAAGTGCGGTTGTGTGGCAGTTTTGGCCCGCTTCGGGTTCAACACGCCAATTTTTCAAAGGCCAAAACTGCCCAGGTGTGTTTTGGAATCCGCGCTACAATCGAGTATAATGAGGGAAATTCCCTGCCAGAAAGGTTGGATGTGGAGCAGTTAATCGATGGTGCGTGCGATTTACAGATTCGCCTAAGCCCGGAGCAATTGGAGGCCTTAGGCACATACCAACAGGCGTTGGTAGAATGGAACCAGGAGTTCAATCTCACTGCCATCACCGACGACGTGGGTATTCAAGTGCGCCACTTCCTCGACTCGCTCTCTTGCTTCCAGGCGCTAGAAAGCGGCGAGCGCTTCAGCGGTAAACAGGTGATCGACGTAGGCACCGGCGCGGGCTTCCCTGGCTTGCCACTCAAACTACTCTGCCCAGGGATGAAGCTCACACTGCTCGAAGCGACCGGCAAAAAGGTGGGATTCCTGGAACACGTGACCGCGCACCTCAAGATGCACGACGTGACTATCAAACATGGGCGCGCGGAAGAACTGGGGCAACAGACGACGCATCGCGAGCAATATGACTGGGCCATCGCCCGCGCGGTCGCTGATATGCCCATCCTGGCGGAGTATCTGCTGCCACTGGTCAAAGTGGGCGGACGCGTCTTGGCGCAAAAGGGCGAAGGCGCACCTGCCGAGGTCCAGCGCGGCGAATGGGCCATCCAGCAGTTGGGGGGACGCGTCCGTCGGCTCGTACCCATAGAACTACGTGGCCTGGCTGAAACGCGCTACCTCGTCATCCTGGACAAAATAGCTGCGACGCCGCTGCAATATCCGCGCCGTCCCGGTATGCCTAACAAGCGCCCATTGCTGCCGAAACCATCATAATATTTTGTGCACTTTGTGTCTTTAGTGGTGGGTCATTTTTTTAGTTCACATAAGGAGGATGAAATGGGATTCCTGAAAAATCTGTTCGGTCAGAAGAAAACGACGCCAGAGATCGCCGCAAAGCGCCGCGAGCGCAGCTACCCGGACTTTCCAGAAGGGGAAAATCACGTGGATGACCCCGATGTCAAAACCGTGGCCGACTTAGCGCGTTATTATCCTCTGCCCAAAGGATACGAGTACCGCGTTCGGGCAGATGGAACGCTCTATATGCTCCGCCCATCCGACGGGATGGAGTTCAAAATTGTCGTGGAAGAGGGACTGCTCACATTCGAGGAACCGTTCACCCGGCCAGATGGGACGACCGGTTCCAAAACCATCGAGGTCTTCAAGCGATAGAGCTATAAGGCCGTTCCAGGGAAATAAACCAGCCAGACTTTGGCGCAGGCGCAGGAACTTTCCTCTGATGTGGCCTGGTTTAAATCCTGGAACTACCTAAGACCACTCACTCAAACTATCGTCGCAGCTTGCTGAGTGTCTGGCGACCCTCGGCAAGCAGTGTCGCTCGTCCCGCCAGGGCCACCTCAACACTTGCACTGTGCATCGAGCGCGCGGCTGCGTCTACCGCATCCTCGCGCCCAATTTCGGTACACGTGCTGAGATCACACTGGAAGGTAATGCGCGTGTAGCCCTGTCGCTTTACCCCAGAGGCGCCGGCGGCCGCGAGCGCCGCCACATCCTCAGATGCGGCGACGCTCTCCAGTTGCAACGCATCCACGCCGTAGGTACACACCTCCAATGATGTGACGTCGGCAATCAAAGATTGCACGCGGGCCTGCAACTGCTGTACAAGCGTCGCTGCCGCTTGTCGCAGGTTCTTGCCGGGCATATCGCAGGCTAACGGCTCTTCTTCAAAGCGTCGAGTGCCGAGGCGGCCGCATCTCCGATGGTCCGGAGCATCGTTGCACGGTTCTGAAGCGCCTGGTTCACTGCGGCCTGGTGCATATCCCACACAGCCCCGTCGATCTGGCCACTTTCGTTGACCGGCAAGCACACAATGGCATCGCTGTCGAAGGCAATCCGCGTATAGGCGCGCAATTGCACGCCCTCGCCCTTTATGGTCTTATCGTTCTTCTTCTTTGGATCGTCGAGCACAGCGGCGAACTGCCCCTCGGTGATGGTATACGTGCGTACCTCAAGCTCAGAGATGTCGGTGACGAAATTCTCCACCTTTGCCGCCAACTCGCTGGCGAACTGCTGCACCGAAGCCTTCAAATCTTTGGGCTTTTCCGTTGTAACGTTTTCTCCTGGCATCGTTTAACCTCCGTAAAAAATTGAAATTGGAAATGAGAAATTGGAATGGGATAGATGGATACACCTCCCGTCTCTTTTCCCCGTCTACTGTCTACCGTCTTGTCTACGTTCCCGCAACACCGCCATCACGTCGAGGATAAAACGCCGGGCGGCGGGGATAAGCAGTACCTGTCCCCCTGGTGGCAGCGCCACAGCTTTGAGGATCAACCCGGTCGCGCCGGTGGTGACGACGGAAACAACGCGCAGCAGCGCAATGCGTGATGCCAGCGCGAGGTTGACCGTCTCGTGGTGCGTCTTCCGCGAAAGCGCAGATATACCGGGAACCCAAAACGTCTCAAAATCGCCGCTCCACCCCACCCGCGTCAGGCCCACCGGAGCGCCTGCAATAATCGTCTCTACACGGGCGTAATGGGCCACCATCTGCTGGACCTGTTCCACGAAGGCCAGCCAACGCCTGCGCGCTTCCTGGAACCCCTTGCCCGCCTTTTCGTCGGCGAAGGTATCCACCGCGCTGAACGCCACCGCGCCGGTAACCGGCGACGTCTCCACCGCCGCGAGGTTGACCAGCATTTTGCGCAAGGCCTCCTTTTGAGGATGAAAATCCTCTGCCACCGGAACGCTGAATGCATACGAAACAGCCCCGGTCAAACCGCGTTCGGCATCCTTAGAAGGCGCAACGCCCGCCAGCATCGCGTTCAACTCGCCTGCGGCCTGCGCCAGGTCATCCTCGCCACGCTGTAAAAGGTGCGTGCGGGTGTAGACAACGTCCAGGGCCGACGCTGCGTCCGGTAGTGCCACGCGCCACACAAGCCCTTCCTCGCCGGGCGATGTATCGCGCTGTGCGGGCGCTTCCCACACACCGAAAGGATCCGGCTCCCCACTTACCGCGAAACCGGAAAAGATAAAACGACTTTCAGCCATCAAACTCCTGAGGAATTGAACACAGAGTCACGGAGGACACAGAGAATAAAAGAAAGCTCAGTGTGATCTGTGTCTCTATGGTGATTTCATTTCTTGATCATACCAAGTAAATCACTCGCCAGCTTTGCCATCGCGCTCAAGAACTCTGCGCGGTTGCTCTGCGCCTCGCGCACCATCTCGCGGTGGATCTCCCACAACTCCATATCCACTTCCGCATCCGTAGACGGCACGAAGACGCGCATGTCGCCGTCGAAATCGACGTGGGTGAGCGCGCACAATTCGGCGTCGCCGGTATCTTTCACCGTGATGGTATTGAGATTGCCGGCGGTATACGTGCGCACTTCCAGCGTCAGAATGTTCTGAGTCGCTTTGCTGACTGCATCTGCGATTTTGTTGCCAAACTCTTGCAAGGATTTCGTAATTTCATTGATCTGGATAGCGAAATCCTGATCCACGGCCTGACGATGCTCCGCATCCACTTTCATGTCACCCGCAGGCACGCCTTCGGCCTCGGCCGCATAATCAACGATTGGCTCCGGGCCAATGTCGGCCTGTAACGCGACCAATCGATCCGCCACGTCTTGGGGCAACACTGCGGAAGTCACCGGGCGGTTCCTCGCCGCCCCCTCCTGCACAAACGGGATGCGCGCGGCAGGATCGCCGAGCACAGCGTAGCTTCGCGAGTCATTGTTGGCCGTCCACAACCGCACCAGTTCCTTATCGTCGAGATAGGTCGGGTTCCACTGCAACTCCCGAAGCACTTCGGTGAGCGTGGTCGTCATATCGGCATACTTCAGGTTGAAGCTCGGATCGGTCGCCAGCCCGACGGGATCGCCGTTGAGCAGCTTGCGCATCGCGGTGACAAACGCCTCGATTTCGACGTTGTTGCCCGGTGAGATAAAGGAGTGCCCCCAAGCTCGATCCACATGCCCGATGACCGCCAGCGCGCCCTGGCGCAGCATCCGGTTCGGCAGTGCGCTGATAAAGCTATAAGGTGCGATTGGCGTTTTTTCCATCGCGTGCGGATGCGTGAAATAGTCGTGTCGGGGGGTGCCCACACCAAAGCAGGCGAAGAACATCGCCACGAGTCCCAGGAGATTGGCGTCGCCCAGCTCTTCCGCGGCGAAGTAGTGGTCACGCAAAATAGGTGCACCGTACACCCAAGGTTGGCACAACAACGCGCCCTGCTCACGGAGTTGCTGTTGCGCTGGTGCGGATGAAAAGACCATCCCGTGGCTCGCCGTAAACAGCAGCGCGGGGGTCTGATCTTTGCCACTCAACAGACGCGCCAGTTCTGCCTTTTCCCCTGAAGGCGCGCGGCTGAAGTCCCACGCGAACTTGAGCGGGATCTCGCCTTGCAGCTTCGGCTGTTGCAGATTGGCGAGCAACGGGCGGGCCAAATAGCGGTCGCTGATGAGTGTGGCGTCGTCGCCAGGGTTTCTGACACTGAAAAATGCGGCTTTGCGCGGCAGCTTGACCGCGCCGGTCTCCGCTACGACGACGCTCTGCGCGTAACGCGCATACGCCTCCAGATCGTTGCCGAAGTCGAGGCGGCCCACGCCGCGCATCACGTCGAGCTGGAACTGGAATTCAAAGGAGATTTCTACCGGACTCCCCACGAGCAGCACGTAAAACGGCATCTGCTCCGGGCGCGCCGGTCCACGCTTGATCTCCGGCGACTGGCGCTTGCAGAAATCGACCTTGGTTTCCGGTGCACGATAGCCCATCTCGCCCTCGAAGACGCGGTACAGGTCTCCTGCCTTCTCCTGGCGATGATCCAGCAAAGGACTTAGCGCCTCTTTGATGGCCTCACGGCGTTTTTCTTCCATCTCGGCGGGAAAAACAACGGCCCATCCCGCCTGGGCCAGATCGGTGGGGTCCTCCACCGCCTCGGAAACCGGCGAATCTACTGGACGGTTCTTCTTGAACTGCAACTCATCCAAAGCCTCTGGGTTGGAGATCGGCACGCCAGATTCGCCTTTGATGACCCCAGCCCACGCCGTGCTCGACATCGGCGGCAGGCTGTAATCACCCGTCACCCCGTCAATGCCGTTGACGTAAATCTCTTTCAGCAGTTCGGCAGGTAGTTTTTCTTCGGTTTCGGTCATACCACTCCTTTCAAAGGCAGTCTGATAGTCACAGTCATTAGTCGCATAGTCCGGTAGTCGAAAAGCAGGCACAGCAGTAAAAAGTTACGCCAAGTCCTGACGTGATGCAGCCTCAGCCGCAGTCGGGGCGACCTTCAGCCGGACCGCCGGATCGCCGATGACGACGTAGCCACGCGCGTCGTGATTGGCCGTCCACAGTTCGGTCAGTTGAAAATCACTGGGTTCGGTGAAGGCTTCGAACGCCGCCGTCAGCTCCGTGGAAAGCGCCGCGTACCGGACGTCGAAATGATCCATCGCCGCGCCGACCGGATAGCCGTGCAATAAACGATCCACCGTGCTCTCGAAGACGGCCAGGTGTTCGTCGCGGCGCGATTCGCCCAGGCCCACGCGCTGCTCCGGCCCCAGATACGAGAGGCTCCACACGCGCTCGATGTGGCCGATGACCGCCAGCGCCCCACCCCGTGCCAGGCTCAACATCGCTTTGGGCAGTGCCGCAACAAAGGGCTGTTCGGCAATCACTTCGCCCTCGTCCATATATGCCTGCCGGTAATAATCGTCGATTTTCGGCGTGCCTGCACCGTAGCAGGCGAACAAGAAAGCGATCGTGCCCAACAGGTTCGCCTCACCGTGGGCCGCCAGCACGTCGCCGGAGAGATAGTAATCGGGCAGGACCTGTTTTTCATCGGGGCCTTGCCAATCGGCGCAGACCAATGCGCCCTGTTTCGCCCGCTGCTTTGCCGGATCGTCGGGGTCGAACTGCATCCCGTGGGTGGCGGTGAAGAGCAAGGCTGGCGCTTTATCGCGGCTTAGCACATCCAGCAACTTCGCGCGCGTCGTCTGTTCTGAAGGCATAACGGTGACTTTCCAATCAGGGAAAGTGGCGGTTTCATCCGCCGAACGCGCCACCGCGATGCGCTCTTTCAGACGTTTGGCAACGGGTGTGACGAGATGCTGCGCGCTGAGCAGCGTTGCTTCGTCCCCTGGATTGGAGACCGGGAAAAAGACGACGTCGGGCGCCACGCTAAGCTCATCCGCCTCCGCCGCCACGACGCTGCGAGCGTAGGTGCGATAGTCCTCGATGTCGTCGAAGTCGATGCGCCCGACGGCATATTGCACGTCCAGGCCATACTGGAACTCGAAGGGGATCTCTTCCGGGCTACCGACGAGCAGGAGATAGTAGGGAACGCCGGTCTGTTTGGGATTGGCAGGCTGCGCTGGGTCGGTGTGATACCGTCGTAGAAACGCGCGCGCATCCTCGCGGGGACGATAGCCCTCACCGCCAGTGTAAACTTTGTACAGTGACCCGGCCTGCTGCTCCCGCAACGTAAGCAAAGGATGCAGCGCCGTCTGAATTGCCGCCAACCGTTCCGGTGGCATCGTTGCGGGGAAGATGATGCCCCACCCCGCCTGGTCGAGCTTGAGCGGGTCGGCCCAGGGGACCAGGCCCATCCGCGCGGTCGGGCCGAGCGCCACACTCAGCCACGCTCTCAGCGCGGCGAGCAGCGCGCCCCAATCGACCTCGAACGCGCTATCCGCCTGCACGATGGGCGACAAATCACGTTCCAGCAGGCCAACAAGAGTGTACCACGTGATAGACTTCCATAGCCGTGGCGCCGGATTAAGATCGTGGAGCAGCGCGCTGAGCCAATCACTGCCGGTATCGGGCGATTCCTGCAATTTCGCCACCAATTGTCTGAGCGAGTCGGTGATGATGTTACTGCTTTCTCGCAACGCTCTGAGGGATTCAATCGGGAGCTCGCGGAGTTGCTGGCACAACTGTGCGAGCCACACAGCGCGCGCCGCAGGCGTCGTCTCCAGCACCAATGCCCGCGCTGGACTGAGCCACTCCTTGGTGATCGCCAGGCCCTCGTGCTGCACTCGCTGCTTCAAGCTCCCCACGTAATCGGTGTCGCCGGTTTTCTGTGGCAGGAGCAGTTCGTTCAACTCCTGGTTCCCCAAACCTTTTTTGAGAAACGCCTTGACGATCTTTTCGACCTCTTGCTGCGTCTCTACTTCCAGTTTGCGCGCCAACTCCTGGACGTTGCCCTCACCGGCAGCCTCTTCGCCCAAAATCGTCATCAGGAGGTGTCGCGCCAACGCCGTAATCCACGCTTCACGCGAAAGGGATTCCCCCTCCAGAAGCGTCAGGCTCTGCGCGGTGAGGAACTTCACAATCTCCACGACTTTGTCCGTGTTCCTCATCGCTTGCTCGAGCTGTATGGCGAGCTCCTTTTCGCGCTTCCGGTCGGCCCAGATGTGATCCGCCAGTTCTTTAGCCGTCTTGGGTGGCAGACCATAACTGCCGTCGGGCTTGAGGCCATTGAAATACAGCATGTCTGACGTTCCAGACCTAGATTCGTTCATTGTTGCTCCTCCACACTTTCGACCTGCACTTCCGGGACACCGGAAACGTATACTTCCGCCAAGGCCCACACATCCTCGAAGGGGACGAGGTAACGGCGAATGGTGCGATCCCACGAGCCACTCGCCAAATGTTTGCCATCCGGGCTGAAGGAGACACTCCACACGAGATCGGTGTGCCCGCCCAATTCAGCGATGAGGACAGGTTCACGCTCCGGGAAGTCCTCGAGATACCACAGCCGCACAATCCCATCCCGCGCGCCCGTCGCCAGAAAGCCATTCCCGTCGGCGTACTGCGGGCTGAACGCCACGCTGTATACATTGACGTCGTTCGTATGATGCAGTGGTGTCTTCAAGGCTGTCGTCAACGTTTCGGTGCTCCAGATACGAGCCGTACCGTCCCACGCAACAGAGGCGAGATATAGGCTATCCGGGCTGAACGCCAGGCCCCACACGTAGATTCCCGCGTGGTCGGTGAACGTAACGACCGGCATCACTTGAATGGGCGTTTCTGCCTCGGGAGGAGTAACTTGCCAGAGCGTAACATTGGCAGCGCCGTGATAAGCGGATGAGTAACCGGTCGCGATCCAGCGCCCATCTGGACTGTAAGCCGCACTATATATATAACCGGGAGCACCCCGTCCCGGGATGACCAATTCGGCTTCCGCACTCCACGTAGCCGTATTCCAGAGGATGCCCTTCTGATCATCGCTGCCGGTCACCAGATAACGCCCATCGCCGCTGAATCCGGCAGTATTGACATCTTTGGCATGCCCGCGCAGCACGGCGACCGGCGTAGACGACGTTTGATCCCAGACATAGGCGTTGTCATCCGCCGCGCACGTGACCAGGTATTGCCCATCCGGGCTGTAGGCGAGGTTCCACACCGTCCCGCCGACCGGGGCCAAATCGCGCACCGGCTCACCGGTCGTCACGTCCCAGATGCGCGTCCAGCCTTCATCATCGGCAGAGGCCAGGTGTATGCCGTCGGGGCTGTAGGCAACTCCCCGCACGCGAAATTGATGTCCGCTGAGCGTGGTCAATCCTTGCCGGGCAACAAAACCCTGGTTCCATACGCGCAGCGCGTTGTCCTGCGTGCCGGCGACCAAAAAGCGATTGTCCGGGCTGAAGGCCACCGCAGTTACTATATTCCGAGGGCCGGAAAGCAGCGTGAGCAGCGCGTTGGGGTTGCGCGCCTTCACATCCCACACGCGCACCGTCAAGTCGCGCGAGCCGGAGATCAGATAGTGCCCGTCGGCGCTGAAAGCGATACTTGCCACTTCGGAGGTATGGCCGGTCAGCGTGAGCAGTTCCTGCCCGGTGCGTGGATCCCAGAGGCGGATCGTCTTATCATTCGAAGCCGAGGCCAGGATATTCTCGACCGGGCTATAGGCGACGGCATTCACTGCGCCGGTATGGCCGTCCAAGGTGAGGGCCAGGGTCGCGGAGACGCTGCCGGGCGCATCGGAGGTGAGCGCCCAGATGCGCACCGTACCGTCGAAGGAACCCGCCGCCAGATAATACGGTTCGTAAGTCGCGCGTGCGACGTTGCGTGGAGGTCGAGGGTCGAAAGCGACGCTCTTCACACGCGCGGTGGGTTCGGTGAGCGTCAGCACGGCGGACGCCAACACCGTGTCGCCACGCGTCGCCAGTTGCCACACGCGGACGATGCCATCCGCCATACCGCCAGTATAGTCACGCCACGCCCTGTCGTAGTCGCCGCCGGTCGCCAAATAGTAGCCGTCCGAACTAAAGGCAACGGCATAGATGTCGTCGTACACCCCCCTAGGCGTCGGGACTTCGAGCCAGGCCAGCCACTGCCCACTGGTCACATCGAGCAGACCCACGTTGCCGACTTTCGCGTGGGTGTCATCCCCCCCTGCCGCCAGTATGCGACCATCAGGGCTGAGTGCCAAGGAAAAGGTCGCGCCCCGCGTCTCGTAGACGTCGGCCTGGCGCAGCCAATTGCCCTGCTGCGCCCACACCTGGACCTGGCCTACATCGTTACCTACGTAGAGGGTTCGGCCATCGGCGCTGTAGACGACGCTGTACGGATTTCCGGGCAGTCCCTCGATCATCTGTGCGGGGTAGAAATCCACCATCGCCTGCCGCAGCGCGCTTTGCGCCCGCAAGGTCTCGATCTCGCCGAGCAGGGGGCGCCACAACGGCGTCGCAGCGTCGCGGTAGGTGGGGTCGCCGAGCAGCACGCCCTTGCGCGCCTGGAGAATACTGTTGATCTGGTCGTTCTCCATCGAATAAGCCAGCGCATCCGCCGCGGCCTCGCGGGAGCGCGCCACCATGCGGTTGCGTTCTGCGCTCCACGCCAGGAACGTGATCAGCGCCAGGACGACAACACCGAGCACTGCTGCGATAATCTGCAAGTTCCGCCGCCGCCGGTCCGCCTGTTGCGCCAACCGGCTGGCCTCGAGGAAGTTGCGCTCGTAGAGTTCGGCATCGAGGGGATGTGCTTCCACCCACTGCAGGGCCTCCTCCAGCGCCGCACCGCGGAAGAGCAAACCCGCCTCTTTCGTCATCTGCCAGGTCTTAGCCGTGATGCGCAGTGGCGTCTGGCGCTTGGCCTCCCACTGCTGGTTGGAGCTGAGGATCGGCGCGATCAGCCGGTCGTGGGCCAGCTCGTACCAGCGCGCACCCGCCCGCACTTCAGAGCGGATAATGTAGTGGCGGCTCAACACGTCAACGGCGGGATTAGGCAGCGTGCCGGTCGTCTCCGGGCCGCGTAGCACCAGACCGCGCGTCTGCACCGGCGTGATCAGTTCGTTGCCAAACCAGCGGCGCACCTGTTTCTGGCTGACGCCGGTTTGCTCCTGCGCAGCGTCCAACGCGCTGCGGTAGAAGTCGATGAGCGCCTGGTCGATGTGCCCATACGCTTCCACTTCGGCCCACTGGATGGTTTGATCCTCTTGATCCGGCAGATTCTCCCACAGACGGCTGCACACCACCTGCAATTGCACCGGCTCCACAAACGGGCCGATTGTGGTCGCCTCGGAGCTTGCGTCGCCCGGCCCGCGCTGCACGCGGATGCGGCGGAGATCATCCACCATGCGCTCGGCCACGCCATCATCGAAGCCGATGCCCTGGGACAACGCAGGCTGGACAATCGCCTCCAAAGCGCCCTCCGGGCCAAGCAGTTCCATGCGGAAGCGCGCGCGCATCCGTTTGGGCAACAACGTCAGAAAAGGATCGAGTTCTGCCAGGTAATCCTCGCGCATCGCAAAGAGGATGCCCATGCCGGGTAACGCATCCAACGCGTCGCGCACCTGGATGAAGAAGCCCTCGGCGTCTTGCCAGCGGTCGCGGTGGGTGGTGAACAGCTCTTCGAACTGATCGACGATAAGGAGGAAGGGCGCATCCCCTTCGCCTTCGGTATCGGGACGTTGGTAGAGCGCCTGCAAGAATGAGGTCAGCGTGTGGCCGTGGAGGCGTTCCGGCGTCACAGTCTCGCCCGCCAGCGACATCAGCACGCTGCACACGAAGGCGTTGCCCACCGCGTCGTGCAAAACGCCGGGAGGCGGATCGCTGCTGACGCGCGCCACGGGCAACACGCGGAAGCCTTCGTCTTCCAGCGCCGGGATCACCTGTGCATTGAGCAGAGAGGTTTTGCCCGCGCCAGACTTGGCATAGAAGAGGACGGCGCGCTCGGCCAGCAACATCGCGAGCAAGTCTCGCGCCTCCCGGTTGCGGCCGTAGAATTTGCTCTGATCCCCGCGTTCGTAAGGGCGCGGACCGACATAGGGAGTGTTCTTCACCGGTTCGCCGCCTCCCAATATTCCCGTAGTTCGGCCACAAACTGCAACACCGTGCCCACGTACACGTTGATGTCGTTCCCCTGGAAGTAGCTGCGCATAAATTCGTGGACGGCCGGTAGATCATCGTCTTTCACATCCTCCGGTTCGAGCTGCACCCCCACATGCTTGAAGCGGCGGCGCTGTTGTTGCGGCGCGAGTAATCCGCGCAGCAACACGCGGAATCCCCAATCCTTGAGCCGGTAGCCCAGGAACATGAGCGAACTGTTGGCCAACGCAGCCCAGATACAGGGGTGGATGCGATTCATATCCGCGGCGATGTTGACGGTAAATTCGAGATGCGCATCTTCGGTGAGCACCATCGACGCGACTTCCTGCTCATTGCCGAACAGGTGGTAGACCAGCGGTCGTTCCGGCGTCGGCGTGTAGTTGGGATCGTCGTCGAAGATCGAAGGCAGTCCATCGAGCGTTTCATTCCAACGGCAGATTTCGCGCACAGGATGCTTGCCCTGAGCCTCGAGCGCTTCGGTCATGAAATTATCCACGTTCGTCGTCAGATAAAGCGGTAGATTCAGGCTCGCCAGCGCTGCGTGAACGTCGTTGGGGCTACCGGCGGTCAAGGTCTGCCAGCCGATTATGTGAACCAGTTCCGTCAGGTCATCATACCGCAATCCGGCGCGCAGCGGTTCCGGCACGCGCTGCTCGAACAGTGTCTTCATCGCCTCCAACAGCTCATAGCGCGGGAAATCCTCGCCCTGGCTCACCGCCAGATATTGCGCCAGGCCGACTGGGTTGGTTTTATCGGAAAAGGGATAGCCGTACTCGGCAGCCCAGGCGCGGGCGATGTCGGCGGGGTCGGGCAACCATTGCACCCGCGCGCGCGGCCCGATAATGGGCGTGCACTTGCCGGTCTGGATGTACCTGGCTAAACCGGTCCAGAAGACACGTGGGTTGCGGTCGCCGAGCATTTCACCGCGCGCGTCGGCCTCGGCGCCCCACAGTTGGCCGGATTCCAGGCGGGTGAGGAGCACCGGCACGGCGGCGTCGGGCCGTCCGGCGGTCAGCAAGGTGCTACGCGCCTCATTGAGGGCGCGATCCACCTGTCCGTGCTGCGCCAGACGTCCGTAGAACACGCCGTTGAGCTTGCGTGCCGATTCGATGCTGACGAAATCCTGCATCGCCACGACGGCCGGGACGCCCACGGCGACGAGCTTCGGCCCCAGGCCAAGAAAAGCGTCGGCGGTACTACGGGTCGCGCTCTGGCACGCCGCCAGGAAGACCAACTGCGGGCGCGTGTCCTGCCGCGCCAGCATCGAGACCAGCGCATCATCGGAGACGAGGTGGGCGTGGCCCGCGTCATCTTGCAGGTAGAGTACAGCCTGTTGCTGGCGCGCGTTGTACGCGCCGTGACCCACGTAATGCAGGGCGGCGTAAGCAGCGTCCGCTTCCAAGCCCGCGCGCAACGCGGCTTCCAGCCGTTCCAGTGTGATGGGCGGTTCTAGGTAGGTAAGGTCAAGCGTGTAGCCGTCGCTGCCCGCCCCCGCCGCGCCCGCGCCGACTGCGTCGAGCGCCGCCCGTTCCTCCGCCACGGTAAGCGCCGACAGCCCGTGAACGGCTTCGAGATCATCGGGATTGGAAATCGCCGCAAGGACACGAATCCTACGCCCTTCCAGCGCGCCGCGCCAGGGCAGTTTGACCGGCAAAAAGCGGGAGAACGGGGTGTCGCTGCTGGCCGAGAGGACTTTACCTTCGTCCTGGAGCAGTTCCCACGGCAGGGCGTGCAGTTCCGCCGCGCCCGCGTCGATCCACAGACGAACTCGCCGCTGCGGGGCCTGCGCGCGGGCCTCAATCCACGCTTCGCGCACGGCGGCGTCGGCCAGGAGCAGTTCACGGAGGGCCAACCCGTCGGCGACGGGGTCACCACCGGACGTCCAGCCGGCCACATCCGCCGCGAGATAGCCACGCGGGAAGACCTGGTGGCGTCCCAGCGTAATCTCGACCGGATAGCCTTCATCCTGTCGAGGGAAAATACGCAGTTGAAGGTCTACGTCTGCATTGTGATTCGTCATATCCCGCCCAGGCTGCAATTCTCTGGTGATGTGTGGAAAGTTATAAAAAGTATAGCACACCCTCGGAGGAAACGCAACAGAAAATTGTAACCACGCAATCATCCTTGCGAAGGTTGTGCACGCGTGCGCGTTATACGTCCAAATCGTCCCATCCCATCAACACTACCGCAGAGCGGGGTGCAACGCAATACTCGACCAATTCAACCGGCGGGGCGGCATCCGGCATGCAGAAGTCGTCGGGTGTGGGCAGGTTGGTATCGATGATGCGCCGCCAGTGCAGGCTATCGCGCGGCGCGGGCAGCGTGAAGATGAGCGGTTCCCAATAGGCGTTGAGCATCACGTGCAAGTGCTCGTGTTTATCAGGCTGGTACAGTTCGAAGGCCAGGCTGTGCGAATGAGACGCCCAATCCGGCGCGTACAATTGCACGCCGTGCCACGTGATTGACGGCGCTTTGTTCCCGCCGTTCTCGATCAGGAAACATTCCTCGCGGAGCAGCGCCAACGACTGCGTGCAAGCGATGATGTTTTTCACAAAGCGCAGCACCCCGGCGTGCTGTTCCAGTCCGCGCCAATCGAACCAACTGATTTCGTTATCCTGGGAATAGGCGTTGTTGTTGCCACGCTGCGTCCGCCGCACCTCGTCGCCCATCAACACCATTGGCGTGCCCTGCGAAAAGAACAGAATCGTGAGGAAGTTCTTGATCTGCCGCAGACGCAGTGCCTGGATCTCTGGATCGAGCGACGGCCCCTCAACGCCACAGTTCCAACTAAAATTGGCGTCCGCGCCGTCGAGATTGTATTCGAGGTTCGCGCCGTTGTGCTTTTTGTTGTAAGAAACGAGGTCGTTGAGCGTGAATCCGTCGTGACAGGTGACGAAGTTGATGCTGCGGTTCGGCTCGCGGCCTTCCTGAGGAAAAAGATCGGGACTGCCGGCGATACGCGCGGCTAGCTGTTCCACCGTTCCCTCGTCACCCCTGACAAAGCGCCGCACGTCGTCACGGAATTGCCCATTCCACTCCGCCCAGCGGTGACCGATGAAAGAACCGAGCTGGTACAGGCCTGCCGCGTCCCAGGCTTCGGCGATGATCTTCGTCCCCGCGAGTACCGGATCAGACTCGATCTCCCACAGAATCGGCGGGTCTTCGAGCAGACGCCCGCGCTTGTCGCGCGACATCACCGAAGCCAGATCAAAGCGGAAGCCATCCACGTGCATATCGGCGACCCAGTAACGCAGGCAGTCCGTGATCATCCGCCGCACAATCGAGTTGTTGGCGTTGATCGCGTTGCCCGTGCCGCTGTAATCGGCGTAGCGGGCCTGGTTTTCCTGAAGCAAGTAATAGGCGCGGTTCTCCAATCCCCTAAACGATAGCGTCGGCCCGTTGTGGTCGTTCTCGGCAGTGTGATTGAAGACGACATCCAGGATGACCTCGATGCCCGCCTGATGCAGCGCCTTCACCATATCGCGGAAGGCATCCACCGGCCCAACCGGATCGGAGCAATGGCAGTACCCACGGTGCGGTGCAAAGAAGGCGACCGGGCTGTAGCCCCAGTAGTTGGAAAGCCCTTTGGGCGCGTCCTGCGGGTCGAACTGTTGTACTGGCAGCAGTTCCACGGCGGTGACGCCGAGCGATTGCAGGTAGGGGATTTTCTCGATCACGCCGGCATACGTTCCGCGCTTGTGCGGGGCTACGCCCGAACTGGGGTGTTTGGTGAATCCTCCCACGTGCATCTCGTAGATGACGGTACTCGCGTACGGCTGATCCAAAGGCAGATCACCCTCCCAATCGTAGACATGCGAGTCTACGACGACGCTCTTGAGCGCGTGGGCCGCGTTGTCGCCCGGATGCTTGGCCGCCTCGCGGTCGTAGTTCGCGCCGACGGCGACCGCACGCGTGTAGGGGTCGAGTAGTACCTTCGTCCCGTCGAAGCGCAGGCCCTTCTCCGGCGCGAACGGCCCGTGGACGCGATAGCCATACAGTTGTCCCGACCCAATGCGCGGCACAAAGGCGTGCCAATAATAGAAGGTGCGGTTTTTGTCTGGATCAAGGTGAATGACGTGCGAAGGTCGTGCGTCGTCCACATCATCGAAGAGCAGCAACTCCACCGCATCGCAGTTTTTGGAGAAGACGGAGAAGTTCACACCCCAGGGATAGACAGTCGCGCCGAGTGGAAAAGCCTGTCCGGCATGGACTTTCAGCGTCATAACCACCTCCTTGGAAAACAACTATATTGTGTCATTCCGAGCGAGCGAAGCGAGTCGAGGAATCTCGTTGTTGAGAAACGAGACCCCTCGCTTCGCTCGGGGTGACACATTGCAAAAGATTCTCGTCCTCGTTGCTGAGCCTCCGGTTCATGGGAACTCCTTGGAAAAACTGAAACGTTGTTTACCCGCGCACGGTGACCAGATTGCCGGATTCGTAGCGGCGCAAGCCCAAGAAGAAGACGCCGCGCGCGACGAACAAGAGCACCACTGTAACCACGAACAAGCCCGCTAACTGTCCCCAACGAAATTCGGCGAGCAACATCGCCGGAATCGAGCCAACGAACGCCGCCGGGATCAACGTGTACAGCAGCACCCGCACCAGCCCGGGAAAAATATCCACCGGATACAGGCCAAACGTGAGCATCGCGTTCTGCAACTGCATCGCCAGATTTTGCGATTGCCCGATCCAGAAAGCCAGCGACCCGGCAATCACACTGAACGCGACGAAGATCAGTCCCGACAACACACCGAACAACAGGAACAAGGGCAGCGTCGTCCACCGCTCCGGCGCGGCGACGAGATAGACGACTACGCCGAACAGCGCATCCCCCCAGGCAGGCAGCGACGTCCGCGAGACGAGCAAATGCACCAACGGATCTGCAGGCAGGGCCAGGTAATAGTCGATGTCGCCGCTGGCGATGACGTGCGCCACGCGCCCGCTGTTGCCGCACACGATCGTCGCCAGACCGAACCCGAACGCGACGATGGCGTACAACGTCACGACGTCGCGCAACGTCCACCCTTGCAGCGCCGGGAAATGGCTGAACAGAATCGTCCAGAAGAACAGGAGCATCACATCGTTGAGCAGCATCCCGAACACCTGCAACGCAAACGCCCCCCGATACGCCATGGCCGACATCAGGTTGTGACGAAGGTAGCCGATGATTAAACGCAGTGTTTTCATGTTAGCTATCAGCCCTCAGCGGTCAGCTTTCAGCCTCTTGTATCCTGCATCTTGCCTCTTGCATCCTGCCTCATCCCCCGTGCACCACTATCCGTCGCTGGGCGAGACGCCAGACGAGCAGCACGATGATGGTCATCACAGCGATGTAGGCCACTTGCCCCGCTGCTGCGCCGAGCGCCTCGCGCCACTCGAAGGCGACGAAGACACGCGCGGGGACGTTCGCCACGTAGCGGAAGGGCAGCCATACCGCGATCCGGCGCAGCCACAGGGGGAGCATCTCCAGCGGCAGGAACAGTCCACCGACCGTGAACAGCAATTTCTGGTAAATCCAGAAGATCGGCATTACCTCTTCGATCCAGAAGGCTGACAAACCGATCAACACGGCGATCAGCGCGTCGAGCAGCAGGGCCAGAACCGCCGTCACGAAAAAGGCCGCGATCCCCGGCAGGCTGCCCGCCCCCAGCCCCACGCCGAGCGCCACCACCGCCGACGCCGTCAGCAGGTTCAGGCCCAGGCGCGGCAGGCTGTTACCGAGCGACTGCGCCACCTGGAAAAACGGGTAACTCACGGGCCGCGTCAACGTGTAGGCCAGGTCGCCGGATTTGACCGCGTCGCTGATGTCCACGAACGCCCGCGAGGTGGAGAGCGTGATCGTCTCCGTCATCGCCAGGTACCAGACGATCTCCACCAGCGAGTAGCCCGCCAGCTCACCCTGCCCACTGACGCGGAAGGCGGTGCTCCACAGCGCCATAAACACGCCCATAAAGAGCACCATCGACACCGAGCGCATCCACAGCTCGCCGCGATAGACCCACTGCTGCCGCGCCGCGATGCGCGCCACAAACCCGTAACGCGGAATCGTCCTTAACATACTTACTCCAAAATTCGTCAGCAGATTAAGCAGATTTAGCAGATTAAAGAAAATCTGCTGAAAGATACGGCTTCTCAACCACAGACTCCCGGGTAACGCCGCCTTCCACCTGGTAAATCTGCGCGATGATCTGCTCCATCGGCGGATTATCGACGTTGATATCCACAATCGCGTAGCGGCTCAACAGTTGCGCCATCACCGCGTCGATCGAGGCCACGGACGTATCCACTTCCAACTTGACGCCGTAGCCCTTGTGCTTGAGCACCTGAACGCCATCGGCAGCGAAGCCGTCCCACGATTCACCGAGCTTGAGGGAGACGGTTTTGGTGCGCAGATAGTTGTGCTTCAAATCGTTGACGCGCCCATCGTAGATCACCTCGCCGTGGTTGATGACCATCGCGCGCTGGCACAGCACCTCCACGTCCCCTGCGTCGTGCGACGTGAGGAAGATCGTCACGCCCTCGCACTGGTTCAGTTCGAGGATCAGGTCGCGGATGCGCTGCTTGACGACCACGTCGAGGCCGATGGTCGGCTCATCCAGGAAGAGAATGCGCGGGCGGTGCAGCAGCGATGCCGCGATCTCGCATCGCATGCGCTCGCCCAGAGAGAGCTTGCGCACGGGCGTGTGAAGATAGGCGTCCAGCTCGAAGAGGCCGACCAGATAGGCCCGACGCTCCTGGTAAGCAGCCTTGTCCAACTCATAGATGCGCGCCAGCAGATCGAAGGAGTCCGCCGGGGGCAGGTGATACCAGAGCTGCGACTTCTGCCCGAAGACCGTGCCGATTTGGTAAGCGAGCTGTTGGCGCTCCTTCCAGGGCATCTTTCCCAGCACACGCGCCGTCCCGGAGGTAGGGTAGAGGATGCCGGTGAGCATTTTGATCGTCGTGGACTTGCCCGCGCCGTTCGGCCCGATGAAGGCCAATCGCTCTCCATCCTCCACCGTGAAAGTGATCCCCTTCACCGCCTGCACCTCACGCCGCTCCGGGCGCACCAACGACCGCAGGCTACCCCGCAAACCCGGCTGCTTCTCCGTGGTCACGAATGTTTTCGTCAAATTGGTGACTTCGATCATCCACCCGCCTCCATCACATTTATACTCTCATTCTAGCCCAACTTGTGGGCGATGCAAAAGAGCGCGCCACGTATAAAGATGAACCAATAAATAGCGATCACATTCTGTCCTTTATTTTACAAGCAGGCAACCCAAAGCACTGTATAATAGTTCAACACATTTTGGGTTTTCGACTTCCAACTTTGGGATTTTGATTTCATATCACAATATTTTACTATGCGAAAAATAGCGCAAACAACAATCCTTATCCTGGACTTGGATTTAAACTTCAAATTTTGGGGATTTTAACGTTAGCGTAAGGAGTTTTACTATGCGAAAACTAGTGCGGATGACGATTGTTCTGACAATTCTCTTGTCTCTTTGGCCAGCAGCCCCGGCGGCTAACCGTGCAGTCACCACGGCATCTTATTCCCCTATCGTCGAACCCGACGTGCTGCGAGCGCTGCAGGCAGATCCAGAGACGCCATTGCGCGTCATTGTGAAGCTACGCCCATCGGGAGCGAGTACCGCCATGCCGACAGCAAGAACGCCGAACACGGCGTCACGCGCGCTGTTGGTCGAATCGCTTCAGGAAGATTTCAGCAACGCCCTGGAACCGGTGGCGGCGCTCCTCGCCGAAGCCCAACGCCAGGGTGAGGTGTTGGCGCAACAAGATTTGTGGATCGTGCGTGCGACGGCGTTAACGGCCCACCCCATACTGGTACGCAAGTTGATGGCATCGCGGGCCGTGGCCGAAATCCGTCTCGATCACTATGAGCAGTACATTACCCCCGAGCAATTCACCAACCCGGAAAACACGGACGCCGCAGAAAATGCGACCGGCGTAGAAAACGTGATGCGCGTAGAAGATGTAATAAGCGGCGAAACAACATGGGGACTGACGCAAATCCGCGCCCCCGAAGTCTGGAGCACCCTGGGCATCTCCGGGACGGACGCTGTTGTGGCGATCATGGATACCGGTGTGGACATGCTCCACCCGGCCCTGAGCAGCAATTACCGGGGCAACCTGGGTCACGGACTCTTAGATCACGCACACTCGTGGTACGACGCTGTCAACGAAGGCCTCTATCCCTACGACGATTACGGGCACGGCACGCACGTCGCGGGGACGGCAGTAGGGCAATCCACAAGCGCGGGCAATATCGGTGTAGCGCCTGGGGCGAAGTGGATCGGGGTCAAAGTACTCAGCGGCGAAGGCTTCGGCTACGATTCCTGGATTCACGCGGGCTTCCAATGGTTGCTGGCGCCCGGCGGCGACCCGGCATTAGCGCCCGATGTTGTCAACAACTCGTGGTCTTCATCCCTCACTTCCAGTACTGCCTTTGCGGAAGACATCGCGCTCCTAAAGGCAGCGGGCATCCTGCCGCTGTTCGCAGCGGGCAATAACGGTCCCGCGTCTGGCTCTGTCGGCTCTCCGGCCAGCAATCCAGGTGTTTTCGCCGTTGGTGCGAGTGACCCCGATGATGACGTCGTTTACTTCTCTAGTCGCGGGCCGTCGCCGTGGGATGAGGTGAAACCGCATGTTATCGCGCCAGGTGTCAATGTTCTCTCCGCTGTTCCAGGCGGCGTTTACGCACTCGCTAACGGTACTTCTATGGCAACACCGCACGTCGCCGGACTGGTTGCATTGCTGCACTCCGCCGATCCCACGCTCTCCATCACGGAGACCGCTGACCTCATCGCCGAGACTGCCATCCCTCTGCAACTTCCTTTGCCTAATAACGACAGCGGTTGGGGTCGCATCGACGCTTTCAGCGCGATCGCCATCGCCACACATGCGGGCCTGATCGCAGGCAACGTCTCTGGCCCCAACCGGGTGGGAATCACCAACGCTGCGCTTGTCGCCACACCCCGCAATCCGAGCGGGAACACGGCGCATACCACCACAGATGCAGCCGGAAACTACGCCTTCGCACTGATCCCGACCGTCTACGATGTCACCGCCTCAGCCTTCGGTTATCTACCCAACACGCAATGGAACGTCCCTGTCTTCACCGAGACACAGCAACAACTCGATTTCACACTTATCCCCCTGCCCACTGGCACGCTACAGGGCCACGTTACCGTTGAAAGGAGCGGCGCCGCGCCTACGCGCACCGTCAGCATTGACGTTCTCAACACACCGGTCACGGCTTCCGTTGCCACTTCTGGCGACTACAGCCTCAAGCTGCCCGCGGGCATTTACACCGTCGCCGTGCGCGGATTGGGCTACCGAGTGATCACCGCTACCGTCAGTATTGTCGCTGGCGAGATCACTTCCCGCGACTTCGTCCTCACCCCCGCCCCCACACTGCTATTGGTCGATGAGGGCGCGTGGTACTACGGCAGCCAGACTTCCTACTGGAAAGCCGCTCTCGATGCACTCGCCTACACTTATGACGAAAAGCACATCAAAGTGCCACCAGCCGAAACTCCTACCAGCGCCACCCTCGCGCAATACGACATCGTCCTCTGGTCCTCGCCCAAAAGTGCGCCGGCATTGGTCGGCGGCGGCGTGGAGCTGGACGGTTATCTTAAAAATGGAGGGCGACTGCTGCTCAGCGGGCAAGACGTGGCATATTTCGATGGCGGTGGTGACTTCACGAACCTGGAGTCATACTTGAGTGAGACCATCGGCGCAGGTTACGTCACGGATAACGCGGCAGTCCGGCAGTTAACTGGCCTGGGGCCATTCTCCGGCATCACGGTGACGATAGAAGGAGGCGACGGGGCGGATAACCAAACCTGGCCAGACGTGGTCGAAGTTCGCGATCCCGACAAAGCAGAAATGCTGTGGCAATATACCGATGGCAGCGGCGGTGGCGTGAGCGCTTCGGTCTGCACGCCCTACCGCGCGATCTTCTTCTCCTTTGGCTACGAAGGCATTGCCGCGCGGGATCAGCGGAAGACGGTGCTTGCGCGCAGCCTCGATTGGCTGATGACCTCCTCCCCGACCGTCACGCTCGAGCTTAGGCACCTAAACGATCCACTGCACATCGACCTACCGGGCGAGACCGTCACCCACACACTACGCCTGCGTCACACCGGCTATGGCGGTCTCACCGCGCCCGTCACGCTGGCGCTGGATTCCACCGCCTGGCCCGCCACATTGACACCGCTCACAGCCACCCTGGCGGCGTGCGAATCCATCACGCTCACTGTCGTCGTCACTATCCCCGCCGAAAGTGGCATCAACGCCAGCAATGTCCTCACAGTGACAGCAGCCTCACCCTTTTTGACAGCGGAGACAACGACTACCCTGCGGGTCAAAACGCCCGCGCCGGTGCTTCTGGTGGATGATGATCGCTGGTATCCTATGGAAGAGCGCTACATCAGCGCGCTGGCTGCGCGCAACGTTCCTTTCGACGTATGGGACATCGCCGATAACCTGGGGGGACTACCCGGCGTAAGATCGCCCAGCCTTGACATTCTACGCCGTTATCCAGTGACCATCTGGTTCACCGGCTACGACTGGTACGCCCCGATTCTGGAACAGGAAGCGACGAATCTGCTGGCTTATCTCGACGACGGTGGGCGACTGCTGTTTTCCTCGCAGGATTTTCTCTACTACCACGAGGATAGCGCACTGGCACGGCGCTTCGGCGTGCTGCATTGGGATGAATCCCTCGAGCCGACTCACGCCTTTGGCGTCCCAGACCATCCCGCCAGCGGGACATGGGGACCGGTCGAACTGGACTTCCCTTTCAGGAACTGGGCCGATACCGTCGAACCAACGCCCGATGCCGTTCCGGTCATCCGCGGACAACTGGGACAGCCGCTTGGTATCGCCGCCACAAAAACTGTATCGCAACCATGGACGCTGTTCTACGCTTTTCCGCTGGAAACCCTACCGTTCGACACGCGCGCAACGCTGCTGGCACAGGGCGCCGGTTGGCTCTCCCCGCTAGGAACCAGCCATTGGACGGTTACGCCGACAGCGCCCCTACCCGGCGCGCCGGTCACGCACACCCTCATCCTCCGCAACGATGCCTCAGAGGCGCTACCGGCGACCGTCACCCACACACTGCCCACTTCTGTGACGCTCGCTGTAGACACCTTGCCCGTCGCGTGGACGTATGCGGCTGCATCACGAACGTTAAGCTGGAACGGTGAGTTAGCACCGCACACACCGCTGACCTTTACGTGGGCCGTCACCACGACGGGCAGCCCAGGCTCGGTTATCCCGCTCTCTCTCACCCTGGGGCTGCCCACGTGGGGGTTTACCTTTGCCCGCGATGCCACGCTACACATCGCAGGCGCCGATCTGTCAGCCAGCGGATGGCTCTCGCCGGAATTGGCAGCGGTGCGCGTGCGCACGCCGGTGTCACTAACGTTCGCGCTGCACAATGCCGGACCGGGCGCAGTAACAGAAGGCAAATTGCAGATATGGCATACACAGAACATGATGCTAATCCCGCCCTCTGAGAGCGGTTGGGAAGCATCAACATGGGAAGGCACGCTCGATGTCGGGGAAACGCTCGTGTTCACCCCTTTGCTATATACGTGGAGATGGGGGGAACCAATTCGTGTGGATGCCATTCTAGAAGACGGCGCCGGTCAACGTTGGGAGCGCCGGCTCTGGTTGAACGTGGAAACGTGGCAGTGCTACCTGCCGGTGATTCATAAACGAAGGTAGGGCAAGCCGGTGACTTGCCCTACCCTTACAAGACGGAGTCAATTCGCCAATTGGCGGATCACCATCACGACTTTGCCCTGGACTCGCACGTCATTTGCTGGAACAAAGATCGGTTTCATATTTGGATTAGCCGGCTGCAACCGCACGCGATTGCCTTCATAGTAGACCTTTTTCAGCGTCGTTTCCGCGTTGTTGTTCAACCAGACGGCGGCCATTTCGCCGTTCTCAACCCGCTCCTGGTGGCGCAGGATGATGGTGTCGCCATCGTGGATCAGCGCATCGATCATTGAATTGCCCTGGACCTGCAGTGCGAAAAGGCCGGTGACATCGCGGCCAAAGAGCGCGCGGTTGATCTCGACCGTTTCAGTACCGGCAAGAGCCTCAACCGGGATAGGCTCACTAGCAACGATGTAGCCCAGAAATGGGATCGACAGCGTCTCAGCACTACCGACCAGGAAATCATCAGTTTTCGGCACATATGGCTCGGCGATCAGGCGAATACCACGTGAGATTGACGATTCACGGGCAATCAAGCCGCGCTCTTCTAGCCCCCTGAGGTAGTAGGAAACCAGGGACGTTGAAGGTATACCCAATGCTTCACCAATTTCGCGCACAGTCGGCGGATAGCCATTGGCACTGATGTAGTCTCCCAAAAAAGCAAGCATTTTGGCTTGTCGTTCAGGCAGCTTCTTCGTCTTCTTCATCATCCTCCTCCACTCTGAAACATCATGGTTCCAACTATCCCAAGTTATCCCAAACTTATTATAATCGCACATTTGTTCTATGTCAAGTCCCAAACCGAAAATCTGACGCAAAAGACAACGAAATTGCCACAAAACTGCAACACAAAAACCCAAAAAAGGGATTGCATTATCATTCATTTTGTTGTAAAATGATATATGGGGTCATTCTAGCCCAACAACGCAAGTAAACACACCCAAACATTATTGGAACGCATCAACTGAAGTTATAGGCGAGAAAATATGAAATCAATACAGGTTTTCAGGAAATTAAGCGTAGTGCTCTTACTCGCCATTACGGTAGGGTTCTTTGCTCCACAGAGGGGTCTCACACAAGAGGGGGCGGATGAGTTCTTCTTCGAAGAAACCGGCCATTGGATAAGAGGCGAGTTTCTTGCCTATTTCCGCGAGTACGGCGAATTAAAGATCTTCGGCTATCCCCTTACCGAGGAATTCGTGGATCAAGGGATCGTGGTACAATACTTCCAGAAAGCACGTATGGAATGGCATCCGGAAAACCCAGTTCCGTACAGGGTTCAATTGGGTTTACTCGGGGAAGAGTTGAAGTACCGGCAGCCTCCGGTTCCCGAGCCAACGTCGCGCTCACGGCGCAAGGTCTTTTTCCCTGAGACCGGACATACCGTGTCCTACGCCTTCCTCGATTTTTTCAATGAAAACGGGGGAATAGACATCTTCGGCTACCCCATCACAGAGATGTACTTTGAGGAAGGTCAAATTGTCCAGTACTTCCAACGTCTCAAGCTGCAATGGCAGCCCAATAACCCCGGAAACGCGGTGATTATCGGCGATTTGGGAGAGGTCTATATTGGCATCTATGGACACCGTATGCCACCGGAGGCATTACGTCCGCTCAATTCGATCTTCGTAACGCCGGAGACCGCTCTCCCCGAGATTAGCGGGCTGCGTGCTATGGTGTCGCTACGCTACTCGGTGATGACTGCAAAACGCAATCAAACGGTGACCGTTCTGGTGACCGATACCAACGGCGATTATGTAGAGAACGCACGGGTTGAGATTAGTTTCAGTGAGATGAACACGAACAGAATTCTTCCCGATAGCACGCAAACGCTTTTCACAGATAAACGAGGCTTTGCCAATGCCTCATTGCCCGTCAACGAAGGACGCTCCGGCACGAATATTGTCGTACGCGTCGTTGTGACGTATGGGAGATTGAGTACATCGGCCCAAAATGTGTTCCTGCTGTGGTGGTAGGCACAAAAACGACAACAGCGCGGCGGACCGCCGCGCTGTTGTTATTTTCCAGTGATTGCGCCAAGCTCACAGTTTGGCGGCGCCAAGTTCACAATTTGGGGCCGCCAAGCTAGCTGCCCAACCAGCAGCCTTACTCCTCAGCACCTTCCCGCACAGGGGGTAATCCTAAGCGAACTTTTAGTCGCGCGAACCAGGATGTCTTGCGAATCGAAGGCGCTCCGCTAGAGCGCATATTGCGCAAGCGATCGACTGTTCGGCGTAGCTTCTGCATCTTCACCAAATTTTCTTTATCTGCCATAGAATTGTCCTCCCGATTCCCTAACCCGGACAAGCCGGAACCAAATAGGCTCTCGACGCGCGTTTTCTTGCTCGTTGTGCAAGCATCTGCGCGGTTAGGCCCTAAGGAATCAACGACAATTAAATTCTAACACCAACCCACCGTAAAGCAAATTGCTCATGCATCGAAAAAAAGGCACGGCCCATTTCTAGCGAGCCGGCCACGCTCCTAATCCTCTACCGGCTCAAGCGCTTGCTCCGGCGAAGAGACAAAGAGATAGCCCACCCCACGCACATTCAAAATATAGCGTGGATTCTCAGGCTCAGGTTCTAGCTTGCGCCGTAGACGACGAATGTGAACCCGCACGATCGAGCGTGCCCCCCAGGCATCGGTATCGTATCCCTGCGCACAGCGTACCAGCTCTTGCGGTGTACATACTTCGCCTACCCGCGCAACCATACATTCCAGAAGACGGAACTCTGTCGGAGTCAGTTCGACTGGTTGCCCGCGATACGTGACCATATGTTTAGCCTTGTCGATCTGGATATCACCGACGACAGTAGTGCCATCATCGTCCTGTGCCTGTTCAGATAGAGCCTCAGTCCCCATCAAACCATCCGTCGTTGCCACCAGAGCTTGCAACGTATTCTGCAGTTGGCTGATCAACAAACGACGGTGGCGCCCAGCTTTCAGTTCGGAGAGCGCGCGCCGCACGGCTACCAACACCTCTTCGACGGGGCTGGGCTTGAGTAAGAAGTCGTACGCGCCCTTGCGCAACGCCTGCACCGCCGTCTCCAACGTGCCGTAACCGGTAATAAGAATAACGATAGTTTCCGAAGAAATCCGACGGATGCCATCGAGAACCTGCAAGCCATCCATACCGGGCAACCTTAGGTCAAGAATCGCCAGGTCAAACATGGGTTCCTGCCGTACGATGGCGAGTGCCTCCTCACCGGAAGCCGCCAACGTAACGTGATATCCCTCGAGACGCAGGACTTCACCGAGGGTAATACGCTCGGCTGCTTCGTCATCCACCACCAAAATGCGGATTTCCTCCATCAAGCCTCCTCGTAGTGCTGCGGCAAACGTACGATAAAAGTCGTCCCAGCTCCTGGAGGACTTTCCACTTCAATCATGCCGCCGTGCCGCTCAACGATGCCATAACTGATGGCCAACCCCAATCCTGTGCCGGTCGATTTAGATGTGTGGAAGGGTTCAAACATGTGCTCACGCATCTCCGGTACAATGCCCGGACCGCTGTCACGGAACGCGACCACGATTTGCCGGCGTTCGGCATGATAGGCTGTACCAACCCACAACGTTCCACCGTCGGGCATAGCCTCCAATGCGTTGATGATAACGTTAAGAAACACCTGCGTCAATTGGTTGGGCGCACCACGTACTGGGGGCAAATTCGACGACAGTCGCGACACAACCTCGATCCGCGCTTGTTGCAAGCGTTTACCGGCAATCGCCAGCGCATCCTCCACTGGTCGATTCACATCCAGGGATTGCATCGCCGATGAGGGGCGATAGAAATCCAACATACGACGCACGATCTGCACCAGACGGGTCACCTCTTGCTGGGCCATTTCGAGGAACTGCCGCCTTTTTTCCTCCTCCAGGCTTTGATGGAGGGTCAGATGCAGGCTATTCTGAATTGCCTGAAGCGGATTGTTAATTTCGTGCGCCAATGATGCCGCTAAACGCCCGACCGCAGCCATCTTTTCAGCCTGGATGAGCTGGTTTTGGGAACGCTCAACTTCTTCAGCGAAGGACTCCAAATCCTGAAACAGCCACGCGTTCTGGACCGCCACCGAGACAGTCGCCGCAAGGTGCTCTACTAACGGAATCGATTCCTCGTCCAGTTCCCCAACCTGATTCAGAACAACCAGCGCGCCGATACGCTCTCTGCCCTTCATCAACGGCACGCACAGAATGTCTAGAGGAGCGCAGTTCAGCGCTTCATTCCAAAAGCCTTCACTTACTTCCCGGGAAAACAGAGAGCGGTCATCGCTCACCACACCCAGCAAAACAGTGTCATCAGCGGGAATAACCCGCCCCTCAAGCCAGACTTCAGACTGCGCGCGCGCCGTCCGCACCACCCACGACTGGGTTTCTTCGTCGTTGAGCACCAAGGCCAGCGCGTCAGTTTCGATCAAGCGCCCCAGGCCTTCCAATGCTGAAGCTAACACCTCATCCAAATCTAGGCTTGAGGACACCATGCGATTGATATCGTCAAGAGCTGCCAATTCTTGATTACGTCGCCGGAGCATCTGCTCCGTCCGGCGAATGCGTAGCACTACCCCCACGCGCGCCATCAATTCCTGGGGATCGAAAGGTTTGATGATATAATCGTCAGCCCCCATCCGGAGGCCGCGCGTCTTCGATGGAATGGAGTCCAGGCCGGTGATGAGGATCACCGGGGTCTGTCCTAACTGTGGATCGGCCTTCATCCGCTCCAGAATGCGGAAGCCATCTTCACCGGGCATCATCACATCGAGCAACACAGCATCGACCGGGGTTCCCTTTTCCAATTCCTGCTGCAGCAACGCCAGCGCCCCTTCTCCTTCGACCGCTACCAGCGCCTCGCAGGGAATCATGTCCAACACCTCTTTGACCAGGTGGATCATCTTGGGGTCATCATCGACCACCAGGATGCGCGCTTGTGAATCGATCATTGTACCTCTTAGTAACCGGGGACGGCCTGTTCGACCGTTGCCAACAAACGCGCGAATCGCGCATCGCTGGCATTCAACACACCGGACCGTGGTGTATCGCCTAAACCAGCAAATATCCTACAAAAATCCGCATCTGTCCCAGCAAGTGGGACAAAAAAGCTCCGCGCCCTAGGATATGAATGCCGGGTGTGCACCTGGACCGAGGTATTGTAATGCAGTTCCAGAAGACGACCCTCCTCACGATAGTGCTCCAACCTATCGTTAGAAAGGCCTACTTCTTCCTCATAGCCCACCCAATGCGCGACGGCGTCGGCAAAGGCAGACATAACCTCTTCATAAACTGCGTCCTCAGGGAATAACATGTACGTCCCGCCATCCCAATAAATGGCAATCCAATCAGCTTGTGCGTTGAAGACCCGCAAAAACCACAGTTGGTCACCGTTGGTCAAGGAGCCAATCCACCACACTAACAGTCCGGCCACAACGACCAACACGATCAATATCCCCAAAAAGCCAGGTTGTTTGCGCATCGTTCTGCTCCCTCCTACAATAAATTATACCCCGCCTTAGCTAATTTGGAAAGCACGCTGAGGACGCAGCGACAAAAAAACGGAGGGCATATCCCTCCGTTTTATCCCACGCAAGAGTTTAACTGGCTTCTTTGTCTACCAGCCAACAAGCGACATGGTGCCCCGAACCGTAATCCTTGAAGGTTGGTTCTTCCTGATCGCACAGGCCGTTGATCGCATAGGAACAGCGCGGATGAAAGTGACAACCTTGGGGCGGATTGATCGGACTGGGCACATCACCCTCCAGGATGATGCGGTCACGCGACCCGGCCTTGCGAGGATTAGCAATAGGAATAGCCGACATCAGCGCCTGTGTGTATGGATGCAGAGGGTGCGCGAAGATTTCGTGACGGTCGGCCAATTCGGCCATCTTGCCAAGATACATCACTGCCACCCGTGTGCTGATGTGTTCCACGACACTCAGGTTATGCGCGACAAAGAGATAGGTCAACTCCAATTGTTCTTGCAAGTCCATGAGGATGTTCAACACCTGTGCCTGCACCGACACATCCAGCGCCGATACCGGCTCGTCGGCGACGATGAATTTGGGATCCAACGCCAATGCGCGCGCGATGCCGATCCGCTGGCGTTGCCCGCCAGAGAACTCGTGCGGGTAACGCTTGGCATGAAAGTCTTCCATGTTGACCATACGCAGCAGGTGAATGACCTTCTCCCAACGTTCCTCGGGCGACCCAACGTGATGGATGAGCATTCCCTCCATAATGCTCTCACCCACCGGCATACGCGGATCCAGCGAAGAGTATGGATCCTGGAAGACAATTTGCATATCCTTACGGAGATCTTTCAATTCGTTATCACGCATGGTGAAAACGTCGCGGCCCTCGAATAAGACCTGACCAGAAGTTGGCGGGATCAAACGCAGCAGCGTGCGGCCGACCGTTGTTTTTCCGCAACCAGATTCCCCCACAAGCCCCAATGTTTCTCCGCGCTTGATCGTGAAACTGACGCCATCGACGGCTTTTACGTGTGCCTGAACGCGCTGGAAAAGTCCCCCACGAATGGGGAAATGCTTTACCAGGTCCCGCACAACAACCAGGTCATCTTTCCCGGTGTCGTGCATAGGTTGCGTTTGATACTCAGTCATTGCGCTTCTCCTTCTGCTCCTGGTAAAGCCAGCAACGCACGTGGTGATCAGGCTCATATTCGATTAAATCGGGTTCGCGCTCAGTACAAATCTGCAAATTGTGTTCAACGCGCGCCAGGCAGCGCGGGGCAAACTTACACCCTGGTGGCAAATCAATCAGATTGGGCACCACTCCGGGGATGGTATCCAGCCGGTTCTTCACGACCCCCATCACCGGAATGGAGGCTAACAAACCATGCGTATAGGGATGCAGCGGGTTGTCGAAAAGTCTATCGACGGCGGCCTGTTCGACCACGCGCCCCGCATACATAACCGATACCCGTGCCGCCATCTCCGCCACCACGCCCATATCGTGCGTGATAAGGATGATCGATGCGCCAAACTCACGTTGCAGACCACGCATCAGGTCCAATATTTGCGCCTGGATCGTCACATCAAGCGCCGTCGTCGGCTCATCGGCGATCAGCAGTTCCGGTTCGCAGGCCAACGCCATGGCGATCATCACGCGCTGTGCCATACCACCGGAGAGTTCGTGTGGAAACGAATGGACGCGCTTCCCCGGTTCCGGGATACCGACCATGCGCAGCAAGTGTATGGCTTTCTCCCATCCCTCTTTCTTGTCCATACCCCGGTGAATCTGCAAAACCTCCGCAATCTGCTCGCCAACACGAAATACCGGGTTCAGACATGACGTGGGTTGCTGGAAAATCATCGACAGCCGGTCGCCACGCATCAAACGCATTTCGGCCTCAGGGAGTTTCAATAGGTCTTGATCGTTGAATAACACTTCCCCATCGATAACTTTCCCTGGCGCTCCCACCAACTGCATGATCGAGAATGAGGTCACGCTCTTCCCGCAGCCGGATTCCCCCACCAAAGCCACGATTTCCCCCCGCCTGACGTCAAAATCTACCCCATCGACGGCCTTCACCACACCATCATCGGTATAAAAGTACGTCTTGAGGTTATGCACCTCAAGAATCTTATCGACTTGCGTAACGTTTTCCACGGCCTACTCCCCTTAAGAAAAGTGGCAGCGTTGAGGCACTGCCACCACAAAACAAACACTACGACTATTGCGTATCAAACGCCTCGATATTCCACATCGCAGAATCTTCAGTTGCATCCAAGATGAAACCATCCACCTCCAGGCGCAGCAGCGCGAGTTTGTAGTGCAGGAAAAGCGGCAGCACCGGCAGTTGTTCGGAGAAAATGCGTTGAGCGTCTTGATGCCCCTCAAAGTAGTCGACGGTCCCGGGAAGAGCGGTAAGCGCACGGTTGCAGGCCGCGTCGAAATCGGGATCCGCGAAACCAGAGACGTTCTCCCCACTCCAGCCATTGTTAGCGGTGGGAATCGCACTGCTCACATAGCGACTGCAGGAAGGCTCGACGCTGCTCGTAAAAGAGGTGACGTCGAAGCGCCGACCAAACAAAGGGCCATCCGGCCCATTGGCAAAATACTGCCCCACCGGCATATTTTCCAGATTGACGATGAACCCGCAGTCAGCCAGATTCTGCTGCCAGATTTGCATGGACTGAATACGCGACGCATCGGTCACACTCAACCATGTGAACTCGAGTGGCGTTCCATCAAGAACACCCTCAACATCCTTGGCTTCGCGCACCCCGTCACTATCAGCATCCACCCACCCCATGTCCTCAAGCAGGGCTTGCCCCTGCTCAGGATCGTAGGGATACTCGGGCAAACCGTCGGCGTGATAGGGGTGATCAGGTGGAAGATAAGAATCGATGACGGTGGAGAGACCGTACAACACGGTGTCCGCCACGATCTGGCGATCGAGGCAATAGGCAAACGCCTGACGCATGCGCACATCTCCGAAGAAATCCGGGCGTTCGTACTCGGGCGCGGGGCTGATACCGAAGTCCACGTGCTCCCACGTGGTGCTGGCGACGCTGGCGAGTTCGACCACGCTTTCCTGCTCGAGCTTGAGCAACAATGGCGTCAGATCTGCCGACATCGCATCCTGGGTGACGATGTCACACTCACCGGAGATCAACTGCGCCACAGCAGAGTTTGGATCGGAGACGAAACGAAAGATAATAGTATCCACATAGGGCAAGCCCTCGGAAGCGCGGTGATAAAGGGGATTCTTCTCGACGGTGATGTGATCACCGGGCACCCATTCCTTGATGACAAACGCACCCCACCCCATAGGCATGCGAGTAGATTCCTCCGCTTCCAGAAGATCGGCAGGGCCGTAGCCCAGTTCTTCCTGCCAGAGATGCCGGGGCATGGGGATCCAAAAATTCGTGAAATAAGTTTTATCAACGTAGCCGGGCAGCCCAATCCACATCGCAGTCCTATCATCCAGCGCCTCGTAGGAAGCCGTGCGGTCAATCGTGAACTTGCTCACGGGCGTGGAAGGGTCGGCAGCCAGCTCAAAGGTATAGACGGAGTCATCCACCGTCAAATCCTCACCGTCGGACCACTTGAGGCCATCAAGCAGTTTGAAGGTGACAAACATCTGGTCCATTTCCATCGGCGGGCCTTCGAACGCTACGGCGCACTCCGTCGAGCGACAGCCGTACGGACGCACCACCATACCTTCGATCAATTCAACGGGATCGCCGGCATCGTTCACAACGATGTCGCCGGCCTGGACGGTGACGGCGTTGATGATCGCGTCGCCGTCCTCGGTGCTCGGCAGTTTTTCGAGGATGACGGCCTGGTAGCCATAGGTACGGCTATCGATGGGGCCATCGTACACCGCGTGCTGAATGTGGCGCGCTGCGAGCATATTGCCACCATACCAATACAGCGTGTCAGGTTCCTGGCTCTGGCAGACCACCAGCGTTTTGAGACCGTCGCCGACAGCCGGTTCCTCGGTCTTCTCAACAACTTTCTCGACGACCTTCTCAACGATCGTCTCAACAGTTTTCTCAACCACGACAGTCTCGATGATTATCTCAGGGGTCGGAGTTATCATACAGGCGGACAATATCATGCTCGACAGCACAATCGTCCCAATCATAGCCATCAACTTCTTACGTGACATCTCTCTCTTCCTTCGTGGGGGTTACGTTTGCGAACAAATTTCATTCTAAGGACAAAAATCGAAAAGTCAAGAATTCATAGATATGAACCCCCAAGGGCAAGCCCTGGACCCGTTATCGCGGCGAGCCGTGAGGAATGTAACCTGAACGCGACGCTGTCGCGCATTTGCTTGTACGCGAACGTGTATGCAGACGCCAGGAAGATCGCAGCCCCGCAGCCATGACACGGCTGCGGGGCTGTCAATCACTCGCACGCTAAGCCAGTTCCAAGGAAATAAACATCCCAAAAGCAATCGCTTCCTAGGGTGCTTACTCTCGGTTTGGGCTGATTTAAATCTTGGAACTACCTAAGGCTTATTTTTTGCGCATACGGGTATACAAGACAGAGCCAATCAACCCCAGAATCATACCGGAAAAGGATGCGAAGTAGGCAAGAAAGTTCAAGAAGAACGTGGAAGGGAGAAGCCTTAACACGATGAGTAGTGGGAGCAGCACGCCAAGCAGCAAGAGGGCGAAAGCTACCACTAGCAATTTCCAGGGATGTGCCAGCATAGTGCTCACCTGTACAACCAACAAGCGACTAAGTGTTGAGTCTCCGGTTCGAAGTATGGAGGCTCCTCTACTTCGCACAGGCCCTCGATCTTGTGCGTACAACGCGGATGGAAACGACAACCATTGGGCGGATTAACCAAGCTTGGCGGCTCGCCTGGGGGCACATCCCGGAAACGCGTCGCATTATCGGCATCTGGATCGGAGGTAGCCGCCAGTAGCGCATCCGTATAGGGATGGTATGGATTGCGAATCAGATCGTTGATCAAGGAGTTCTCGACAACCTTCCCGGCATACATTACAAAGACGCGCTCCGAGAAATAACGCACGGTCGAAAGGTCGTGCGTGATGTAGATGACCGCCAGATTGTGGGCTTCCTGCAAATTGCGCAACAGCTTGAGAATCTCCACGCGCACCGAAGCGTCCAGCATCGAAACCGGTTCATCGGCCACGATGAGCTTCGGATTCAACAACATCGCCCGCGCGATGACCACCCGCTGCTGCTGCCCGCCACTCAGCATATGCGGGAATTTGGGCAAGAAATCATCCACGGGACTCATTTTGACTTCTTCCATGGCGCGGCGCAAACGGAAATCACGCTCCTCTTTATCCTTGATCCCGTTGATAATTTGTGGCTCTTCAAGAATCCGCTGGATGCTCATAAAAGGCGCCAGCGCCTCATAAGGGTCCTGTTGCACATAACCGACCTGGGCGCGGTATTCCTGCATCTCGTTACCCCTGAGTGCATTCAAGTTTTGTCCCTCGAAAAGGATATCTCCCTTCGTGGGACGATGAAGCGCCAAAATCGTCTTCATCAAAGTCGACTTGCCACAGCCGCTCTCGCCAACGATAGCGATGGTTCCTCCGAGATTCAGATCGAAGGAGACACCATCAACTGCCCGCACGTACCCGGCGTGCCCGAAGCCAAAACGCCGCAACTCAAACCAGACCCGCAGGTCCTTGACCGATAACAAAACATCATTCGATGTCACAGTATCGCTTTTCATTGCCAACACTTCATCCTGTGCCAATGCCTTATCCTGACCCTTTACATTCATTTGAACGGACATAGAACAGCGCTCCTCTCGCTCACGCGTACAACCAACACTTAACCGAACGCCCATCCTGTTCGATGACCGGGGGATCTTCGTCACAGCGGGCGAAGCGCTTGGTACAGCGCTCGGCAAAGCGACACCCGGTGGGCGGCGAAAGCAAACTTGGGGGTTGACCGGTGATGAAATCCGGCTCCTGATCGCCACGCAGACGCGGCACACTATTCATCAACTTCTCTGAATAAGGGTGCAGTGGCTTATCGAAGAACCGGTGCGCGTCGCTCCGCTCCACGATTTGGCCCGCGTACATCACGGCCACGCTGTTAGCTAACTCGCTGGAGGTGGCGATATCGTGGGTGATGAGGATAAAGCTAAGCCCCAGTTCACCCTTTAGCTCCTTCAGGACGTTGAAGATGTTCGCCTGCGTCAAGACGTCTAACGCCGAGGTCGGCTCGTCGAGCACGATGAGATCCGGCCAGGTCACCAGGGCCATCGCGATCGCGACGCGCTGGCGCATCCCCCCACTCAATTCAAAGGCATAGCGATTCAGGAAGTCTTGGGGGACACCCACATGCTGGAACATCTTGCTGGCCTGCTCCAAAGCTTCCTCTTTGCGCATCCCGCTGTGGATGATAGAAGGCTCCGCTACCTGATCGCCGACCTTGAGAACCGGATTGAGCGCGTTCATGGCCGCCTGCGGCACCATCGACATCTTGCGCCAGCGCACCTGCCGGCGATACTCCTCGTCGCTCAACTGCATCACGTCCTCGCCCTTGAGATAGACCTTACCGGTGTAGGTATACACGTTACGGGGCAACAAACGCAGAATCGCTTTAGCCAGCGAGGTCTTGCCGCACCCCGATTCACCCACAACGACCACCGCTTCATCGTCGTTCAGTTGGAAATTGACACTGTCCACGGCCCGTACCACGCCTTTGGACGTGCTGAAATGCAAAACAAGATCCTTGACATCGAGTAAGATTTCTTTGTCAGCCACGGTTATACCTCCCTCAGGCGGGGGTTGAAGATACGATCCAGCGCAAAACCCACCATGGCAAAAGCAAGACCGGCGAACATCAGCAACGCCCCCGGCTCCAGAATCCAATAATACAGACCATTATACAGTGCGCCATTGGCGCGGGCATCGTCGATTAGCTTCCCCCAGGTCGGGAGAACAGGATCACCCAGACCCAACAAAGCCAGCGACGCCTCAAGGAAGACGAATGAGGGAATTGAACTCACCAACCTGGGAATCAGGACCGGGATAATGCGCGGGATAAGGTACAAGGTAATCAGCCGCCAGTTACTGGCACCGTAAGCCCGCGCCGCCTCGATGTAGGGTGACTCCTTGACCTGCAGGAAGATCGCCCGGTAGCTCTTGATCGAGCCGCCGAAGATGCTCAAGAGAATGATCCACCCCAGAATGACCCACAGGCTGCGCGACATGAACGTCCCCACCATGATGAGGATGGGTAAGAGGGGCAAGAGCATGTTGATCTCGGTGATGCGCTGGATCAATTCGTCCACAACCCCACCAAACCAGACCCCAATTGCAGCGATGAATATGGTGGTGACCGTGGTACCAACCGCGGCGAGCAACCCGAAAGCCAGGGCAATGGGCGTTCCCCAGAGCAATGCGACCGTAATATCACGGCGCTGGTGATCGGTGCCCGTCATGCCATGGACCCTGCCGTAGAGCACGACCTTGGCGTCCACATCCGAATCCTTCTCAAACGTGGTCGCCTGAACCAACAGCGTGTAGGTCCCCTTGACGGCCACAGGGGCGCCCGCTTGCTCAGGATCGGCAAAGAGACCGATACGGGGCTCCACATCATCCAGCCGGCGGATCAGACGCTTGTCCTGATCAAGGCGGTAGGTTAGCTTGTAGTCCGCGGTTATATCACCGACCCGGATCTTCCGTTCGTCAGGCGTGATCCAAGAGATGGAGAGGTGAGGCGCGCGCTCTTCGTACTGCGTGGTGAAGAAGATCGTTATCGATTGGGGAAACTCGTCGTAGGGATAATCAAAAGTATATTCCAGGGTCACGTCGTACATGTCCTCGGCGATGACCGACGTGCTCTTCGTGAAATTTTCACCGTCAGGTGTGATGACGATCGTCTCCGGCAGTTTCTTGCTGCGGAACAGATTGGTCCACGCCGGCGGGGCGAGGCGTGGGTTATCTCCCCACACGTCCTCACCACCTCGCCAGAGCCTGATGGCCTCGCTATAGGGAATGGCAATCACCGTGTAGATTGCCAGCGCAACCAACAACGCGATGATGATCACCCCCCCGACCGCCGAGGGATACTGCTTGATATCATTAAACGTCCGTCTCAACCATTTCATTTGCCTGCTCCTCCACTGCCCACGCGCACCCGGGGATCAACGAGGGCATAAATGAAGTCCAGTAAGAAGACGGTGAGCGCCAGCAAGTAAGCATAAATAACCGAGGTGCCGACGATCACCGGCGAATCAAAGAGGCCAACAGCCTGGTAGATCAACCGCCCCAAACCAGGCCAGTTGAACATCGTCTCCAGAATCGTCGCCCCCTGCCACAACCAGATCAACATCAGTGCAAAATTGGTGATGATATTCGGTAGCGTGGGCTGAAGAATGTAGCGCCGCTCGATCTGCCGGCTCGACAGCCCCTTGGCCCGCGCCAGCTCCACGTAATCCTCCATCGAGAAGATCAGGAAGAAGGTGCGCCAGCCGTAGACCCCCCCAAAAAATCCGCTGATCAACCACGCGATTACGGGGAGAATGAGATGCTTTCCGAGGCTGAGCAAGTACGGTCCTGTCTG
>JBNGDO010000006.1:0-924 GCA_049975385.1 Anaerolineae bacterium | reverse complement strand
TCGGGTGGCGGCGCCGCCACCATACCCCCAAACGGGAGCCAGCCCAAGACCGCGGCGAAAAGCAAAATCAAGAAAATGCCATAAAACCAGGCCGGCGCCGAAGAGATGGGGGAGAGCGAGATAACGACCTTATCCAGGAAACTCCCATAATGCCGCGAAAGGAACAAGGCAAAGAAGAGGTTGACAAAGAATAAGAGCAGGTTCGACGTGGCCATCAACAGCAACGTCGGCGCCAGTCGTTCCAGGATGATGTTCTTCACCAGGCGGGAACCACTGTCGCTGGACATAAACTGCGCCCGTCCCAACTGCAGGGTCAGTGCATTCCCCAAGAAGCGGAAACTGCGGATCAAAAAGGGTTGATCGAACCCCAGACGCTTCTCTTCTAACGCCACCAGATCGTCAATCATCTGGAGACGCTCTTCTGTGGGGAGTTGCTTGAGCTCCGGATCCATGCTCACCTGCAACGAGATCCGCTCGCGGGCCTGACCGATGATCATTTGATCTACGTACCCGCCCATATTGGCGATCAAGACAATCAAATAGATACCAATGGCGACCGCAATAAAGAGCGCTCCCAGTTTGAGGACGGTATAACGCAACAATTTGAGTAGCATATTAGAGGAAGGAGCGCCCTTCTGTGCCGGTGGTCCAGCAGCAGATTGCACAGGCTGAGATTCTACAGACATAATCACGATCCTCTCTTTCTCGTCAAAGTCGCGCCCAAGAATAACTTAATACTCGTTCGAACGCTTTGCTTGGAAAACGACTGACCTGAACATGAACTAAGCACTTATCCGATAATTGCGCTTAATGAAAATCAAGAAAATAATCCGGCAATCAGCACTTGCCCCCCCTTAATCCCCCCCCGGTGGTGGGGAGACTTCATTTTCTCCCCCCGCTGGGGGGAGTTAGAGGGGGGAACGC
>JBNGDO010000005.1:0-59296 GCA_049975385.1 Anaerolineae bacterium | reverse complement strand
AATCAGGATCTCATCCTCGAGATGCTGTATTTCGCGCGCAAGCGTTTCACGTGGTTTGGGCATTCTTGTACCTCGATTTAGACAGTTTCTATATGTGTGGGAGCGCAGAGTGCGAACCAGAATCCTCACCACTGATGAGAACCTCGCTGGTCACAAATGGCTCAGGGTGTGATTCCTGCGGCCAATTCGTCAGATAGGCTAATACTTGCTCGCGCAGCGCGTCGCGTACCTGGCGGAATATCTGCATTTTCGCCGCGTCGCCACCTTCGGCGGCTGCCGGATCGGGAAAACCTATGTGGACCTGGCGTCCCTGGCCTAACCATACCGGACAATTCTTGGCCGCCTGGTCACATACTGTAATCACCACATCAAAGTCCATCCCACGAAATTTCTCGGTCGATTTGGACCACTGCTCTGAACCATCAATACCCAACTCGGCCAATGCCCGAAGCGCCATCGGATGGATGTAGCCGGCCGGCTTCGTTCCGGCAGAATGTGCTTCCCATAACGTGCCCAGGGAATGATTCACCAGTGCCTCAGCCATCTGACTCCGCGCAGAGTTGCCCGTACAGAGAAACAAAACGCGTTTTTTACTCATCGTTGCCTCCTTACTCCTCTCTATCCAAACCTTCCCGTAATGTAATCTTCTGTCCGCTTGTCGTCCGGGTTGGTGAAAATCTTCTTCGTGCTACCAAACTCGACGAGGATGCCCGTGCGGCTTTCGTCGGTGTAGAAGAAGGCGGTGTAGTCCGAAACACGTGCAGCTTGCTGCATGTTGTGCGTGACGATGACGATCGTGTACTGCTTCTTGAGTTCGCGGATCAGCTCTTCGATGCGCAGTGTGGCGATAGGATCGAGCGCGGAGGCCGGTTCGTCCATCAAGATAACCTCCGGGGCGACCGCCAGGGCGCGCGCGATGCACAGCCGTTGCTGCTGCCCACCAGATAGCGCGAGGCCGGACTTGCCCAGATCGTCTTTCACCTCATCCCATAACGCCGCGTCGCGCAAGCTGCGCTCCACAATCTCGCCCAGTTTGGCTTTGTCGCGCAGGCCGTTCATGCGTGGCCCATAAGCGACATTGTCATAAATGGACTTGGGAAAAGGATTGGGGCGCTGAAACACCATACCAACCTGACGCCGCAAGTCTACAGCATCCATGCTAAAAATATCGGTGCCATCCAACCACACCCGCCCTTCAGTGCGCGCGGAAGGGATCAAATCATTCATCCGGTTGAAGGTGCGCAAAAATGTGCTCTTGCCACACCCGGAAGGGCCGATGATGGCCGTCACCTGTTGGGCCGGGATTTTTACGTTGACCCCGTCCAGGGCTTTAAAATCGCCATAATACATATTATAATCTCGAACTTCCAGTCGAACCTCAGATGCGGTCATAAGCTATGGAAACTCCTTTTTCCCTTACGCCTTTCCCTACTCGGCCACCCTGAACTTTTCTTTACGCTTTGCCTTGTAACCGGCGTGCAATGCGTCCAGAGAGATAATTAATGGCTAAATTGATAAGAATGATTGTCACTACCAAGACCATCGCCGTGCCCATCGCTGGAGCAGGGGCGTTGGCGTCCATCATCAAAGAATACAAATGCAGCACCATGGTGCGCCCTTGATCCATCACCGACTCGGGCAAATGGATGCTGCCGCCCAACGTCACGTAGAAGACGGCCGTTTCACTGACGATGCGGCCTACACCGAGGATAACGCCGGTGACGATGCCGGGCATAGCTGTCGGCAAGACGACCTGCCAGTTCGTCTGCCACTTCGTCGCTCCGAGAGCCAGACTGCCCTCACGATAAGCGCGCGGCACGGTGAGCAAGGCTTCTTCCGTCGTGCGGATGATCACCGGGAGGATCAAACACGCCCCCGCCAACGCTCCGGAAAGCATCGAGAGGCCGAGATGCATCACGGTGACGAATAACGCAAATCCAAACAGACCAAAGATGATCGAAGGCACCCCGGCCAGCGTTTCAACCGCAAAGCGGATGGTTTCGACGATCCGGCGCATCCAACGACTTTGGCTGCCCATTTCCCCGGCGTATTCCACCAAATAAATTGCCGCGCCAACACCTAATGGCGTCGCGATGAGCAGTGTCAAAATCACCATGTAGACCGTGGTGATGATGGTTGTCGAGATGCCACCTTTGCCGCCCATACCCGGCAGCGGTTTGGCCGTGAGAAAGCGCCAGACGGCCTTGAAACTGGCCCCAATGCCTTGAGCCATCATGGTCACGTTGCCGGTTTCCCATCCTTCCTGAATCAACCGCTCTTTGCTCATCACCCACGCTTCAAAGCTTTCCGACGTACCGGAGCCGCTCTCGCGTCCTACGACGACAATCGGCACATCCGGCCCGCCGACTTTAGCCCAATTATCAATGTAACCATTGTAAATGTCACGCAATTGATTGTAGGTCAGTGAACTGATTTGTAGCGTCGGGTGGATAATGACCGCAATGCCGTCATAGCCAATGTCAAACACACGCAGTTCTTTGTAGCGAACCAGTTCTACCTCTTTGATGTCGCGGGAACTCATCCCCACATCCACACTGCCTTTGCCTGCTGCTTTGATGCCGGCGGTAGAGTCGCCGCCCTCCACGGTGATGGTCACATCCGGGTAATGGCTGGCGAAGGCAGCCGCGAGTTGCTCCGCCAACGGTTCCACCGTCGTAGAACCGGCCAGCGTCAATTCACTACTTATCGCGTGTGCCGCCGACTGAAACTCGGCCGATTCGGTCAGAGCAATATAACCAGCCTCGGTGAGGAATTGCTGCCCTTCGGCGCTGCGCACAAAATCCAACCAGGCCTGTACCTCCGGGCTTGGCTCGCCGTGGGTAACCATATAGAGCGTGCGCACCAGGGGATACGTGTCATTGGCGATGTTGGCCACACTCGGGGCTGTCTGATTGAGCGACAGTGCTTTGGTCGTCCCATCCAGATAGCCAAACGAGATATAGCCAATCGCTGCCGGGTTGGCAGCGACGAAATCGCGCACCGCCTCGTTGGAAGATTCTAGCGTGATGTCTTCAAGCACGTTTTCCGTTCCGATGAAGAACTTCCCACTCTGCAACAGCAGATAAATGATGACAAAAAACAAAACGACGATGACCACACCCCCGGTCAACCAGAGCACGCCAAAAGCCACATTCTGTATCCAGTGCCTTTGTTGCAAGTTAGATGAAGTCGCTGTTTTAGTTTTGTTTAATACTGCGTCTACCACTCCCATGCTTGTTACCCCTTATCAGACCACTTCTTCACAATCACCCGCGCCATGCCGTTGACCAGCATAATCATCAAAAATAACACCACACCCGTGGCAAACAGCGCGCTGCGGTGGACCCCGGCCGCATAATTCAAGCCCATCACGACATTGCCGGTCAACGTGCGGCCGCGCGCCAGGAAGATCGTCAACGGATTGGCGGTCAACGGAACCGGGAACTCCGTAGAGTTGCCGATGACCATCACCATCGCCATTGTTTCCCCTAACGCGCGCCCAATCCCTAAGATCACCGCAGCGACGATGCCGGAACGCGCCGCCGGGAAAATGACATTGACAATCGTTTGCCAGTGGGTGCTGCCCAGAGCCAGCGCGCCCTCCCGGTAAGACTCCGGAACCGCGCGAATCGCATCTTCGGCAATATTGATGATGGTCGGCAAGATCATGACCGCCAACACGATAGACGAAGCCAGAAAACCAAAGCCCTGATTATTGGCAACCGGGATAAGTTCGCGGATGAGGGGGACCAACCAGACCATACCCACGAGGCCGTAGACGACAGAGGGAATGCCGGCGAGCAGTTCCACAGCCGGACGCACCAGTTTGTGGATTGCCTCTGGAGCGATTTCGGCCAAAAACACGGCACACCCGATCCCTAACGGCACGCCCAAGATGATCGCGCCTGCCGTTACGATGATCGACGCATAAATCATCCCCAGGATACCAAATTCACTATTGGGGGGATCGTCGGGCAGCGGGTGCCATACCGGATTGAAAAGGAAATCCACCAACCCGACTTCACGGAACGCCGGCCAGGCTTCGATCAAGGTAAATATGCCAATCAATAACACAATAAAGACAGATAATAATGCGCTGCCCAACAGCAGATAACGAATGGTTCGATCGACGGTCCGCGTTAGTTTCATGATGCCTCGTTACTCAAGAATCGAGAATCGAGAATCAAGAATCCTTTCGATTCTTGATTCTCGATCTTATAACCTTTTATCCTTTATTTAACAGCAAGGTATCCTTGCTCTGTTACAATCTCTTGCCCGGCATCGCTGATGATCCAGTCCAACCAGGTCTTGACCACACCGGTCGGTTCGCCCAAGGTGACCATGTTCAGCGGGCGGACGACAGGGTAAGCGCCGCTCAGAGCATTGGCCTCGGTGGCTTCCACACTGTCGATCGCCACGGCGTACACGGAGTCATCCAGGTAACCAAAGGACAGGTAGGCGATCGAGTTGGGGGTGCTGGCGACGGTGGTGCGCACCTTGCCGTTGGAGTCCTGGAAGATCGCCTGATCGGTGATCGCTGCATCGTCACCCATCACCATCTCCTCGAACGCACCGCGTGTGCCGGAGCCTTCCTCACGGGAGATAACGGTGATTGGCTGGTTCTCGCCGCCCACCTCGCTCCAGTTGGTGATGACACCCGCGAAGATGTCGCGTACCTGATCCTTGGTCAGCGTGTCGATGGGCACTTCGGGGTGTACGACGACCGCGATGCCGTCCCGCGCAATCTCGAAGATCACGATGTCGGGGTAGGTCGTTTTCTCCTCGTCCTTGATTTCACGCGAGGCTGCGCCGATGTCGGCGGTGCCATCGCCCGCGGCCTTGACGCCCGCGCTCGAACCGCCGCCCGCGACGTCGATCTTCACATCGGGATTCGCGGCCGCGAACTCTTCCGCCAGCTTCTCCGCCAACGGCTGCACCGTCGTCGAACCCGCTACACTGATGTGCTGACCACTTTCGGCAACGGGAGCCGGCTCAGTGGCTTCGGTAGTTTCCGGAACCGCTGTCGGCGCTGTAGTCGGTGTACTACCGCCACAAGCCGTGACCAACATTGCCACTAAAATAAACACAACTAAACTTACGCGACGCATATTATCTCCTCCTGAGTTTTGTTTTTTGATCGCAAGGTCATCATAACACGCGAAGATTAAGGGGGTTTCAACAGAATGTTAACGGTTTGTTAAGATCAGGGAAAGGTTTGTTTACAAACTCATCATTTTCTTGTGGCCTCTTTATCCTTCAAAGCGGTAACCGATGCCGCGCACAGTGACAATGCGGGTGGGGTTATCCGGGTCAGGCTCTATCTTGCGTCGCAGCCAACGAATGTGAACATCGATCGTACGGCTATTCACGCTGTGATCCCACCCCCACACGCTTTGCATCAGTTGGGGACGGGAAAGCACCTGGCCTTTGTGCAGGGCTAACGAAGCCAATAACTCGTATTCCTTGGGCTTGAGCGGCAGTATATCGCCGTCCAGCATCACCTCGCACCGATTTAGATCGATAGAAAGATTACCAAAAGACAAGGGCGGCTTCAAATCGGTCGTGTGCGTTACCGGCGGCGTTAACGTTTCGCGGATCATTCGCTCTCTCCGCAAATGCGCTTTGATACGCGCCAGCAGTTCGCGCATGCTGAATGGTTTGGTGACATAATCGTCTGCGCCGACTTCCAATCCCACCACACGATCCACTTCATCCGTGCGGGCCGTCAACATCAAGATGGGGACATTGCTCTCCCGGCGCACGATACGGCAAACCTCAAAGCCATCTATGCCCGGAAGCATAAGGTCTAGCACGATCAAATTCGGTTTTTCACGCCGGGTGGTTTCGACAGCAACGCTGCCGTCTTCCGCAGTCAAAACCGTATAGCCCTCTTTGTTCAAATTGTAGGCCAATGTCTCGCGCAAAACTTGGTCATCTTCCACCACGAGAATTTTCTGTGCCATAATAGTCACATTCTTAACACGCAACTCATCGTACTGTGCGTCATACTTACTTTGGATATAGCATATCGCACAACGTTTAACAGATATTTATCGGGATGTTAACAATAGGTTAAGGGTTGGGGACGTTTCATTAAGTGTGGATAATTCTTTGCGAGTAGGGCCACGGTATCTCGTAACAAAATAGGCTTTTGCCAGTTCCCAGTAGCAATGGCGGGCTTTCCTGAGGCAAATCCGTACAATGCTCCAATATCGGGCTAAAGTCGCCACCGAAATTAGCGGTGTGCTGGTGGGCTACACGATGGCGAAGCCTGATGGGGGACATGCAGACGGTGTGAGCAGGTTTTGGGATCAAAACGACGGCGCAGATGGCTGCACTTCATACGCAAGTGGTCGAGCTGTCGCTGCGCAGACGTATGCTATCCTTGCAACTCCTCAACATCATACGCACCGGGGCAGCTAAACTCGCGCCTTTGGTTGCCGCTCCAGAAGGAGATGTCGTGTTGATTCCTGTAGTGTGGCATTTTGTGCGCGACGTTGATGAAGACGTTGCAGCAGACACTGGATTGAGAACTTACGGTATAAATATCAACAAACCTCGGCAATACCCCCTCGATGCTATATCAAGTGTGTTGACCTTTCGCAAAAACGGCCGTTAACTCGCATTGTACTTCGTGTGAGTTCCACTATACTGGGATAAGAAAACGACTGACCTGAACATGCAAAATTTAAGCTATGTCGACTTTGGGTGCGTTTCACTTTGGGGAAATAGTCAGATCGATGCCTGATAATTGCGGTTTCGTGGCAGTTTTGGCCCGATCCGCGTTCAACAAGCTAAATAATCAAAGGCCAAAACCGCACCCATACTCTATTGACAGATTGGCAATAGATGCTATACTAAACTTGGAGGTGCACGGTGCGATATCGCGGGGGACAGCAATGCAATGGACGCGACTGCAACCGCCGGATGGGACAGTTTCTCGATCCGGCATTGTTGCTCTTGCTGGAACAATCTCCAGCCCATGGCTACACCCTTTTGAACCGTATGGCCGAGTTCGGCCTGGACTTCCTGGCCCCCACCGTGATCTATCGCGCGCTGCGTGGGATGGAAGAGCGGGGGTGGATCACGTCCACGTGGGATGAAAAGGAGACCCAAGGTCCGCCGCGCCGCGTCTATGCCCTGGCTCCTGCCGGACACGCAGTGCTGGCCTGTTGCATTGCACAACTCCAGGATACGCAACAGGTGCTCGAATACTTGCGAGCACTGCACGATGAACTCGCGCCGGACAGTGTCGTTCCGGCGGCGGACTATTCATTCACAACTGAGGAGATGACGATGCGACTTGTTATTCCTGCTAATGGCACCGATTTGGATGCGCCGACCAGCCCCATCTTTGGGCGCAGCCCAGTGTTCATTTTGGTCGATCCCGAAACGCTGGACTTCGAGGCCCTGCCCAATCCGGCAATCGACGCACCCGGTGGCGCGGGCGTCCAGGCAGCCCAGACTGTCTTGCAGAAGGGCGTGGGGGCCGTGATCGCCCCCAACCTGGGACCGAATGCCTTCCGCGTCATCCAGGCGGCGGGCATCCCGGCCTACCGCATGGAAGGCGCGACCGTGCGCGAGGCCATCGCGGCCTTCAACGCCGGGCAGTTGGCGCGCCTGGAAACCCCTGGCGCTGGCCACGTGGGCATGGGTGGCGGGCGTCATCGCCGCGGACGTAGGTGAGTTCGGATTTACCGCAAGGCCGAGTGCCTGCGACTATTCGACAGTCCGATTAAGGACTATCCGACTAAGGACTATATGACTAACGACTATCTGACTAATGACTAGGAGACTTTGATGACGAAAATTGCAATTTCTGTGTTGGATACCAATGGCCTGGATGCCCAGGTTAGCCCCCATTTCGGGCGCTGCCCGTACTTCACCCTGGTCGAAACCGAGGGGCAAGAAGTATGCACTGTAGAGACGATCGCCAATCCATACTACTCCCGGCACGAACCCGGACAGGTCCCCGCCTTCATCCACAGTCTGGGTGCACAGGTGATGCTCTCCGGCGGAATGGGTGGCCGAGCCGTCGCCCTCTTCCGGCAATATGGCATCGAAGCGGCGACCGGCGCGGCGGGAACCGTGCGCGCATCATTGTCCCGCTATCTGGGCGGTGACCTGAAGGGCGCGGCCCCCTGCAAGGAGAGCGTCGAACACGGCCACGAATAGATTTTAGATTTTGTAATTGAGTCAACGAAAGGAAACTGCAATGACGGCAGTATGGCTTGACGTGACCCGTTGTACCGGATGTGGCGCATGCATCGAAGTTTGCCCAACCCGCGCGCTGACCCTGGTGGAAGGCACAGCCCATCTGGACGATGCGCTATGCGAAGGGTGCGAAGCCTGTATCCAGGCCTGCCCGGCCGGAGCGTTACAGCCGGTGTTGGAGATCGAAGCTGTTCCCACAGAGACGCAAGTCCCGGAATACGCCCCCACAGATGTGGCCACTCCTGTATCATCCTCTCCGGACACGAATCCGCTGGCGACGGTGATTGCGGCCGGTGCACAATTGGCCATCCAGGCGGCACCGCTTGTGCTAAACACGCTTGGACATCTATATGCTGCGCCCACGGGGGAGCAAAGTTGTGGGGTCCGTCATCTCGGCGATAGCCGGGCGGCAAGCACGGCATCGCTGGCGCGGGCGGTCGTAGTGCGACTTTGAGTCGCTTTCAAAGAAGTGTCACCAAACCTGAGGCGCAGTCTTGATCATAAAAATGATCGCAGGACTATCGGACTAATGACTATCAGACTATTTTCAGGAGGTAGCGAAATGGGACGTGGAACCAGACGAGGAGGCGGTGGCGGACGAGGACAGGGACAAGGCCCAGGGCGGATGGGAGGGACAGCCGCTGGGCCGGGGGGCCAGTGTGTTTGCCCGGCGTGTGGGCATCGTGAGCCGCACGTTCCCGGACAGCCCTGCACCGCAAAACAGTGCCCAAAATGTGGCACGCAGATGATCCGGGAATAGCTTTCGATGAAACTTGCCATTGCCAGCGGCAAGGGCGGAACCGGCAAAACAACGGTAGCGGTGAGCCTGGCGCTTAGCCTTGCCACCGCACATCCCGCTTCTTCCCCCCTTTTTCTGGATTGTGACGTCGAAGAACCCAACGCCGCGCTGTTTCTGCACCCTGAGATAACTGCGCAGCGCGATGTGGGGCTGTTGATCCCCGTGGTGGATATAGCGCGCTGCACCGCCTGCGGGCGCTGCGCCGAGGTGTGTGAGTACCACGCGATCACCGTCATCGGGAAACAGGTCCTCGTCTTCCCCGAACTGTGTCACGGCTGTGGGAGTTGCACGCGCCAATGCCCAGAGAATGCGATCCACGAAACGCTAAATCTGATGGGGATATTGGAAAAAGGTGTCGCCAAGGCGGGCACGAGTGAGGTAGAGTTCTTCAATGGAACGTTGGATGTGGGCGAAGCGATGGCCGTGCCGGTGATACGCCAGCTCAAAGGGTGGGCGATTCCACCAGAGGCGAATGAGCGGCCCATCATCCTCGACGCGCCACCCGGTGCATCGTGTCCCGTCGTCGAAACTATGCGCGGGGCCGACGCCGTACTACTCGTCACCGAACCGACGCCCTTCGGTCTGCACGATCTGCAGGTGGCGGTGGAAGTGGCCCGCGACGAACTTGGCTTACCCGTCGCCGTCGTCGTCAACCGCGACGGGGTGGGCGACGATGGTGTGGACGCTTACTGCGCCACCGAGAACCTGCCCATACTGCTGCGCATCCCGCTGGAACGCGCCATCGCAGAGGGTATCGCCAACGGCGAATCGCTTATCGCCATTCGCCCCGAATATCGCGAGCGTTTCGTGGCGCTGTGGGAGCAAGTGAAGGGATTAGGGACTGGGGATTAGGAATGTGGGCGCGGCTTTTGCTTGTTGGCTTAGTTGTGGGATTGGTGAGTTGTGCGCCGCGCACGATGCCCGCCACGTCCACACCAACGACCGTGCCCACAGCGTCGCCCACGGTACTTCCCACGGCAACCTTGACGCGCGTACCCACGTCTACAGCAACGCCCACATTGATGCCATCCGCAACAGCCATACCCCCCACGGCGACACCAAGCGCAACCTTCACAGCAACACCTGGAACGCAACCTATGAAAACCGGAACAATGCTTACGATTACTGTAGTCTATGACAATGTGGCCCACGACCCACGCTTACAAACCGATTGGGGCTTTGCCTGCCTGGTGGAGGGCATGGAACACCCGCTGCTCTTCGATACCGGCGGCAAGGGCGATATCCTCTTGCAAAACATGCGCACGCTTGGTCTCGACCCGCAGGCGGTGCGCACCGTCGTGCTCTCGCACGCCCACGGCGATCACACCGGCGGACTGGCAGCCTTCCTTGCGGAAAACCCGGACGTCACCGTGTACGTGCCTAACTCATTCCCGGCGGGTATCAAGAATACCGTCCGCCGGGCCGGCGCGACGCTGGTGGAAGTGACAGAACCACAACAGGTCGCCGCAGGGGCGCATACCACCGGCGAACTCGGCAATCCAATCCGCGAGCAGGCATTGGCGTTGGAAACACCGTGTGGCCTAGTCGTTATCACAGGCTGTGCGCACCCCGGCATCGCCACGCTGGTGCGCCAGGCGAAGACTGAGCTAGATGAGAACGTGTATCTGGCACTCGGCGGTTTCCATCTGGGCGGCGCCAGCGCCGCGCAGATCGCTGGCACGATTGCCGAACTGCAGGAACTCGGCGTGCAACGCATCGCCCCAAGCCACTGCACCGGAGATCCTGCGCGCCGCGCCTTCGCGGAGGCGTTTGGCGCGGATTACCTATCGAGCGGCCTGGGGCAAGTCTTTGTGATCGCGGCTGAGGAGTAGTCCGGTCAATGCCCAACGCGCGCCTCATCCAATACCGACCCATCGGCATCTTGCACACGCCGTTCAACGACGTCGCCGGGATGCCTATCCAGCCGGCGGGTGCGGACGGCGTGCGCGGCACAGCCGAGATTGACCCAGAATTCGCGCCCGGTCTGCAAGACCTGGAAGGCTTTTCTCACGTGATCGTACTCTACCACTTCCACCATGCGCCTGCGCCGCGACTGTTAGTCACGCCGTTTATGGATACCGAACCCCGTGGCGTCTTCGCCACCCGCGCTCCGGCGCGCCCCAATCCCATCGGCCTCTCGGTGGTGCGGCTGCTGGAATGCGAGGGGAACATATTGCACCTGGAAAACGTGGATATGGTGGACGGCACGCCCATTCTCGATCTCAAGCCCTACGTCCCGGCGTTTGATGGTGACGCAGCCGACCATGTGGGCTGGTTAGAGCGCGTACAGGCGAACGTCCATACCCATCAAGCGGACCGGAGATTTGACGAAAAATGAAATACTTACGTGCTTTGCGCTTTCTATTCGGCACATTGATCATTTACTTGGTTCCCGTGTTGTTGGGGTGGGGACTGGGCGATTTGCTGGGCTTCTTCGCCAGCGCGCCGCGCGCGGGTTACGCGGGATTGACCCTGCTGCTTGGATTGGGCGTCGTCTATCACGCGATCATCTCATCAGGGCAAATCCATGGCGGGAAAGACGAGAGCGGGCAGCGCGTGACGCGGCAGACCATTGTCAAAGTCGTGGTCATTCTGGCGATGTACGGCGGCTTGTTTTTCCTACCCTTTGCCGACCGGCGCGATCTGGCCGTGTGGTCCGGCGGAGAAGTCTTGCGCTGGGTGGGGCTGCTGGGTGTCGGACTGGGCCTCGGTCTGGTGCTCTGGTCTGGCATTGCTCTTGGCCGTTTTTACAGTCCCGACGTGACGCTGCAAAAAGATCATCGCCTGATTACCACCGGGCTGTATGGCGTTCTGCGGCATCCGCGCTACCTGGGCGTGCTGCTGGCGACGCCGGGCCTGGCGCTGCTGTTTCGCTCGTGGGTGGGACTGGTGGCCTTCATCCCGGTACTCGGTATAGTTCTCTTTCGTATTCACGATGAAGAAGCGCTTCTTCATCAGACCTTCGGGGTAGCGTGGGAAACGTATTGCCAGCGCTCCTGGCGCCTGCTACCTTACATTTACTAGCATATCTTTTAAAAAACTTGGACGTGTACTGATGAAACAACTGGTTATTCTAAGTGGCAAGGGTGGGACGGGTAAAACGACAGTGACGGCAGCGCTGACGCATTTGGCAGCGCAGGATTACCGTATCGTGCTCGCTGACGCGGACGTGGATGCGGCCAATCTGGGCCTGGTGCTGTCGCCCGTCACGCAAGAAACGAACGATTTTACCGGCGGCAGGATCGCCGTCGTCGATGCCGCGCGCTGTATCGCCTGCGGGCGCTGTGCCGAGGTCTGTCGCTTCGATGCGGTAGTGCCAGGCGACACTTATGCCGTAGACCCTATCGCCTGTGAAGGCTGCGCCGCGTGTTTCTACGAGTGCCCTGCTAATGCCATTGCGATGCAACCGCAACGCGCCGGGCAGTGGTTTGTCGCTACGACACGCTACGGCCCGCTCTACCACGCGCATCTCTTCGCCGGGCAAGAGAATTCCGGCAAGCTCGTCACGCTGGTCAAGCAGATGGCGCGGCTGCGCGCTTTCGACGACGAGGCCGACCTGCTGTTGGTGGATGGGCCACCGGGTATCGGCTGTCCTGTCATCGCCGCGCTTTCCGGGGCGGATCTAGCGCTCATCGTCACCGAGCCGACAGTTTCCGGCGTGCACGACCTGGAGCGCGCTCTGGGGCTGGCAACACACTTTCAAATCCCAGCAGCGGTGTTACTCAACAAAGCCGATCTCAGCCCTGTGCAGGCAGAGGCCGTCACCACCTATTGCACCGCAAACGACATCCCATTGGTGGGACGCTTGCTTTACGATCCCACGATCACCGATGCAATGGTGCGCGGCGAGCCGGTTACGGCGGGCAACTCTCCTGCAGCGGAGGCCTTGCGGGCAGCATGGGCTATGTTGCAGAAGCAGGGATTGGGAAAAGTATAACCATGGACTTACACGTCGTCGGTGGATTTCTCGGCAGTGGCAAGACCACGGCGATCATTAACGCGCTCAAGACATTACTGGCGGAAGGTCAGCGCGTGGGCGTGATCACCAATGATAAAGGCCACTACCAGGTGGATACCGCCTTTATGGGGACGGCTGACGTGCCCACCGCCGAAGTGCCGGGCGGCTGCTTCCGCTGCAACTACAGCGACTTCCTGAAACGGATCGCACAACTTCAGCAGCAGGCGCGCCCCGAGGTATTGTTTGCCGAGTCGGTTGGCTCGTGCGTGGACCTGGTTGGGCCGGTGCTGCTCCCGCTGCGCGCGTTGGGAGAGCAGGATGGCGCGCGCGTCACCTATTCCGTCTTTGCAGATATTCGCCTGCTGCGCCGCTACCTTGCGGGATTGCCGCTACCTTTCAGCGACAACATCAGCTACATTTTCGCGCAACAACTCGCAGAGACCAACATCCTGGTGATCAACAAAGCCGATCTGCTGCCAGAAGAAGGCGATGCCATTCTGGAACAGGCGTGCAGCCGCTTCCCCGACAAGACACTGCTGTTGCAAAGTTCGCTAACGCCAGAGGGGGTCGCGCCGTGGCTGGCACTTTTACACGCCGCGCCGTCTCTGCCGCCCGCGTTGGCATTGGATTACGGCCCCTACATCGCCGGGGCTGCCGAACTGGCCTGGCTGGATGAGGAGGTAACGTTCACGCCTTTGCCCGGCATGGAGCGCGCCACGGTCGTCCGCTTGATCGCGACGATCCTCGCCGGTTTACGCCAGGTTGCTTATCCCGTTGCTCACCTCAAATTCTTTGTCCGAGACGCACAAGGGGGCGTCAAGCTCAGTTTCACAACGTTGGATGAGGATACGATATGGGAGAACGATCTCCCTGAACGTCTGTGCGCACCCGTGACCGTTCTGATTAACGCGCGGGTGCAGATGGCGGTGGAAGACCTGCGCGGGCTGGTCGCTTCCGCCTTGCAGACAACGTTGACCGATACGGGCGTGCTCTATCAGAGTACCGGCGCGACCGCGTACGCCCCACAGGTACCAGAGAACGTCTGATGCGCACTTACCTCGATTGTTATCCCTGTTTCCTGAGCCAGGCCTTGAGAGCGGCACGGCAAGTAGGCGCGGAAGATGCTCAGCAGCATGCCATTATGGGACAAACCCTGGCTTTGTTGCAGGCATTGCCGCCTGGCAAAACGCCGCCGGAAATCGCCTATGCTGTGCATCGCATCGTGCGTGAGCATATGGGGCATAGTGACCCTTACCGCGACCTTAAAGCGCACAGCACCCGCGCGGCCCTGGCGCTTTATCCTCGCCTCAAGGGCCTTGTCGCCGAGAGTACCGATCCGTTGGAAACGGCCGTACGGTTGAGCATCGCAGGTAATATCATCGACTTTGCCCTATCCGATGAACTGGCCGATCTCTGGACAGCGGTGGAGCGGGTGTTGGCTGCGCCCTTCGCCATCGACGATCTGGCAGCCTTGCGGTCGGCGCTGGACGCCGCCGATCGCGTGCTCTATCTGGCCGACAACGCCGGGGAGACGGTCTTCGATCGTGTGTTGATCGAGACACTTACACTACCGGTGACCTATGTCGTAAAAGGCGGCCCTACGCTCAATGACGCAACGCGTGGGGACGCACTGGCCGCGGGGCTAGAAACGTGCGCGACCCTTATCGACAACGGTTCCGATGCACCCGGTACAATTCTGAGCCTGTGTTCCGAGGACTTCCGCCAGATCTACGCCGCTGCCCCGTTGGTCATCGCCAAGGGACAGGCCAACTACGAGACCTTGAGCGAGGCCGGTCCGCGCGTATTCTGCCTCTTGCAGGTCAAATGTCCGGTTATCGGGCGCGATTTGGGTGCGCCGGTAGGCAGTGTGATCGTGCGTCAGAGTCGCTCGCGCTCTATTCATGAAAAGCCAATGGACACGGCTGCAACGTAATGATAAATGTCACTGGCCAAAATTCGTAACCACCTTTATAATTCGGCGCAGTGTAAATTATCACAATAAGGAGCGATCTATGGCAACCATTACCACTCATTACAAAGGCGATATGTTATTTGAATCACAAATTGGCAAGCATACCCTCACCATTGATGTGCCGCCATCGATGGGCGGCAGTAACCGCGGTCCGATTCCTCCGGAATTATTCGTGGCCTCGTTAGGAAGCTGCATTGGCGCGTTTGTCGCGCAGTACTGTGAGAACAACGGCATTGACGACACAGGGATGACCGTGGACCTGACCTTCGAGAAGGCCAGCGACCCAACGCGGCTGGTGGATCTCAAGGCCACGGTGAACCTGCCGAAAGGGGATTGCGCGAAGCGGGTGAGAGCTATCGAACGCGTCGCGGAACATTGCCCGGTACACGCTACCATCAAAACGATGGAGAACCTGGAAATCACCATCCTTGGCAAGGGTGAGTGTGACGTAACACCCAAAGCGTAACGCACACATTAGCAAACGGGAGAGGCCTCTCTGAGGGGCAACCTCTCCCGTTTTTGTATTCTGGACGGTCGCACATTTTGTCGCCAGCAGCGACAAAATTAGAACAGTTCACAAGACCTGCCATAGTTGTTCATAATTCCTTCACAAGTTGCGGATATGGTAAGAGCGTAAATTCAGAAAAAGACTGATCCGCGCGTATGAAACCAAACTGTTTCGGTTTCCTTGAAAGCGTATAGCGTTTAGAAAGTTATGTGTGGATCAGTAACCATAAGGAGGTTATGAACAATGATAGGACGATCTCGTCGATTTCGCTTTGGACCGTTGGTCCTGGGGGTGTTGATCGGAGGTGCAGCGCTTCGCCACTTTGGTGGATGCGAGCGTCCGATACGGCGCCACTGGCACCACGACCACTTTGCACGGGCATGGCGAAGGCACCACACGGGGCGCCATCCCTGGACTTGGTATCCTCAAGATGACGCAGCCACAGAGAAGTCGGAGGAAGCAGCATGACGCAGGCAGTCAACGAAAGCTATGGCGTTGACCGGCCCATGCCCGGCATCCTTTTCCAGGGCATGGCTGCGATGTTCAGGATCCGCGATTGGCTCAGGCCGCGCGGCGTGCTGCTGGACGAAATCCCGCTAAAGGCCGGCGATACGGTCCTGGACTATGGCTGCGGCCCAGGTTCCTACATCCCGGAGCTTGCGGCGCGTGTGGGGAAGAACGGCGCAGTGATCGCCGTCGACATCCATCCCCTGGCGATGCAACGGGTGGAAACCTTAGCCAAACGCCAGGGACTGCACAACGTCAACCCCTATCTAAGCGACGGTCTTCATCTACCAGAACTGGATGACGCCAGCACCGACGTGGCCTTGCTCTTCGACGTCTTCCACATGCTCGGTGATCAGGACGGCGTCTTGAGGGAAATACACCGGATACTGCGTCCGGGCGGGCTCCTTGCGGTGAACGATCCACACATGGATCCAGACGATCTGGTCGCGAGGGTGACGCGCGGCGGAAACTTCAGGCTTGTTAAACGTGGGACACATAGTTTCACTTTCACGCCGGTAGTGGGCCAATCCGCCGCGGAAGCAGCGCGATGAGCGCCACTCCCCTTCGATGGCGTGCAAACCGCCATCCCTGGCGGCATTGGCGACAAATCCCGTGGAGTTGTTTTCGGCGCCTGCCAGTGCGCGATAAGGGCTACCTCAACCCGCAGTGGTTGGCGCTGCTAGATGCGGAGAATGTCCAGACCGTCATTCTGAGCCGTCACGAAGACCGCGATCTGTTGCGATTGCTGCAACGCTCCCCACAGTGGGCCATTGACTTCGCGGATCGGTGGTCTGCCATTTTCGTACGCCGGGCGGCAGTGACTATGGTACAATAAGATCAACCACCAACCTCTTAGCAAAAGAAGGCGAAACTATGGCGTCAGACGTGATCCTCGTGGTCGAAGACGAACCTAAAATCGCGCGACAGGTGCACGACTACCTCGTCAAAAGCGGGTTCCGGGCGCTGGTCACCGGCGACGGTAGGACGGCGCTGGAGATGGCGCGCCACGAGCGTCCCGATCTCGTGGTCCTCGACCTGAACCTGCCCGGCATCGACGGGTTAGACGTCTGCCGTGCGTTGCGTCGCACGTCGGATGTTCCCATCATCATGCTGACGGCGCGGGTTGAACTTGAGGATCACCTCGTTGGTTTGGAACTGGGCGCCGATGACTACATCACCAAGCCCTTTTCCCCGCGCGAGCTGGTGGCCCGGGTTCGCGTCCTGCTGCGCCGGGTCCACGGCGATGTCGTCGACGCCAATACCATCCGAGTGGGTGACCTGGAGATCGACGTGAAAGGACGGCAAGTCGCCCACAGCGGGAAACCGGTGTCCCTCACGCGCACCGAATTCAACCTGCTCCTGATCTTTGCGAGCCACCCAGGCCAGGTGTTCTCCCGCGAGTTGCTCCTTGAACGCCTGCACGATGTGCACTACGACGGTTACGACCGGAGCATTGATGCTCACGTGAAGAATCTTCGACGGAAGCTGGAGCCCGATCCCGCAAACCCCGTCTACTTCCTTACTGTCTACGGGGTGGGATATCGATTCGTCACCGCCCGTGAGTTAGGCGAAAGTGAACAAACGCCGTGAAGTATAGAAAACGATTGTTACGAGAAAACACAAGGCGCGCGTTTCGCAGCCATGCATCGCGATGGCGCAAGTGGCGTTCGGAACAACAACCGCCAGCGCCGACATTCCGCCACTGGCGCCCCCCCTCCCGGAGGATGCCGCCCTTTGCGCATGCCAGACATACACACCATCCGGGAGGCATTTTCGCTCGATTGATGATCGCCTTTGGCGCTTTCATTGTGCTGGTCGCGGGCACGTTGACGCTGTTGGTGAACCTGGTGCAAGTGGCACTGAGCGCTGGCCAATCCCTAAACAAACCTTACCTTCTCCTCGGAATCGGAATCCTCCTGCTGTTGAGCTTCGCGGCAGCGGCGATCTACATAGGACGCCGGAATTTCAAAACGATTGCCTCGCCGCTGGCCGAACTGCTGTCGGCGGCGGAAGCGGTAAAGGATGGCGATCTGAGCGTACGCGCGCCGGAAACCAATAGCCGTCACTTCAGCGGCGTGGTCGACACCTTCAATGAGATGGTGGCTTCCCTGGAACGGGCCGACCAGCAGCGTCGCAACCTCACCGCGGACGTGGCCCATGAGCTGCGAACCCCTCTGCAGATTATCCAGGGGAACCTGGAAGGCGTGCTGGATGGTGTTTACGAGCCTACCACCGAGCACATCGAAGCGACGTTGGAAGCCACGCACCAGCTTGCGCGCCTTGTCGAGGATCTGCGCACCCTATCGCTGGCGGAGTCCGGGCAATTGGCGCTCGAACTCGAGCCTGTGGATGTAGCGGAACTGCTCCTGGACACGCAAACCGACTTCAGCGGTCTGGCCGAATCGGCCGGTGTCACATTGGACGTCGTAGCGCCCGACGAACCGCTCATTGTCCACGGCGACCCCGGTCGTCTGGATCAGGTGCTGGCCAATCTCGCGGTCAACGCGGTGCGTCACACCCCGCGCGATGGCACGATCACCCTCGAGGCGTTTTCAGTCCCAGACGGCGTCGAAATCTGCGTCCGTGACACAGGCGAGGGCATTGCAGCGGAAGACCTTCCCTTCATCTTCGACCGCTTTTGGCGCGGCGACCGCGCCCGCAGCCACCAGGAAGGCGCAGGCAGTGGCCTGGGATTAGCCATCACGCGCCAGCTCGTGCGCCTGCACGGTGGCACCATTGACGTCGCCAGCACCCTCGGGGCCGGAACGACCTTCACGATTCGCCTGCCTGAGATGCTGGCGGCTAATCCGGTGCAAAAATTCTACAATGAAGCGTAAGATTTTGTGGCTGCGGATCACGTTCTGGTGGGCCATCATCGCGGATGCATTTGAAGCCATCCGCATGACATTTCCCAGGTTGTTCCTGGCGACTACTGGCGGCACCCTGACGCCCGACGCGGGATTCCGGTTCGGTCTACTTTACGGGGCGCCGGTTATGCTAGGCTGGACGCTTTTACTGCTCTGGGCCGATCAGAAACCGCTAGAGCGCAAAGGCGTTTTGCTATGCCTGATCCCTGTGATTATCGCCTACATCGTTGTGGGACTTGTTGGCGTCCGAGTCGATGCTGTAGCGCCTGCCGCTATGGTGGCGACGCTTGTATTGCAGATGGCTTTGCTCGCTTTGTGCTTGTTCAGCTATCTTGGGGCGCGAACGATGGAACAGAGGTGAACGTCAACTATCGCGCCTTCTATGGTACTGAGTTCGTGGTGGCTCGCGACCTCACTTTGTCCCGTAGATGAGGCTGATGTTGCCAAGCATGAACGGCAGTTTCAGCGCCGCGGGGATAAAGTCGGATGTGCTGGTGTCCACGAACGCGACTTCAGCGATCCCCCAACTCTTGATCGTCTCCAGCAGGTCATCCAGCTCGCCGTACATTGCCTTAACCGCAAAGTAGTCGTGAAAGACGAAGCGGCCGCCTTTCTTGACCACCCGCAGAGCCTCTCGCACGAGCGCGCGCTTATCCATGGTGTCACTCACGTCGTGAAATACGAAGTTGCTGATAGCCGCGTCAAAGGCGCCATCCTCGAAGGGCAAGTCAGAGGCGCTGGCCTTTTGAAAGTCCGTCCGCCCGGCGACGCCTGCGGCCTCCGCGTTGCGCTCGCAGGCTGCTTTTGCGTAGTCCCACGCCTTGCCCCATGTGTCGATGCCGGTCACGTGCGCGTCGGGATGGCGCTGAGCCAGGGCGATGGTCAGCGGGCCATTGCCACACCCGATGTCGAGTGCCTTGCCTCTGCCGTCCCAATCGAGACGATCCAGCACCACATCCCAGAGCTTGGCCTGGATATGCCCGCCGCGCGGAGAGAAGGCGTGGCGGGCATACACAAAGTAAACACTGCCCAGGAGGCAGAGGGCTACCAAGATGGCGAATCCCGGCCAGATGAGTGTCAATCCAAGAAAGAGGGCGCCCATAACAAGCGGTATGATGATGAATTTGGTGGACACCCAGTTGCTGTACGTTAGAGTTGCCTTTTTTTCCATTTTCGATTTCTCCTCTATTTCTGTGATATCGCGGTGATCCAATTTTTCTCGGGAAGCGCATCGATCTCAACTTGGGCGTATCCGGCCTCAACCAGGCATTGGCGAGTCTCTTCTGGTGTTTGTAGCTGGAAATCGGCCAGACGCGCCCATTTGGTGTTTCGTTTCTCGAACCGCGCGTCCACAAATGCCTCGTTGGCGATCAAGAAAGTGCCACCCGGTTTCAACACGCGCCGTACTTCTCGTAGAGCATCCACCAGATTGGGCCAGAACATAGTCGTCTCAAAGGCCGTCGCCAGGTCGAGCATATCGTCGGGAAACGGCAAGTCGGAGACACTTCCATGCTTGAGTTCGACGCGACCCTGCTTGATCAACGCTCGATTGACCCAGCGGGCTGTGGGGAGCACAGCCTCCGAATAGTCCACGCCGTAGACCTTGCCACAGGACGCAGCCTGGGCCAGGATCTTGACCGTACCGCCCCCACCGCATCCTACGTCGAGAATGGCAGCTTCGGGTGCGATGGTGACGTACTCCAGCCCCCAGCGCCAGACCTTCTCGTGTTCTCTGTTCATCCCCCTCCCAATGAATTTCGCCATCCATCCGGTTGGTTTGCGGAACTGTCTGAACATCGCTTGCATGATTCCCATGTTGTCCCTCATCCCCTATCCATGCGTTGTACTGTTAGCAGCACAAGCCCTAGGTCACGGACCTTGGCCAGGACACCATGCAGCGCGGCCTGATCCAGCGAGCCACAGAGGACGGTTTCACCACTGGCTTCCTGGCGGACGGTCAGCCCTTCGAACCACTCCGACCAATCAACTGCCAGGTGTCCCTCAACTTGGATCTCGTAGTGCTGTCGTTGCATCTTGGCCTCTTCCTCGATGAGCGTGCAGCATATCGCCTCTCTCAACGCCAGTATAGCCGATAAAGGCAAGATTGTCGCCACACAAAAGGGCCAATTTTGCGATAAGGAGGAAATGACTCGAAAGTGTTAGTTCTAATCGGCGGGGAGCAAGCCAAGTTCGCGCGCCCGTGCGACGGCCTGGGTACGACTTTTGACACTCAGCTTGCTATAGATGCTGCTGGTGTGTCGCTTGACCGTGTTCAGCGCGATGACGAGTTTCTCGGCGATGTCTTTATTGGAGAGGCCTTGACTGATGCAGTACAGGACGTCGCGCTCGCGAGGGGTGAGGGGATCGGGACGTGAGTGTGGGTAGGTGTGTGGAAGTGTAGGGGAAATCTCCCCCATACCCACATATTCCCACACTTCGAAACCATCAAGTAACTTTTTTGCGTATTCCGAGTGAATATCGCGTGCCACCGCCTCGCGGAGCAGGGATGCCATCGGCGAGCCTTCGTTGAGGTACACACGCACAAAGCCCTCCGGCTCGGCCAGCGCCAGCGACCGTTCCAGCGAAGCCAGCGCGGCGGATGTATCGCCCAGGGCGTGCAGGGCCAGTGCCTTGAGCGCACACCTCGATGACGTGCAGGAAGGCTCCGGTGGCCTCGGCGGGCGCCAGGAGGGGCTCCAGCGCAGCCAACGCCTCTTCTGCCTTATCCTGTGCTAGATAGGCCCGCGCCAGGGTTGTCTGTAGGGTCACGACGAAGGCAGCGGGCAGTCCTTCGCCGGATGAAAAGACTGCCAGCGTCCTCTCCACCCAGCGCACGACTTTTTCGAACTCTCCTGACGCCAGGTTCAGACGTGCTTCCTGTGTGGAAAGCCGGAAGTTGACCAAGGAGGTGTCACCTTCCATAGAACTGAACTCGCGGGCTTTTTCCAGTGCTTCCCAGGCCCCGTCGATATCTCCCTTGATCTGTAGAAGATGGGACTGGGCAGTGTAGGCTTCGTTCAGTGTCTGGACGATGCCCCACTCGCGGCACAGTACCAGTGCCTCTTCCAGCAAGTCGGCAGCCTTGTCCAGGTCGTTCCACTCGATGTGAATACCGGCCAGCTCAATGTAACCTGCTGCCCCAAGAGGGGCCTGTGCCGCGCTCTGCGCTGCCATGTCGATCACCTGCTGGCAGGACTGGGCGGACGCCCGCAGATGACCCTGGTAATATTGTGCCAGCGCCAGCCCTTCGGTGGCCTGTGCCGTCAAAAAAACGTGGCCATCCTCCAGCGCCATATCGCGGGCTTGACCGAACACCCGGATGGCCTCTTCGATCCTGTTGTCCACGTCGTACATAAAGCCCTGCGCGATCATTTCGATGATGTCCAGCAGGCGGGTCAGCGCGCGGCGTAGCACATCGTTTTCCGGCGAGGGCGGCAGAGCTTCCAACGCCTGGCGACAGTCCCTCAGGGCTTGCTGTGCGGCCTCGAGATAGCCATTCATAAACAACGCCCAGGCGCGATAGACCTGCAAGCGGGGATGGGCGCGCAGCACATTCCACGGCAGCGCATCCACCCAGCGCAGCAGCGCCGTCAGCCGGGCATCGAGCAGGCTGGCTCCAGCGGCACGCTCGGCGATCTGTGCGATGCGTTCGAAATCCCCTGCCGCCTGCGCGTGCTTGACCGCTTGCTCAAGCAGGCCGTTTTCTGCGTGCCATTGACTGGCGCGGCAGTGCAGTTCGGAGAGCTGTTCCTGCGGCGTAGCCTGTCCCAACCGCTTGCGCAGCAGGTCACCGAACAGGTAGTGATAGCGATACCAGCGTCCTTCGTCGTCCAGGGAGACGATAAACAGATTGGCGCGTTCGAGATACTCTAGGGTTTGTTGCCCTGAAACAGCAGAGCCGAGGGGCGTTTCGGCTACGCCGAAACGCACAGCATCACACAGCGGCGCGCAGAGCCGGTCGAGGATCGACGTTTGGAGTAAGAAGTGCTGTATCGGCTCCGGTTGTTGGCTCAAGACCTCTTCGATCAAGTATTCGATGATGTACTGGTGGCCGCCGGTGAACGCTTCGACGAAGGCGTGCGCGTCCTCGCGCCTCTGCATCGATAACGCTGCCAGGTGCAAGCCCGAGATCCAGCCCTCGGTGCGGGCTTCGAGCGCGGCAACGTCCTGCAGTTGCAAGTTTAATCCCATCACCTCGTTCAGGAACGCGGCGACTTCCTCGGTGGTGAAGCACAAGTCGTCGGCACGCAGCTCAGTCAATTGTCCTCGAGCGCGCAGGCGGGCGATAGGCAGTGCGGGATCGGCGCGGGTGGCGATGACCAGGTGCAACTGTCGTGGCAGGTGGTCGAGCAGAAACGCGACACCGTCGTGAATGGCCCCTGTAGTAACAAGATGATAGTCATCGAGGACGAGAATGACCGACTCTGGAAGCATGGCCAACTCGTTGAGTAAGGGCGTGAGGATAGCGCGGAGGGGCGGCGGTTGTGGTCCTTGGAGCATCGGCAGTACGGATTGTCCCGCCTCTGGATAGATCGTTTGCAATGCAGCGATGACGTGTGCCCAGAAACGGGTGGGGTCGTTATCATCCTCGTCGAGGGAGAGCCAAGCCACTTGTAGGGAAACACCGCGACGCGTCCTTGACGTATGTATCCATTCGCTGAGAAGCGTTGTCTTGCCGGAGCCGGCGGAAGCTGAGATGAGGGTCAACTTGTGACCCAGGCGTAACCCTTCGTCCAGCCGCTTGGTCAGCCGCGGGCGCTTCACCAGGTTGGGGTGTGGCGGCGGGATGTAGAGCTTTGTGGCCAGAATGGATGCATCCATCGCGCCCCAATCTTACCACGTTTTCACCATGGCTTCAAATGCAGTTTTGGCCTTTGCATACCGGGCTTGTTGAGCCCGAATCGGGCCAAAACTGCCAAAAAACCGAGCTTATCAGGTATGGATCTAACTATTTCCCCAAAAGTGAAATACACACTCCGTGCCGCCGCGATTGTCCGATTCTGCAGATGCGATATAATCCCTCCCTTAGGCAATCGGCTTACTGGATTGTGCTTGGGCAGAACTATATACAATGGGAGTTGGGTCCATGGTTGTTTTGAACGCATTCTTATTGAGCTTGATCGCCGGCCTGGCTACGGGGATAGGCGGCGGACTGGTCGCGCTTCTCGGCGAGCTAAAGATGCGCACTTACGATACCTTATTGGGATTCGCAGCCGGTGTTATGACTGCCATCGCCACACTGGGCCTTATTCAAGAAGCCTTGACCCAAGGCAATACATTGACTACGCTGGCAGGGTTAGCAACGGGCGTTGTCGCTCTGTTTGCGCTTGACCGCTTTCTGCCCCATGAGCACGAGCAATTACATTTTACGTGTGTTGATCCGATGGGATACCGGCGTGGATTGATGCTCTTCGCTGCGATGACGCTGCACAATATACCCGAAGGATTGGCGGTCGGCACCAGCTACACGGCTCAGCCACAACTTGGCCTCTTGCTGACCCTGGCCATTGCCCTGCACAACATCCCCGAAGGGATCGCCGTAGCCGGGCCATTCCGCGAGTGTGGCATGCCCCGCCGGCAATACCTGGCCTGGACCGTCGGTTCTGGCATGGCCGAGCCGGTGGCTGCCCTGCTGGGCGCTTTGTTTGTCACCCTCTTCCGCCCCTTTCTGGCGTTCAGCCTGGCTTTTGCCGGCGGGGCGATGCTGTATGTCGTCTCCGATGGGTTGATCCCTGAGAGCCACAGCCATGGCTATGAGCATGAGGCAACCTTTGGCTTCGTGCTGGGGTTTATGCTGCTGCTGAGCCTTTCACAGGTGTTTGGGTTGTAGCGGGCGCCAGATCACAAACATACTGCTGCTGGAACAGCGCAACATCCATCCACTCAACAAGGCAAAAGGCACAGTCAGGTTTCGCTTCTCAGTGTTTTGAAAAAGCAGATCGGGTCGCGATGTCCCGACTTACGGCTCTCTGACACAGCGATAGCTGTGGCGAGGGTTTCCCCCCAATTTATAGGTCGCGTTGACCATTCCGCTGAAGGCGACGAAGTATCCCCAACTCTCATTGTAAGAATCGGCCGTCCAGTAGTAGATGACCGCATGGTCGGTGGACCATAGCGGCGATTCTTTGTCGGGCAACAGAGTGCACTGCGCCTGTTTGCGGAATTCTCCCTGCCATGCGCAACCGGCGTTCTCACCGTGCCGGGTCAGGGACCGGACGACTTCGTCGGTGGTGGGCATACGCCAGATATCCTGCGGCTCGTCCATGAGAATGGTACCATCCACGCTTAAGTAACGGCAGAGGTTGGTTTGCGCCATATCCGCGGCGGTAGCAAAGACTGTCGTATCGCCTTGTCGCCCGTAGCCGGCTTTATCTTCCATACCTACCGGGGGCACGCCGTACAGAGCGATGCCTTGCCAGGAGGGATAACCACCCCAGGGCTGCTGCCAGTTCCATCCCGGCCCTTCCGGAGCCCAAACGAGGGTGACATCGTTGCCCTCGACCAGTCGCGCTCCGCGGTAGCCATCGTCCACGCGAGTGAGAACGATGGGCAGCATACGGGCGGATATCCCCGCAAATACGAGCAGGGGCGCTCCTACCGCCAACAGATAGCGCCAGTGACGGCGCCACCAGGGGGCCGGAGAAGGTGTCTCTGCTGGGACGTCCCGCCGCTTGACCAGGCCATCCACCAGGAAAACAAGTCCCACAAGCGCAATAGCGAGACCGATAAATGCGACGTCGTTGCCGAAAAAGAAAAGCGCGAATGTGCCGATGCCTATGATCAGAACGCCACCCACAACAGGCCATCTGAAGGTCACCAGCGTGGGAATCAGCGTAACCGCGATTGGCACTAAATAGGGTAACCGGTTGTACCACGCGCCCCACCAGCCCTCGTGATACATTTCGGCAGCGCCCCAATAAGTCCAAAACGTGGTAAAGAAAATCATGAGGATGGAGGCGAATCCTCCGAGAAGATGTGGAAGTTTTTCCTTTATGAATTTCATACTGCTCTTTCTACCTTGCCCGCTGTTTACTGTTTTCATATTCAGCCATCTGGCTTCTATGTTATCTGGAACCGCCTTGGTTTCCAGCCCATGAACAATCTTAGGTGCTTTCAGAATTGAGGGATATACTCATCGTGGTAGCCGTCCATGCGCTGATGAACGGCTCGGTGGACATATCTCTGTTGGCTATCATCAGCGCTGGCAATCCCAGAGCAGCTTGGCCCTGCCCCTGAAGTACTACGTCTTATTCGTTATCTCGGATCGCTGCTTACCTCCCAGCCGGATCATCGAAAGTCTTCCCAGGACCAGGCCAGCGAGGAGGATAGCGATCCACTGTGTCCATCCCAGGAAGCTCACCTTGAAGTGGAACCAGTAATCCCTGTAACCTGCTAGCCCCTCTGTGCCTGGGATCACGATGAAGTCCGGTTGGATGGTAACAAAGATGAGCCAATCGAGGATCAGCAGATCCCACACAGCAAAGAAGAACGCGAGCAGCGCGCTGTTGGTAAAAGCTGCCAGGAAAGACAGTTTCCCGTTATTTTGCCGCCTCAACCTGACGTTTGAGTAGAGGGGCACGCCGACGACAATGCAAAGATAGAGTCCACTCACGATGAGTTTCTGGCCGATAGGGATGTCGACGGCACCCACTGCGTCCTGGATGTCCGGAGGATAGTCACTGACCCAAAACAGCGGATTGATGTAGATGGACCCGTACGTGATCACCGTGAGCAGCAAGTTCATGATGGTGCCATCAACGAGGACACGCTTCAGCGAGAATTGCATATCGCTGTTTCACCTTTCTTGCCCGAAAGAGCACGCATAACCGCAAGCTACCATCCCAGTATCTTGCGCAGCGCCCGCGCCTGCGCCCGGCTCAGGTCGACCTCCTCGCCAGTGGTCAGGCGCAGTTTGTGACCGCCCTTGAACCAGGGGATGATTTCCTCTACCCGGTCGAGGTTAACGATGATGGAGCGATGCGCGCGGAAGAAGCAGGCCGGATCGAGTCGTGCCTCCAAATCGGTCAAGGTTCGTTGAATGGGATAGGCTGCGCCTTCGGCATGCACAACAGTCTGTTCGTTTTTGACGCCGATCCAGTCCACCTCGTCTGCATTCAGCACGCGGATGCGGTTTCGATCGCGTACGGCCATCCGGGTCAGGTAATGTCCCTGAGAAGCCAGGCTCTCCAGCAATGGCGCAAGCCGCGACGCAAAATACCGCTCCTCATCCTGCGCTTTCTGGGCGCGGCGAATGGCCTTTTCCAGCCGCTTTTTGCTGAAGGGTTTGAGGAGATAATCCAACGCGTTGACCTCAAAGGCACGGATGGCGTACTCATCGTAGGCGGTGACAAACACGATCGGCGGCGGCTCTGCCAACGCCTCGATCACAGCAAAACCATCCAGTCCCGGCATCTGGATGTCGAGGAGCACTAGGTCGGGCTGCTCCTGCTCGATCAGTTCCACCCCCTGAGGACCGTCCACCGCTTCACCGATGAGTTCCATGCCCTCGATGTCGGCCAGGAGGCGCTTCAATCTCTCTCTGGCTGGAGCTTCATCGTCAACAATCAGGATACGCAATTTACACCTCCCGGCCGGCCAGCCAGGCCGCCGGCACGAGGATTGCCGGCAAGATCAGATTTAGTACCATAAGCAGTGGATAGGTTGCCCAGCCCACGAGGGTCACTTCCACTATGTGTACGACTAATCCCACAAGTCCTCCCACTACCACTGGACGGTAATCAAGTTGCCGTTTGCGCCATACAACGATTAGCAAGGCCAGGTAAAACACAAGACCGATGAGCGGTCCGCCCGTGCGTACTAGAATCAGAAATGTCACATTTGTCGCCACCAGTGCTCCCAATATGCACAGGACGGCCCAAGTCAGTGGGGATCGTCGCTTCTTGTTCACGAATCCCCCTGCGCTGGCATCTTGATGATCACGGTAGTGCCGTGTGGTGTGTTCTCCCGGATATCCAGCCCACGCCCGTAGGTTTTACGTAATCGCTCATCTACATTGCGCAAGCCGTAGCCAGGGCCATTGCCGACCTGGAAACCTGTTGGCATTCCCGGTCCTTTATCGCTTATAGCCATGGTTACCTCGCTACCAACCGCCTCGACCCGAATGTCGAGAGCAATGCGACCATCATCGTCATGGCCGTGTTTGACCACGTTCTCGACCAGCGGCTGTAGGATGAGGCTGGGCACGGGCGTCGATAACGCGCGCGAATCAATCTCGCGGATGATCTGCATCCTTTCGCCAAAGCGGGCACGTTCGATCTCGAGGTAATCGTCCACAAATGCCAGTTCTTCCGCCAGCGGTACCTGACCGCGCTCACTGCCGTTCAGGGCATAGCGGAACATCTGCGCCAGCCGCTCGACCGAGGTCTCGGCCAGCGCCGGATCGGTGGGGATCAGTGCGGCGATGGTGTTGAGCGTATTAAAAAAGAAGTGAGGGTTGATCTGGGCTTTGAGCGCCTTGAGCTCGGCCTCCGTCGCCATAAGGCGCAAGCGCTCTTCCAACCGCTCTCTTTCCTTCAATTGACGGTAGAAGCGCAAGGCGCTCTCGGTGCCGTGGATGATTGGGAACCCCACCACCATACCAATCACGGGCCACCACATCCTGCTATCCCAGATGGAAAAGCGAAACAACCAACTGCAGGCAAGCAGCGCCAGCCCGGCGCCACCGACGTGCCCCAGCAATGCAAAAACGATCCCTAGCCCGAACCGCAGCCAGTCGTAGGCTAGGTGTTTCAGGCGAGGTTGAAGGAAGACGATATCAAGCAAGTCAGCGACTTCGATGGCGCTGCCCATGGCCAATCCAGTGATCAGTGAGACCACATAACGCCGCGTAGCGAAGGCGACACCCGCCCCGAACAAGAGGCCCGGAATCACAATCCATACCAGGTAACTCACTATGGTTCGTCTACGCCCGCTCGTTTGCTGCTCGGCCATCGCCTGTCCTTTCCTAACTGATCCAAACATAGCTTTTGAAACATCCATACGCTTTCAAGAAAGCCGAGATAGTTTAGTTTCATACGTACGGATCAGTAATATACTCATCATAATCAACAGTGTTCACAGTGTCAAATTTTCAGTACCTTTGTCCAAGTACATTGAGGTTGTCATTCGATTGACCGTCAATTTCTAATCAGCACGACCAGCCCGTAAACGCCGCTAGCAAAGAGGACACAATCCTCGTAACAGTCGAGCGCGCCGAAGCATTTGGGCAGGCCCAGCAACGCCCACGGCAGCAGGGCGATGAAGACCTTTTTATCCACGTTGGGCACTGCCGCAGCAACCAGGGCAATGGCGAATACGGTGAGCGGGCAGGGGAACAGCGGCAACAAGACCCGGGGCCACGTGTGTCCCAGGGGCCATCCAAGCAAGGGATAACAGGGCCGTCAGCGCAATCCAGACAAGGGTGAACCCTCTCATCCACTTACCTTCAGGTAACTTGAAATGCGTCTTATTGGCGAAGATGTCCACGATAAACAGGACGGAGACGACGAGGAACAGCGGCACACCGGTAAACATCGAAATCGGGTTCCTGACGAAGATCAGGAAAAATATGATGCCATTCCAGGCAAAGCAGAAGGCGAGGAACGCCTTCATCCAGACATCTGTCTTGGAACTAGGTTTGGCAAACACGCGATATGTCAGATAGACGGCTGCTACCACCATGAGGGTCTGTATCGGCCATGTTGCCACGTTGTACGCGGCGACGTGATCCCAAAAAGCTACTGTATCCATTTGATCAATCTCCAGTTTTTGTTCTCTCTTCTAGTATCTGATGCCTCCAGGTGTAGCCGATGAAGGCCAACTGGATCAGCAGAATAGCCGACCAGGCCGCGACCTGGTTCCAGGGGAACTGCATGCCGCCCATCAAGGTGCCGATCGAAGATCCCACACACCAGGCCAGCGGCCACAGGATCAACAGGTTTGAGGTCAAGCGGAAGATGGCGGCGAAGAAAAGTCCCGAGATCAACAGTGTGACCAGTCCGGCGGGCGGGTAGGTGCCGATGTGGTATGCGGCAAAGCTCAAGCCTGTCAGCAACACCCCCGGCAAAATGCCAAAGGCGCGGTCATAGCGCAGTTGCAGCCAACTGAAGACGAAGAAGGGTTCCCACAGGATGACGGCGTTGAAGAGCACGTGGGACAGCCAATGGACGCTGGTCACGTATTGCCGCAGCCCGAACGAGCTAAAAACTGCAAGACCAACGCTGATGAGCAGGCTGGCAAGCCAGTGGCGTGTGGTGATGCCTAACTCGCTCAACGGCTGTTTACGATGGTAGACGATCCACCACACCGGGAAAAGCACATTGAGGCCCAGGTTGGTCAGCAAGCCAAAGACCAGTACGGCGGTCCAGTCATTGTCTAGCAGGTGGGTGGCGGTCCAATAAAGCACGATCATTGCAAGCTCTGTGACCATCGCCACGAGTGTGTCGCCAGTCGGCGACCAGGCGAACCAACGCAAGGATTTTGCACGCATCGTTATCTTACCATCCTATGCCGCGCCAATTGGATGATACCTGCCACGAAATTCACCCGTGGCACGCGCTCCATGTATTGCCGGTACGCGTCGCCGAACTTTTCGACGAGGCGCTGGTCGGCTTTCAGCAGGTCCACGTAGGTCAGCGCCATTGCCGGGATGCCCAGCGCAACGCTGATCCAATGCTGGGTGACGAGTATCAAACTAGCGCACATCAGCAGCCAGGCAGTGCCCATCTGCGGGTGGCGGACGATGGCGTAGATGCCGGTATCCACTAACCGCGTAGTGTGGACGTAGCTTTTCCCTTTGGCCACGCCGCCCCTCCCGCGGAACGTAAAAATCGGCACCCAACCAAAAACGGCTCCGGCCCACCACAGAATCAAGCCGATCTGGCGCAACACCTCGTTGCGGGGTTGCTGGATGACAAAGACCAAAACGATCTGGGCAATTGTCAACGATCCGGCGATGCAGCTCAGGGCATACGGATGCAGGTTGTAGATGAATTTTCGAAAGCGCTTCATTTTGCACCTCTCTTTCAGTGTCGTATGATCCTATGATAGCAAAAGAGAGGCATCAGAGGCAACGATTTTCCGGTGAACGGTCAAATTTGGGGGGTGAATGGTCGCAGGCAAGCGCCTGCTTCCATTTCTCTGACTCTTTGCAGGGCAGTCTTTGAAGCCACTTAACAAAAAAGCCCCGGGGAAATATCCCAGGGCTTGCTCTCACGAATACATTCAGCGAACGACCTCGTGCAAGACACAGGACTCAGGCTAGTTGTTCGCCTCCAGAAAAGATGTGCTCCACTTTCAAAGCCGCAGCCGCGTGACCCGGCAGTTTCGCCGGATTCCATTGCTTCATAGCGTCAAACACCGGCCCTTCGGTGTGATATTCCAGGTGGCCTTTCACCTGGTAAGCTTTGCCCTCTTTGGTGATAAACAGGAGCGAAGCTTTACTGCCTGCCAGAATATTCGCGCGGGTCTTGTTGAAGAAGTTGTCGGCAACCACCAGGGTATCTTCGCTGAATTTGCTCACACAGGTGGCATAAATCGCGTTTGGTGTGCCCTCACGGTCCACAGTGGTCAGCACGACGGGGCCTTCACGTTGCTCCCAGGCTTGACTGACGATGTCGGGTAAGCGTGTCATTGCGTGCTCCTTGCGAATGATGGTTGCATGTTGAGATTAGTCACGTGATGCACGCACCGCAGCCAAGGCTGGGCGCGCGAGCGGAGCAATCACCCAAAACAACAGCGTCATCAGCACCGCCGAGGTGAGACACCAAGCGCACGTCGCACCGATGACGAATGGCTCCAAAAAGGTCAGATAAATGGAGAAGAGCACGCCGAACCAGGCCATGCCGACCAATGCCAGCTTCGCCAGGTGCACCCACAGGCCAGATCCAAAGCGCGCCACAGCCCAGGCTACGCCGATGCCGACGTACCCAATCACCCCAAGGACAGCGATGTGCAAGAAGCCAAAAAGCAGCGCAAACTCGCTCTGTTGCACGGCATTGCAATCGCCCACCGGCCCGCAGACGGCAGTGACTTGCTGCGTCTCCACGTAAGCCAGATATCCTGCCACGATTAACCCCACTACGACCAGCGGTGGGATGGCCCATTGCCAGCGATGTAATGCAGCTTCACGGGGTTCGTGAGCCAGTGCCATAGCCTGATAGAGAACGCTAATGAGCATCCCAATCAACACCAGAACGGAGATGCTATTGCCCAAAGGATCACGGGCGTATAGGGTAAACCAGTTGTCGTCATCGGTGTCGATACCAGGTATGACCGGATCCGCCGTCGCGGTGGGAGCCGCTGGTCCAATGGGGGCCGCTGTCGCTTCGGTTGCGGGCGTTGCTTCGACCACAGTCGTAGGTTGTGGCGATGGTGTCTCCGGTTCAGGCGTGGCGGCGCTCGCCTCCAGCCCCTCCACCAGACCAGGGATGGCCGGCCAATCCCTGCCCCCATCTGCCAGATAGTCCTCGATCAGTCCAGGCAGTTGTTCGGGAATCTCAAGGGAACCAACCAGCACATGATCCCCAATAATGAGGGTGGGCACCCCCAGACGTTCTTGAGGGATCGCGAACTGTGTAATTGCGGCCTGGTACAACGCTTGCCCCCCAGCGTCAGCGACATTAACGCCGACGATGACGAGTTGATCGCCGTATTCTTCCAGCAGGGGCGGCAACACTTCCGTGATCACCTGATGGCAATGCCCGCACGACGTCGAGTAGAATATCACTGCATGAACAATTGGCGTATCAGCAGTGACCGGCGACGCCAGCAAACTGCCCAACAAACACAAACCCAAGAGTAAATTGTAGTAGAACCGTGTTTTCATGTATAGTATAGCCTCTGAGATCGAATATCCGTTAATTATACCTTGGAATGAGCAAATTGCCGCATGCGATGTAGGGTTGGGTGTATTTCACGCCGCCCAATCGTGGGCGTTAGGCTAATTTACCAGCCAGGGAGTGCGCGCGACACCCGCTTTGCCCAAAAAGTGAACACACCCGTCGTATTCGCCACCCCGACAAGCAATACCGCCGACCCTGGTAACATCAGGGTCGGCGGCAGGATTAAAGAACTTCACCCAGTGAAAGCCTTTACGGAGTGAAGGCCCTCACTGGGTGAAGACGTTCACTCGTTGCTCAGTTCTGCCAGCCGTTGTTGCACGGCATCCAACTGCGCCTGTAATTGATCGGCTTGCGCCTTGAGCATCGCGGACTCATCAGCCGGTGATGGGGCTGTTCCCCATCCTCCGAAACGGAGCCACCGGGGCAACCCGGTTGCACGCGCCCAGTTACGCCAACCACGCCCACGGCCAAAGCCGAAGCCGCCGTAGCCGAAGCCCAGACGCGGTTGATCTGTAGGAGCGCAATCGCCTAGTCCGCGCCCCGTGCGCGGTCCCATGCCTTGCGGTCCGGTTCGATCTCCACCTGGCATCATTCACCTCCTAAGTAGATAGCTATATTGTGTCATTCCTCGCGCGCCATCGCAGTTGGCGCCCGCTCGGGGTGACACATTGCGAAAGATTTTCATCCTCATTGACGTGGAATTCCACATGGGAACTCCTCTTTTACCAGCGCGCCCGTCGTCCCCGTCTACCGCCACGGACACCACGCCCAAAACGGCGGAGGGGACTGAATCGACGCATGAATCCAAAGCCACCTATGGGCCTTCCCTGAATCCCGGCGTAGCCATACGGCCGGCTGCCTTTTGGATAGGCAACCGCGCAATAGCCTTCACCACGTCCGGTCATTGCGCCCGCACCACGTGGACCAGTTCCATCAAATCTCGGCATTCCATTCACCCCCTTTCTGCCTTAATCTCGTGTTCTGTCTCCATTTTACATCACTATTAACAAATTGTCAATAGTTAGAATAAGAATAGATCTCCAAGGACGCGATAGCCGCATTGCTGCCAACCGGCTCGCCAAGGTTATCGTATTTCAAGTTTACCCCCCCCTGCTCTCTGCGCAGACAGGCAACACCTTTTATGTGGTTTTTGGGCGCGGCGTAACGCGCCCAAAAACTGTAAACCGTATTAATCACACCCCTCCCGCGTGCGGGAAGGGAGCAGGGGGAAGGGTTACATCCTGTTATGCCATAGGTCGAGAAAATACGAGGTTAAATGCGATAGCCCTACCTGGCTTGCAACCTGCCTGCCTTCTCCTATAATCTTCGCGCAAGGGTAGTGCAACCCGCGGCTCATTTTGCGGATGCGTTATCACACACAAAGAACAGAAAAGGAGTCCGGCAAGTGAAATCTTCTGAAGAACTTATTCTCAATGCCATCTACGCAAGAAGAAGCATAAGGCAGTTTGTTCAGGATAAATCCGTTGAAAGAGACAAACTTGAGACGCTATTGAAAGCCGCCATGGCCGCACCGTCGGCTTGCAACATCCAACCATGGGATTTCATTGTCATTGACGATAAAGACAGCATCAGAGAAATAGAGGCAGGCATAGAGGCGTATGCGGGCTATAATCCGCCAGTGATCGTCGTCATCTGCGGGAATAACGAATTTATCCCCTGGAAAGGCTATGGAATCATAGATTGTGCCTGCGCGATGGAAAACATGATGATCGCCGCGCCCGCACTGGGGTTGGGAACCGTGTGCATTGGCGGTTTTGACCGGGAAAAAGTTAAGGCACAACTCGACATACCGGACGACATCGAGGCTGTAGGGATGCTCTACGTCGGCTATCCCGCTGAAGAGAAGAAGCCCAGGACAAAATACCTGGAAGAAGCGGTACACTGGGGGAAATATGATACAGAGCGAACGAGGAACCCCAGGCCGGGAAATATCCTGGAGTTTGGCCCTGCGGCCTCTTTATAGGAGAAAACGATGGCGGTGAAGACCATCAGCATTTCGAGGGCGTTTTTTGATGTGTGTGACGACACACGGCTCTCGTGGTTGGGGATGGCAGGCGCATTGATCAACAGCCGTGGCACGATCATCTTCATCGATCCGCTGCTCACCTATGGTGCCACGCCCGACCTGTGCGAAACAGGCCATCGTCTGGTGACCCCGCTCCCGATCACCTCCGAGGACGTTCCCAAGGCCGACCTCGTCTGTTATACGCACGCTGATTTCGACCATTTCGCCGTGCCCACCGCGACGATACTGGATCGCAGACCGAAGCCGCGATTTCTGGCGCCGGCCCCTGTGGCTAAGGAATTGCGCGCTATCGGCGTCGACGAGGACCGCATCACCGTGGCAAAGGATTTCGCCTCCGTGTCTTGTGGCGATGCCGAGATCGCGATCACGCCGGCCCTGCACGATTGGCAGGAGGTGGATCCCTGGCAACGCGAGGATTGCTGCGGCTTCTTGATCACGACGCCGGATGGCGTGATCTGGCATCCAGGTGACACGCGCCTGATCCTGGAACTGGAGGACATCCGGGGCGTCGATGTGTTATTCTTCGATGTCGCCGCCGTTGACGCTCACCTGGGGCCTGAAGGGTCCGCAAGACTGGCCTACACCTCCGGGGCCAAGGTTATGCTGGCCTATCACTACGGACTGTTCGACATGCCTCCCGGCTCGTTCGGCGGATGCGATCCTCACGACGCACTTCCCTATATCGCCAATCTTGATGCAGACTTCCTGCAACCGGATCCGGGCGAAGTCTTGCGGCTGCCGCTGACCGGACGCGAGACTGAGCAGGAAGCAGGATAATCAGCGGATGTTATCGTGGGAGCAGGTTTCGTCCTCCTGGGCAGGGCGCGGGCAGGCCAACCGCGAATAGGGAACGCATAAATGAACGGTTGGTCTATCTGTATGGTAAAGGGTTTGTGGTATGATAGAGACAAGAGAGTTCATCTGTGCAACCAAAAGGAAGCCAGGGCAATGGTTGATTTAACGCAGATTCGGCAAGTATCCGCGGCAGAGCGTATCCGAATGATCGAACTCATCCTTCAATCCCTCAAACAGGATATGCGCCCTAATCTTGTGCGCGACAAACCCACCACTGTCCCCAAACCGTTCAAAGTGCGGCAGTTCGATTTAGGCCAAGAGGTATGTGTAGATCGTGATAAGCTATACACAGCCAATGTAGGGGAGGTCCGTGCGCGGCTGCTGCAGGCGGTGCTTAATGGGGGCGGGGAGCACCACGGATAATGGAAATGGACGGTAAGAGCAGGGGTTCATCGTCTATTTCTCCATCCGTGGTTGTCTCCCGCGCGCTGCTGGCGCTGTGCGATGCGCTCGCGGCGGGCGTCGTCCAGGCGGAGGAGGTCCGTGGGCGGGTGCTGCAGACGGTACTCAATGGGGGGTAGCTCTGATGGAGGTGGACGATGACTCAAGATGAACTGCTCAAACTCATAGACCGAGCCGTCGCGGACGGCTTGAACGAGCTCGACCTCCGCGACCAGGGTCTCACCGAACTCCCCCCAGAGATCGGCCGGTTGATCACTCTGCAATCCCTCGACCTCAGCTACAATCAACTCACAGTTCTTCCCCCGGAGATCGGCCGGTTGATCACCCCTAAAATCCCTTAATCTCAGCGCCAACAGCCTAACGACCCTCCCTCCAGAGATTGGCCAGTTGACAGACCTGACAACTCTCTCTGTTGCAGGTCCTAGGGTCTGGGAAATATTCGAAGGTGGTAAACCAGCTCGTATCTTGGGGGGCGTTCTTGTGAAACCGTCGCCAAACCCGTCACCCTGGATAATCGTCTCCGGGAAGTCGCCACTGAACCCGAGAACCTTCCCCCGAACTATCAAGGTGGACGACTCAACACGCTTCCCTATGAGATCGGCCTGTTGACCGCCTTGCAGTACCTTGATCTCCGCAGAAATCCCGGCCTCCCCCTCCCTCCTGAAATTCTGGAAAATCCCAAGGACGCCCAAGTCATCCTTCACGCCTACTTCGACTATCTCGCCGGGCAAAAGCGCCCCCTCAACGAAGTCAAACTTGTCCTCGTCGGCGAGGGCAGCGTTGGCAAAACATCGCTTGTCAATCGCTTGCTCTATGGCTCGTTTGATCCTAATTCGGAGAAGACGGAGGGCATCGCAATTCACCGGTGGTTCCCCCCCTCAATACCCCCCGACGGGGGGAAGAAAAGGGGAGGCAAATTCGGGTGAACGTGTGGGATTTCGGCGGGCAGGAGATCATGCACGCGACGCACCAGTTCTTTCTAACGAAGCGCACGCTGTACGTGCTGGTGTTCGACAGCCGCTACAGCGAAGCCGAAAACCGCCTCGACTACTGGCTCACGCTCATCCGCAGTTTCGGTGGGGATTCGCCCATCCTCGTCGTCGGCAACAAAACCGACCAGCACCCGCTCGACCTCGACCGGCGCGGCCTGCTGGCGAAGTATCCTGCCGTCCCGACCATCCTCGATACGTCCTGCGCGACTGGCGCTGGGATCGCCGACCTCCGATCGGCAGTAGCGAAACAAATCAACCTTATGCCCCACGTCGCCGATCCGCTGGTCACGACCTGGTTCGACGTGAAAGCCGAACTCGAAACGCTGGACGCGGACTACATCCCCTACAGCCGCTACGCGGAACTCTGCTGTGAGAAAAAGGTGGATCATCCCGACAGCCAGCGCGTGCTCCTGGGCTTCCTCCACGACCTGGGCGTCGTCCTCCACTTCCCCGATCCCCGCCTGGAAACCACCAACATCCTCAACCCGGAGTGGGTGACGCAGGGCGTCTACCGTATCCTCAACACCCGCCTGCTCTTCGCCGAACAGGGCATCCTCACCTGGGACATGCTTGCCCGCATCCTCGATGACGAACCCTACCAGGAAAAGCGCATGTTCATCGTGGATATGATGCAGAAGTTCGAACTCTGCTACGAACTCCCCGACCGCCCAAACACCTACCTCATCCCCGACCTGCTGCCCAAAGAGGAACCGGATACCGGCGCGTGGAACAGCGCACTGCGTTTTGAAGTCCATTATCCCGTGCTGCCCGGCAGCATCCTCACCCGCCTCATCGTGCGGATGCACCGGCATATTCCCGCTGCGGATGTGCGTCCCGTCTGGCGCACCGGCGTTCTGCTGGCCTGCGACGGCAATGAGGCATTGGTCAAGGCTGATCTTGTCGCCAACCGCATCACCATCGCCGTGCGCGGGCCGGCCTACGGTCGCCGTGAATTGCTCACCCGCATCCGCGAGCACCTGGGAGGCATCCACGCCAGCCTCGCGGGGCTGGAAGCCGCCGAGAAAGTTCCCGTGCCGGGGCATCCTGAAATCCCACCGGTGGATTACAGGTGGTTGCGTGAGCTGGAGCGCAAAGGGTTTACCGAATTCCCACCCCCTGGCCTCACCGAAATGATCAACGTGCGGCACCTTTTGGACGGGGTGGAGGTACGCGGCGGACGCGGCAGCGGCTTATCCGGTAGAGTGCTCCCCCGGCTGCGCGAGGCTCTTCTACGCTGCGGCCCGCTCGACAGCGACGCCGCCCTGCGTACGCTTTTCACCGATGCACGGCTCTATCTATCCCTGGCGCGACCGCATCCCCGACAGCGCGCGCAATCGGGAAGCGCGGGTGGATGCGCTCATCGACGCGCTGCTTGAGCAACGCACGTCTCGTGGAGAAAGCGCGTTGGCCCTCGTGCTCCGCGTCCTGGCCGAGAAAGTCGATCCCGGCGACGCCCTCCACAACACCCTCATCCGCCTCGCTGAGGGAACCGGCTGAAGCCGGTGCGTACACGTCGCCAACTCCGGCCGGACACCGGCTTGCGACGTATACTCGTGCCCCCTAACCATCCAGGCGGCGCGTGCGACCGTTTTCGTGGATGACGGGGGCGTAATCCACTTGGGGATCGCGCAGCGCGTAGCGGATGTTGTAGCGGATGAACGGCTGCGCGATGGGCCGGCTCAACGGCGAGACGATCGCCTCTGCCGGACACACCATCTCGCAGTACTGGCACAACAGGCACCGGCGGCCCCATTGAGGATGCGTTTTCGCATCGAGGGTAATGTTGTGCGTGGGACAGACCTGCACGCAGCGTCCACAGCCGATGCACGCATCCGAATTGACGCGGAATAGACGGCTGTACACAGCGCGAATCAGCCAGTGCCTGGTGAAGGCGCGCTCCAACCGGTGCACCAAGTTCGGCGGGGCATCCAAAGGTTCGCGCTCGTAGGATTTTCCCGCAACGCGGGCGGCAATCTGCGTGCCGAAATCCCGAGCTTTGGCGATAGCCTCTGCGGTCGGATGGTCTGGCGAAAACAGGTACCCGTGTCGAAGGTAGCCGTAGTAGTACTCCGCACCCCGCGTGGTAAAGTAGCCTTTCTCCTGCCCGCCCTTCTGCGCCAATGCCCGGCGCATCCACGTCCCGGCATCGCCACGGGCATTCCCGTAGAGCGCAAAGACGAAGAACGGTTTCCCGGCAAGATCGGGCAGTCCCCGCACGTAATCGATGACGTTGTGCGGCGGTCGAAAGACGTACACCGGAAAGCCGATGCCCAGCACGTCATAGCGCTCAATTGCGGGCGGCGTTGCCTCACCGAGGTTGCACACCTGGACCGTGTAGCCGGAAACGCAGAGGCCATCGCGAATCGCGGACGCAAATCGTCGCGGTGGTGCCGCCTTGCGAGAAGTAGACGATCAGGGCTTTGGGCACAGTTCGCTAAAGGGGAACGATGGCTAAAATCCATCGTGTGTCGTGACTTGGGCAATCGCCCGCAGCAAGGACATCTCATCCGAGGTATCCTGTCCCAACTCCCAGATCATCACGCCGCCCAACTGCTGCTCCAGGGCATAGCGCGTTTTCCGCTGGATGATCGTAATCCCGTTGAAGTAGACGTCGCCGGCCTCGTCCACGTCCGGCGCGGGATGGTGACGCTGTACGATCTCCGCATAGGTCAGAGCAGTGGAGAAATCATACACATCGCGCCCGTAAAATGGCACGCCGAGCAGGAGCTTTTCCGGCGGCGCGCCACGCTTGATGAACGCCTGGATGTCCCCTGTAGCCTGCTCGAACGTCGAATGGCGGCCTTCGTGGTCGTAGGCCATGACGTGGATGCGATCCACGGCGGAGTAGAGATCGTCGCCCAGGTCTTGCCAGGCTGCCAACGCTACGCTGACCCGCATGTGATGCGGTGCAACCGCCTGGCGGACTTCCGCGAGCAGCGCCACGTAACCGGCCCTTTCCGCTGCGTTTTCGGGAAACTCCCAATCGAAATCCACGCCGTCCAGCCCGTTTTCCAGGCAGTACGCGGTGATCGCCTGCACGGCCTGTGCCCGCAGGTCTGGGGCTGTGGCGACGGCGGCGAAGTTTTCCGAGCGCGCCCACCCGCCGATGGCGACGTACACCCGCGTCCCGTAAGTGGCGCTCATCTCACGCAAGGCCATGAGCGTCTGGGCACTCAACCTGCCGGTGTCCAGTTCACCGGAGGAACGCAGGCCGGCGGAAAAGTAGACGATGTCGGTGACGTAGTGCCCCCACTCCGGATCGAGCGTGCGATAGTCAGGCAAATAGCCGACGATGGCAAATTCGCGCGCAGGTGGCGTGGGTTGGGGCGTGGGCAATGGCAATGTCGCAGAGGGCAAAGGGGGCACCGGTGAGTTAGCGATGAGCATCGCCGCGCTGGACTTGGACGTGAGCGTAGGTTCCGGCGTCTCAGCCGCCGGGGACGAAGAGGACGTGCAGGCCGGCAGCAGCGCGGCGCACAACGCGAGGCTGAGTCCCCAGTAGGGATACGATCGGGTCACGTCACGACTCCACAACCGGCATGAACACGCGCAGCCCGTCCTTCTCATCCACGACGTAGGCCGAGGGCGGATACCCCAACGCGACGCGCACCAGCCACAGGTCGCCGATGGCGCTACCGACGTTGAGCGCGGCACAAATGACGATGGCCCACACCAGCCAACCAGTCAGCGGGAGCATGAGCAACGCCATCCCCACCAGGCTCAGGCCCACCAGCGGCGCGAGCGCGATGACGATGTAGGCATTGCGGCGAAAGGCGTAGCCGGCCGCGGTTGCGTAGAACATCATCTCTTTCCACATCACGCCGTATTTCGGGTGCGCGCCGTAAGTGCGCAGTGCCAGACCGTGAGTGAGTTCATGCAATATGATCGTCAGGACGACGGCGATAAACACCGTGCCCATCTGTAAGATGCCAATATTGAACGATTCAACTGTGGTCTGCCACAAACGCGCCCAGGCAAAGAACAGCGCCAGCGCCAATCCCATCAGCGCCAGCCCGACCACGTTCAGCACTACGAGCAGTTTTTTGTGGTGAGAGAGTTTCCAGTACAAGACTTCTTCGTAGTTCTCAGGAAGTTGAATTGGCGATGCAAGTTCTGTCGTCATCGGTTGACTCCTGCAAAAAATAACGCTTTTCAGCGCTTAAGGCGGATCACAATCCGCCGTTCCTGAAGCGCCGGATTATGATCCGGCGCAAGCATTCTGATTATTGTTGGCGTCCTCGCGATTGATTTCGAAAAGTCACCCGCCGAACGGCGCTTCTTCGACAAAACAACCCGTTTCGGCTTCATAAGCGCGGACTCGCTCGCTGGCGAGATCATACACCCAGCCGTGCAGGCGCACTGTCCCGGCTTGCTCCGCCTCGGCGACGAACGGGTAACTGCGCAGGTGTTCCAGTTGCAGCAACACGTTCGCTTCGATCAGTGCGTCCAGCCGTGTCTCGGCATCCGCCCCAACCGGGACGCGCGCTTGGGCGTCCTGGGCGTACTGCACCCACTGCCGCAATCCCGGTTCCAACGCTTCGATGTGCGCCAGCGCCTGCATTCCCCCGCAACAACTGTGCCCGCACACCACAATGTCCGTGACTTTGAGGTGCAGCACGGCATATTCCAACACAGCAGCCACCGACGTCTCACCTTGTTGTGCCGCCGTGTAAGGTGGTACGATGTTGGCGATGTTGCGTGTGGTAAAAACCGTGCCGGGATGCGCGTCCAAGATATGAGAAGGCAGGATGCGCGAATCGGAACAGCCGATGTAGAGCAGTGAAGGGTGTTGTCCCTGCGCCAGTTCGGCCATCAACGTTGCTTCTGTCTGAAAACACGCCTCACGTACGCAGCGCGTTTGTACGACCAGGGTATCCACCAAAGTAACCTCCTCACAGAAAAGGCCGCTAAAGCGGCAAGATAGAGGGTGTAATGGTGGGCAGTACCACCATTACACCCTCTATTATGACCCTATCTTCGAAGAAAACAAACGTACCTGGCGCTCCCCCCCCTTAGTCCCCCCATTGGAGGGGGAGATACCGGCCTGGCACATTATCTTCCCACCTCCGGGGGGAATTAAAGGGGGGAGGGGAAATTCTCCGCAAGCTCATTCTTCTACGGTCACTACGATGATGCCGCCCTCCGCCAGCCCGAGGTCTCGATAGCGCCCCGGCGCACTCCGCCAGCGCAGGTTGAAGCCCCAGCCGTGCCAGTCCCACACGGAGAGCGTGCGTTGTGCGGCATCCAGTCCATCGCCGGACCAGGCCGATTCCAACACGAGCAATTCCTCTATCTTGTCGCCATCCACGTCCGCCAGCGCGACCTCGTGGATGCCGTGCGCCACGGCAGAACCACCCCAGATCACCTTGATCGCCCCGCCGCGATGCCCGATGATGAAGGGATAGCTGCCAAGGCCGCCCGCGGTGTGGGTGGCCTCGTCGTCGGGCTTCCAGAGCGCCGCCAGAATTTCGTAGCGCCCGTCATCGTTGGGGTCGCCCAGGGTCGCGTCCACCACGCGCCACGCCGGGTCGCTGCACCAGATTTCGACATCGCCCTGTAGGACGCGCAGGGTCTCATCCTCGCGCAAGATCGTCTCCGGGACGCCGTCGCCGGTCAGGTCGATGGCGCTTTCGGTAAAGGGCGCGTCTGTAGCAAAAGGCGCATCTACGTCAGCGGCGGGCGGATCCACGGGCCAACAACTTTGCCGGTCACAAGCGAAAGCTACCCGCTGAACAGAGTTCAGCGGGTAGGTCAGGATCGCCGTCCCCAACGCTGCCAGCGATAGCAGCGCAACAACAAACAATCGTCGCATAACGCTCACCAAGCAGGCCGCGCATTGACGACGACGATGCGCGTGACGGTCCAATTCTCGCCGGTGCGCTCCAGCGTATAGGTCACGTCCAGGGTGTAAGGCCCGCGCATCCCGATCTGCTGCATATCGTTCTCATCGCCTGTTTCGGCGGGATGTGCCGCGCCGCTGTACGCGTAGAGCGTATCCTGCCAGGTCTCCCGCACCGTGACCACCGCCAGATTCTCAGATTGCAGGTCGAAGGAGCGGTAGTCGGTGCCTATCCATTGCCGCCCCTCGAAGTGCTTCTCCGCTCGCAGCGCGTCAATTTCGGCAACGATGAAGTCCAGCGCCGCGCCGCTCGCCAAGCGGTTGTGGTCAGACGCCACGTATTGCGTATCCAGGTAGAAGGCGGCGCTGACCCAACCGCGCTGGAAGCGGTAGAGCGCCGTCTGCAAATCGTGATACTCGCCTTCCGGCGTGTAGAAGCTCTCGATCCAGGCGGGCGCTGCCGGTGCGGAGCCATCATCCAGCATTCCCTGCCACTTCTCGTCGGTCAGGCGGTCGTCGGCGGGCCAGGGGAACTCGTAATACGAGAAGATGCCGCCCCTGGCGACCTGCAAGCGCAGGTTGCCGTCTTCTTCGACCAATGGAACGACGACGTGAAGCTCGCTCACCCGCCCGACGCCCACTTCCAGCACGACGGGATTGGGCACGCCGTCGGCGTCGGGATCGGGGTCGGTGGCGACGTCGGCGATGACGGCCGCCTGCGGGTCTTCTTCCATATAAGGGAGGGCGCCGGGTTCGCCTGCCGGAGTGTCGGCGGAAGCCATCACCAGGTGTTCCAGTTCGCCGCCGTAGTAGCGAATGCGGTGGTGTTCGTCTTCGGTGAGCGGGACGCCGGAGAGTTGCTTTTCCGCCATCGCCTTGAGCACCAGCGCCAGGTCCTCGATGCGCGTGAGGCTGTCGGCGTCCTGCTCGCCGAGCAGGCTGCGGGAGGCAAGCCCTTCGCGCGTCATCTCGGCCAACGCCGCCAGCCGCGCGTAGAACTCCGGCACCGGCTCCACGTAGCCGCGCGCCGGCAGCGGATCGGGCGGGGTGGGCATCCAGCCTGCGCCCATCTCCGCGTAAGTCTGCTTGGCGTAGAGGATGGTGTCGTGCTTCAGCTCCGCCCAACTGCCCAGGGCGGTGTGCAATTGCTTGTCGCGCCACGCGACTGACTGCATGAAGGCGGGGTGGCCCGCGCCTGGGACTTCGAGAAGCGGGTAGAAGGTGTAGAGCCAGCCATTGTAGACTGTCTCCGTCCAATCGTCCACCGTGAGACTGCCGGTCCAGGTGCGCATCTTGTCCATTTGCAGGGTGTAGCTCAGGTAGTGAGTCTCGCCCATCGCATCCAGCAACTCGTAAGCGCGGTCCGACTCCATTGCAGCGAAGACGTCCAATCCCTTGGGCAGCCCGCGGCGATCCGCGCGGGTGCCCACGTTGCGGTAGATGAGCTGGCGGAAGATGTAGGCGTCGGGCACGAAGCGCTGGCCCATAAAGCGCAGACCCTTGGTTTGTTCGGTCTCGTTGTCCCTATCATAGATGACCATTCCCAGGATGCGCGGCGCAGGCAGCGCGTCGGTGGCAGTGATGAAGGTGTCCAGGTTGGCGTCATCCGCCAGCGTTGCGAGCGCGGGATTCTCGCCGTAGACGGCATCGATCACCGGGATGTAATCGAGCGCGGTGAGGTCGTCGCTGCGCCCGACGAGGAAAGCGGTGGGATCGTAGAGGTCGGCCCACACGTCCAGCGCAGGGCGCTCCCCCACCTGGGTGTTGCGCAGTGCCTGCACCAGCAGCAGCGCGGAGCGGGTCTCGGCCCGGCCCACGTCGGCGTTTTTGGTCTTCAGGCGGAAGGTCATGCGACCGTACCACATCATGCTCTTGAAATAGGCTTTCAGCGCGTCGCTGCGGGTGTAGTGGCCGCGCGGGATGTATTGGGTGTAGTCCTCACCGAATTCCAGGCCGGGGAAGATGGGCGAGAACTGGATACCGGCAGCCGCCTCGACGTTGGCGAGTTCGGCCTCCGCCAGCTCGGCGGCGTAGCCGGGGATGGGAAAATCGGAGTCGGCGAGCCGCCCGCCCACGGCGATGAAGGCGACGGTGCGCAGGGCCACATCCTCCCACGGCGTGCCGCGCAATTGCTGGTATTGCGCGTCCGCCGTCTCGATCAGCGCGCGGTTGAGCGATTTCAGCAGCGGGTGGAAGTATTCGACCTCGGCGGTGCGCAACGTCTTGTCGAACATCAGGTGGTAGACGTGCAGCAGCGAGTCGCTGGTGATGAAGATGGGGACGTTGGCGTAGCGCGCTTTCTCGTAGAGGGTGAAGAATTCCTTCTCCTGCAGGCCGGGGCTGGCGGCGACGCCATCGCGGGCGAGGCGGGCGAGCTGGTCCGCCGAGAGCGGCATAGCGACGTGGACGTTGCTCAAGTCGGGGGCGATGGCGGGCTGCTCGAGCGCCGGGACGACGCTCACCGGCTGCGGGTTGTACGCGGCGAAAACCGATTTGGCGCGCGGTTGCACCGCCGGGAGGTCCGGAGGTGTTTCGGTTGGCGTCTCCGGGGGGACTTCGGCGGTGGGCGGGGCTTCGACCGGGGCTATCGGTGGCGTCTCAGCCGTGGGGGGAGGTGCGGCCGTTGGGAATAGCGTCTGACAGCCTATCGTCAGGACAAACAGCACTACGAGCAGGACAAAACGCTCTGTGCGATTGGAATGGGTTTTCATAGGTCATCCTCCTGCGGAAATTGTAAATCAGCAAATGGCAAAATCCAGGACAAACTGTCAGTCGCCTACTATGTCGTGGTCGGAGAAAAAAGGTAACAGGGAAACGGCAGATTATGTCGTCTGCAAGGCCGCGACGTGGGCCAGAATGCGTTCGACGGCCGGTTCGACCAGCGCCGCTGTCTCCGGGGACAGCCCTTCGCCGAAGTCGAAGTCGTGGCCCAAGACGGAGAGCAGTACAGCCTCCGGCGTCACGTCGTACATCTGCTGGGTGAGCGCCAGCACGGTCGAGGGGTGTGTCTGGTGGTAGACAAAGGGTGTGCGATAGATGACTTCCAGGCGCTCTTCGCGCAGCGGCTCCGGCATCGTCGCGTCGACGTGCGCGTCTACGAAGATGACGAGCGCGTAATCCTTGATGGTTTCGGCCAACTCCGGCACGAGCTGGTGCAGCACCACCACGTCTACCGGATGCCCCAGGGCCTCAAACCCGTCATCCAGCGCGTCCAGCGGTTCGCGTCCCAGGCGTTCGAGCAGTCGGTTGGCGATGAAGCGCGCCACGCCGTCGTCGCGGCGGTAGAGGTTGCCGAATCCGACGACTATAGTCCGGTTATTGTCGCCTTCCATACAATCATTGTACCACAAAAGACCTGACAGGTTTCAGAAAACCTGTCAGGTCTGCGGAAGGCACAATTCACACCCGTCCGCGACTTTCCCCATTCACCAGCGCGCCCGCGATGAGGTGCGCGGCGCGCAGCGGCTCCGGGATGTGGCCTTCGACGGTGAATCGTTTGAGCACGTCGCCGGCCTCGGACAGGGTCAAACCGACGCGCTGCACGTAGACGTGGCGCAGGGCCTCCATCGGGCCGAGGCGCTCGATGATGGCCCATTTCTGCGCGCCGTTCGGGATTTGCGTGAGCAGTGCGTCGCGGATGGCGTCCAGGTCCGGCGCGCGACGCGCAACGACCAGGATGGGCAGGGCGAGCTGCGCGTACAAGGCGAAGACGTCGACCACGTTGAACCCGCCCAGGGCAATGCCTTGCAGCATCACCAGGTGCAGGTTCCCGGCGAATTTGGAGCCGGCAATCAGATGCCCCAGCGCCTCTGCCGCGTCATCGCCGTCCTTGAGCACGTCACCGATGAGGATGCCGGTCAAACGCTGGCGCGCGTACACGGTCCCCACCACCTTCACCGGGCCAGTGAACTCCGACGTGAAGGGGGCGTCGTCGAAGCCGATAACGTTGGAAAAGGATTTTTCTTTTTGGTTATTGCTCATATGGTTGTTTCTGCTAATACTATGAGTATAATGGTCTATCTTGTGAGTTTGTCAAATTTATACGAGAGGACCTATGTCTGACAATTTTGAATATCCTGTCCATATTTGGCGTCAGGGTGAAGTTACGACGCAAACGTATACATTACCTGGCGAAGAAGAGTTCTGTATCTATGTCAATGGGCAATCCTTAGTGCGGTTGATGGCCTCACCGGCCAAACGGAAAGCGCTGGTTGTCGGATTTCTAGCCTACGCCGGCATCATTGATACACCGGCAGACATTGCCAAAATACATTTTTCTGAAGGTGAAACCTGCGCCGATGTGTGGTTAGCCAACGACAAAGCTAGCGTGGAGCCGCGTCTAGCTGCTCATAATGCCCTCTTTACATCCGGCTGTGGGCGCGGCGTGGTGTTGGGAGATTTGTACGCGCCGCCGTCACCGTTGCCCGCGCAGCCTGTTCTGTACCCTGCGCGCCTCTTCGAGATGGCGCAGGTCCTGCAGGATGCCACCGCACGCAATCCCCACAGTCATGGCGTCCATACCAGCGCACTCTTCACGCCCGCGGGCGAGACCATCGCCATAATGACGGACGTGGGACGGCACAACACGCTGGACAAACTGCTGGGCTTCTGCCTGCTGGACGGGCGCGCTACTGAGGGCGATATGTTGTTAACCACCGGACGGCTTTCCTCCGAGATGGTCAGCAAAGCAGCACGGATGGGCGTCCCCGTTGTCGCAACGCTGCGGGCTGTCACATCCACGGCGGTGAAACTTGCCACGGATTGGGGCATCACGACCGTGGGATACTTGCGCGGGCAGAAAATGGTCATTCACACCTACCCGGAGCGATTGGGGATTGGTTGAATTGAAGTTGTTGCAACGCCAGTGACCAGTCTTCTGGCGTGTTCACATTGAAGAACGAACGGCCTTCCGGGTCCCAGCAGACCACTTCGGCCTGCGGCATAACGTGGACGCGCACGTCGGGATAAAAGGCGACGATGCGCCGTTTGCCCGCCTGGAGCGCGGCTTCGGCGGCGGGGGCGCAAGCGGACGGGCGGTAAAGGGTATGAAGCGGTTCCAGATTGCCCTGCCATTGCGGCACGACGATGTCAGCTTCGCCATCCTGCGCCAGGCGCAGCATTGCGCGGAGCAGCGCCGGATTGAGGAGTGGCATATCCCCTGCCACAACGACGGCCCATTCGGACCGCGCCGCCGCCAGACCGGCGTGCAGCCCGGCTAGAACGCCCTGGCCCGGATAAACGTCCGTCACTACGCGCGCGGCGATGCCGTCGAACACCGCAGGGTCGAGCGCCGCCACGATCACTTCATCCACCAAAGCGCGCAGGCGCTCCACGACCCAGACGACCAACGGTTGTCCTTGAATTGTCAGAAAGCGCTTATCCATGCCCATCCGGTTGCTGCACCCTCCGGCCAGGATAACACCACTCAATGTGATTGTCATACGGCTATGCCAACTCCCTTGAAAATAGCCACCGAGGTCACAGAGAAAGGGCGTTGCGGACAACGCACACTCTGAGTGCTCTGTGCTCTCTGTGTCACGGAAAATATCCGTTAAATTCCGTTGAATCCGTTGAGAGCTAAAAAGTCCACACCTTTATTCCTATTGTACCACGTCCAAAAGTCACTTGCCGTTTTTTAGCCATTTGATACAATGGAACCGTTGTAATCCAATCTTTCATCTTCAAGGAGGAAATTTCACATGGCGAATTCATCAGTACCTGTACCCGAAATTAAGTTAGACTCCCTTTTACCGGCGGAGATGGCCGCCAAAGCGGAAGCGGTGGGCGTGAAGAAAGCCACCGGCGACGCACTGCAATTGTTCGCGCTGGCGATCCTCGCCGGGGCCTTCATCGGCCTGGGGGCGATCTTCTGCACCACCGTGCTGGCCGGCCTCGGCAGCGGCGCAAATCCCGTCCCCTACGGGATTCAACGGTTGCTCGGTGGGCTGGTCTTCTGCCTTGGCCTTATCCTCGTCATCGTCGGTGGCGCGGAACTGTTCACCGGCAACAACCTGATTGCAATGGCCTGGGTCAACAAGAAAATCACGTTTACGCAAATGCTGCGCAACTGGGGCATTGTCTACGCCGGTAACTTCGTCGGCTCGGTGGCAACCGCGGCGGTGGTGTTCCTCAGCAAGCAGTGGACGTTTGGGGGCGGCGCAGTGGGTCTGACTGCGCTCAACATCGCCAACGGCAAATGCAACCTGGAATTCATTCCAGCGGTTGCGCTTGGTATGATGTGTAATGCGATGGTGTGTATGGCGGTCTGGCTGTGCTTCTCGGCCCGCACAACCACCGATAAAATCCTCGCCATCATCTTCCCCATCGCCGGTTTCGTGGCGGCGGGATTTGAGCACAGTGTCGCCAATATGTACTTCGTCCCAATCGGCCTGTTCGTGAAGGCGGGGGCTAACGCGGGTTTCTGGTCGAACATCGGCAAGACGGCCGGCGACTACGCCAACCTCACCTGGGGCAACTTCCTATTCAAGAACCTGCTCCCCGTGACCATCGGCAACATCATCGGCGGTGTGGTTATGGTCGCCGTCGTCTACTGGTTCATCTATCTGCGCGGGCAGAAGAAGTAAGTAGGCGAATCAGCAAAAGAGCGAATCGGCGATTCGGTAAATCAGCAAAAGCAACCGCCCCTGGAATGACCAGGGGCGGTTTTATTTAGGAAAGAATGGGTTACGCTTTCTCCACCCTCACCGCCGTGACCTTGTACTCAGGAATCTTGGCGATGGGATCGAGGAACGCGCCGGTGGCCCAGTTGACGTTCCCCTTGGGGAAGTGGAAGGTGCCAAAGATGATACCCGGCTCGACACGCTCCGTCACCTGCGCCCGGGCATGAAATTCGCCGCGCCGCGAGGCCACTTTGAGCAAATCGCCCTCGATAACGCCCATGCGCGAGGCATCCGCCGGGTTGATCTCCACGCGCGGCTCCGGGTAGAGTGCCATCAGGCTCTCGGAGCGGCGCGTCTGCTCGCCGCCGTGCCAATGGTAGAGCACGCGGCCCGTCGTCATCGTGAACGGGTATTCGGCGTTGGGCGCTTCCCGCGGCTCGATGTGATCTAGCCCCTTGAAGAGCCCCTTGCCCCGCGAGAACTGCCCCACGTGCAGGATCGGCGTGCCGGGGTGATCGTCACCCTTGACCGGCCAACAAAGCTGCTCACCGGCCTCCAATCGCCAGTAGTGAACGCCGGCATAGATCGGCGTCACCGCAGCGATCTCCTCCATAATTTCTACCGGGCTGGCGTACTGCATTGGATAACCCATGCGCGTCCCCAGATCGCACAGAATTTCCCAGTCGGGGCGGGACACGCCGGGGCCTTCCACCGCCTTATGAATGGGTTGGATGCGCCGCTCGGTATTGGTGTAGGTTCCCTCTTTCTCGGCGAACGACTGGCCTGGCAAGATGACGTCCGCGAATTTACCCGTCTCGGTCATAAAGATTTCCTGCACCACCAGGAAGTCTACCTTCTCCAACGCCTCTTTGACGTGGTTCAGATCGGGGTCGGACATCATCGGATTCTCGGCCAAGATAAACAGCGCCTTGAGCTTGCCATCATGCGCGGCGTTTATCTGCTCGACGACGGTGAGGCCCACTTTGTCTGAAAGTCCCTCAACGCCCCAGGCTTTCTCAAACTTGGCCTTCAGCTCCGGGTTGGTGACAGCCTGGTAGCCGGGATAGACGTTGGACAGCGCCCCCAGGTCGCACGCGCCCTGCACGTTGTTCTGCCCGCGCAGCGGGTTCACGCCGCCGCCGGCCACACCGAGGTTGCCCAATAGCATCTGCATGTTCGCCAGCGACATCACGTTGTAGACGCCGGTGGTGTGCTGCGTGATGCCCATCGACCAGAAAACCGCGCCGGGTTTGTTCTCGCCCAGAATGCGCGCGGCTTCCGCGATCTTCGCGGCAGGCACGCCGGTGATTTCCTCGGTCTTCTCCAGCGTGTACCTCATCACCGCTTCTTTGAGTTCCTCGAAGCCCTCGGTGCGCGCCTCGATGTAGGCTGTGTCTTCCCAGCCATGCACCAGAATCTCACGCATAATGCCGTTGAAGAGCGCGATATCCGTACCGGGACGCTGCTGCAAGTGCAGGCAGCCGGGCAGTTTGGTCAGGCTGATGCGACGCGGGTCGGCCACAATGATCTTCGTCCCGTTCTCGCGCACGGCCTTGCGCATCTTCGTGCCGATGACCGGGTGCTGCTCGGTGGTGTTGGAACCGGTGACAAAGAGCACCTTGCTCTGCATTGTCGAGTCTTCGATGGAGTTGGTCATCGCGCCGCTGCCCAGCGCAGTCGCCAGCCCGGCCACGGTGGAGGCGTGGCACAGACGCGCGCAGTGATCGACGTTGTTGGTCTTGCCGATGGCGCGGGCGATCTTCTGCACCAGGTAGTTTTCCTCATTCGTACACTTGGCCGAACTCAGATAACCGACACTGTCAGGGCCGCAAGTATCGCGGTAATATGTGAGCTTCTCCGCGACCAAATCAAGCGCCTCGTCCCAGCTCGCCTTACGGAAGCCGGGCCACAGGCCATCGGTCACGCTCTCGTCACGGATAAGGGGGGTCGTCAGGCGATCATCCCGCTGGACATAGTCCCACCCGTAGCGCCCCTTGACGCACAGCGACAAGCCATTGACCGGCGCTTCTGGCGTGGAAGTGACGCGGGTAATCTTGCCATCTTTGACATTGAGGTCGAACTGGCAGCCAACGCCGCAGTAGTTGCAGGTGGTGCGGACTTTGGTCTGGTAAGCTTCGCGCCCCCAACCCACGGCAGGCTTGTCGAACAGCGCGCCGACGGGACAGTAAGCGACACAGTTGCCGCAGGATTCGCAGCCCGCGTCGAGCATCGTCTGGTTAGCGCCCGCCATGACGAGCGTATCGAAGCCGCGCTCGGAGAAGTTCCACACGTCGCAGCCCTGGATTTCCGCGCAGGCACGCACGCAGCGCCCGCAGAGGATACACTTGTTCATATCCACGAACACGACCGGGTTGGGATCAGAGTCAACCGGGCGGTTGTGACGCGCGCCGCTGTGCTCCGGCCATTCCACGCCGTACTCGTAGACCCAGCGCTGTAGCTCGCAGTTGCCATCCACCTCGCACTTCATACAATCGTTGGGATGATCGGTGAGCAGCATCGAGAGCACGAACCTGCGCAAGTTGATGACTTGCTCGGTATTGGTATGGACGACCATCCCGTCGTTCACCGGCAGGGTACACGCCGTCGCCGGGCCACGCATCCCCTCCACCTCCACCACACACAGACGGCACGCGCCGGTGGGGGTGAGGTCGGGATGATCGCACAAGGTTGGGATTTCGATACCCGCCTGCCGCGCCGCCGTCAACACAGTAACGCCCGACGGGACTTCTATGGATTTACCGTTAATGGTTATATGAACCATGAGTTATGCCTCCTGGAAATTTGTAATAAGTAATTAGAAATTAGTAATTGGGAATGAGTGCCTGTTACTGGTTACTGATTACCAGTTACACGTTACTCGTTACCATTCACGAAATATACTTATGCCGCGTTTTTTCTGCTGCGGGCGGCGCTTGCATTGGGCATACACCGGCAGGACAGTGGCCTTCAAGGTGGGCGGCGATTTCCTCACGGAAGAAACGCAGCGCCGTCAAGACCGGGGTGGGCGCCGCCTGGCCCAGACCGCAGAATGAGGTCTTGAACATGTTTTGCGCGACGCTTTCCATCAATGCCAGGTCCTCGGCCTTGCCCTTGCCCACGCGCAGCCGGTCGAACGTCTCCAGCAAGCGCGTCGTCCCGATGCGGCAAGGTGTGCATTTTCCGCACGATTCCGTTTTGAAGAAGCGCAACAGCACAGACGCCAGATCGACGATGCAGGTATCCTGCCCGCAGATCAACAACGCGCCACTGCCCAGGCCCGCGCCCTTTTCCGCCATAGACGCGAAGTCCATCGGCGTGTCCAGGAAATCCGGCGGGATGATGCTGCCGGACGAACCGCCGGTCTGCGCACACTTGAAGGTCTTGCCCTCCTTCATGCCACCGGCGTAAATGTCGATGACTTCGCGCAGCGTGACGCCCATCGGCATTTCAATCAGGCCGGTGTTTTGGACGTCGCCCATAATCGTGTACACCTTCGTGCCGGGGCTGCGCTTGGTGCCCAGCGTGCGATACCACGCCGCGCCATTGAGAAGGATCGGCGGGACATTCGCCAGCGTCTCCACGTTGTTGACAACGGTGGGCATCCCGTGATAGCCGTACACGGTGGGATACGGCGGGCGGATGCGCGGGATGCCGCGCTTGCCCTCCATGCTTTCCAATAAGGCCGTTTCCTCGCCGCAGATGTAGGCCCCCGCGCCTGCATGGGCGTGGATATGGAATGAAAAACCACTGCCCATAATATCGTCGCCCAGCACGCCGAGTTCTTCCGCCTGGTGAATCGCCTGCTCCAATCGTTCCTTCGAGAGGACGTACTCGCCGCGAATGTAAATCCAGCCTTCACGCGCGCCCACTGCGTACCCGGCCAGCGCCATCCCCTCAAGGACCGCGTGTGGGTCGCCTTCCAGGATCATGCGATCCTTGAACGTGCCCGGCTCGGATTCATCGGCGTTGCAGACCACGTACCGGACTTCCTCCGGACGGCTGGCGACGAACGACCACTTCATGCCCGTCGGGAAACCTGCGCCGCCGCGCCCCTGCAAACCGGACTCGCGCACGACATTCAGCACTTCCGCGGGCGTCATTGTGGTAACGGCCTGTCCCAGGGCGAAGTACCCATCGTGCGCCACGTAGTCTTCGATGCTGCCGGGGTCGATGACGCCCACGCGCCGCAGCACCACGCGCTTTTCGGCGTAGCGCTTGCCCTCTTTGCCGGCGGGCAGGGACGCTATGTGCCCACTCACCAGCGCGTCCGGCGGGGCCAGCAGGTGCTCCACGATGCGCCCTTTGTAGAGGTGCTCTTCCACGATCAACGCGCCATCCGCCGGTTTGACCGGGCCGTAGACCACGCCTTCCGGGTAAATGCTCACGGTGGGCAGCATCTCGGCGCGCGCCGTCCCGCCGCCGAAGCCCACCTCAATTTCGTTTTCCAGACCGTAGAACGAGAGTTCCGCTTCTATGGCTATTTTGACTTCCTCGGCGCCGCGCCCGAGGCTCTGGGGATCGCCCGAAACCAAAATCGTCGCGCGGATCATGCGCCACCTCCTACCTGGGCGATAATTTCACGCACCCTGTCGGGCGTCAAATTTCCGTAGATTTCGTCATCCACCATCATCACCGGGCCGACCGAGCACGCACCGATGCAACTGGTGGTCAGCAACGTCCATTGCCCGTCGCCCGTTGTCGCGCCGAAGGGGATGCCCAACGTCTGCTCCAACGCTTCCCAGACCTCCCGCCCGCCCGCGACGTGACACGGCGCGTCCTGGCAGAAGCGGATCACGTGCTTCCCCAGCGGCTCGAGGCTGATGAGACTGTAGAAGCTGGCGACGCTATGCACCTGGCTCTGGGGGAGGCCCAGCCGCCGCGCAATGGCCGCCATATCCTCTGCGCTGACATGACCGTTCGCCTGGCTCACATCCCGTAATATTTCCACCAACGCCTCGCGATTGCCACCATATTTTTCTATAATTTCATTCAAGGCTGAACCTTCTGGCATATTCTTCTCCTCCCTATGTGGGTAATGAGTAATGAGTAATGATGCTCCTTGCTTCTTAACTCTTTACTCTTCACTCTTCACTCCCTAATAAACATCAATCGCCCCCACCGGGCACACCTGCTTGCAGATGCCGCAGCGGATGCAGATCGTTGGGTCGATGACGTGTTTTTCTTTTGGCGCACCGGCAATCGCATTGACCGGGCAGTTGCGGGCGCAGCGCGTGCAGCCGATGCACAAATCGGGATCGACTTTGTACTCGATCAACGCGCGGCAGACCTTCGCCGGGCACTTCTTCTCGTAGATGTGCGCCTCGTACTCGTCGCGGAAATACTTGATCGTGCTTAAAACGGGGTTCGGCGCGCCGGCCCCCAGACCGCAGAGCGACCCGCGTGAAATGGATTTCCCCATTTCCTCCAGCAACTCGATGTCACCGGGCTGGCCGCGGCCCTCGCAAATGTCGTTGAGGATCTCCAGCATCCGGCGCGTGCCCACACGACAAGGCGTGCATTTGCCGCAAGACTCATCTTGGACGAACTCCATAAAGAAACGGGCGATGTCGACCATACAGGTGTCCTCGTCCATCACCACGAACCCGCCCGATCCCATAATGGAGCCGACCGACGCCAGAGATTGGTAGTCCACCGGCAAATCCAGGTATTGCTCAGGAATGCAGCCGCCCATCGGACCGCCGGTCTGCACGGCCTTGAACTTCTTGTCGTTGAGGATGCCACCGCCGATGTCGTACACGATTTCGCGGATGGTCACGCCCAGCGGGATTTCGATCAGGCCGGTGTGCTTGACCTTGCCGGCGATGGCGAAGGTCTTGGTGCCCTTGCTCTTCTCTGTGCCCATCGAGGCGAACCACTCACCGCCCTTGAGCAGAATTTGCGGCACGTTGGCGTACGTCTCGACGTTGTTGATGTTGGTCGGTTGCCCCCACAGGCCTGAAGCGGCAGGGAACGGCGGGCGGGTGGTCGGCATGCCCCGCTGACCTTCGATGGAGCGCATCATCGCCGTCTCTTCACCGCAGACGAAAGCACCCGCCCCCATGCGGATTTCGAGGTCAAAGTCGAAACCGGAGCCGAAGATGTTCTTCCCCAGGAAGCCGTACTCCCGTGCTTGTTGTAACGCGACGCGCAGCGTACGAATGGCAATGGGGTATTCCGCACGGACGTAGAAATAGCCCTGCTCGGCCCCGATGACGTAGGCGGCGATGGCCATACCCTCGATGACGGAATGGGGATCGCCTTCCAGCACGCTGCGGTTCATAAACGCGCCGGGGTCGCCTTCGTCGCCGTTGCAGATGAGGTACTTGGGCTTGTTAGGGCTGTTGCGGGCAAACGTCCACTTGAGATGGGTGGGGAAGCCCGCGCCGCCGCGCCCGCGCAGGCCGGAGGTCTTCAGCACCTCGAGCACCTGTTCTGGCGTCATCTCGGTCAGCACTTTCGCCAGCGCGGCGTACCCGTCCTCGGCGATGTAGTCCTCGATATCGAAGGGGTTGATTTTGCCGACGTTGCGCAGCACCACGCGCACCTCTTTGGGCGCGGGTGGCGGCAGCGGTGTGACCGCCGGCGCGGCCTGTGTGAGAGCCAGCACGGGGCGGCCTTTTAGCAGGTGTTCTTCCGTGATGCGGGTGACGTCGTCCGGCGTCAGGTTGACGTAGCGCACGCTGTCGGGGTAGACAATCGCGTCCACGCCTTGCGTGGCGACGCCCTGACCACCCAGACCGGAGGTCATCAACACCTGCACCTCGTCGCGCAACGCCAGTTCCTGGAGTTCATCCAGGAATGCGCCATAGACGGCCTGGGCGCCAGGAGTGTCGCTGTTAATGAGTATGTTGGCGCGATAAGCCATAGCTCCTCCTTACTGGACCTGCCATTCGGCTACAATTTCGCCGCCCAGAACGTGTTTCTCGATCAAAGTCGCCGCGCGGTTGGGGTCGACATTGCCATAGGTGATGAGTTCGCCGTCGCCTACCTGCACCTGGACGACCGGTTCGTAGGTGCTCATGCCGGCGCTGCCGGTCTGCGTCACAACGACGTCACCGATGCCGCGTTTTTCCAGTTCCTTCAAAATCGCTGCCATGGTGTCACGGGCACCGGCAGCAATGCCGGTGGTGCCCATCGCCACGACGATGCGCGCACGCGCGCCCTCACCGGCCAGCTTGCGGCGCTGCAACGCGCGTTCTTTAATTTTTTGTAGTTCTTCGAGACTTTTCACAATGACCTCCTGAAAATAGAGTTGATCGTATGATATTGGTAGCTGGTGATCGGTAACTGGTAATTGGGAATCAGGAACCGAGAAAAAACCTGATTACCAATCCCTGATTACTGATTACCCATTCTTAATTCCCCTTGTAACGACGTTATCCCTTCGTGTAAACTCTCATTAAGAAAAGCCAGCACGTCGGGATCGGAGAAGGGGATGTCATCGCCCAGGATGGCACGGATTTCGCGGGTATCCAGAGTAAACGTTTGGTCGTCAACGCGGTGCTGATAGACCACATCCACGCCGGAGAAGCCCACAATCATGCACAATAGGGTTCCCGCCAGGTCGCCCAAAGGCGGTCGGTCGATGTGGCTGTGCTGGAAGGTAGCCTCGGTGGTCGTGCCCACGCCAGGCTCGGACGTGATGTGGAACGACCCCGCACACATTTCCGCCGCCTGTTTGAAGAAAGGGATGCCCAATCCCACGTTGCGGGTGGTGCGGGTGGTATACCACGGGTCTTCCACCTTCGCCAGGGTTTCGGCGTTCATCCCGCTGCCGTTGTCCTGCACGACGATGCGCAGGGTGTCGGCGGCTGTGTCTTCTTCGATGGTAAGGTGCAGCAACGTCGCGCCGGCTTTGACGCCGTTCTCAGCGATATCGAGAATATGCTGAGAGAGATCGCGGAAAATCGTCATTCGTACTTGCGCAGAATTTTGGCGACGTCCTGGGGGCTGATCTGCCCGGTGATGTCATCGTCGATCATCACGACCGGTGCTTGCGAACATGCCCCCACGCAGCGGCAGATTTCCAGCGTGAAGCGGTTATCGGGTGTGGTCTCGCCAACTTTGACGCCCAACACCTGCTGGAACTTCTCCACCACCGTCGGGCCGCCGCGCACATAGCACGCCGTTCCCAGGCATATGCTGATCTTGTGACGACCAATCGGCTGCATACGGAAGGAAGAGTAGAAGGTCAGCACGCCGTACAAATGGCTGAGGGGGATGCCCAATTCGCGGGAGAGATACTGCTGCATTTCCAGAGAGACGAACCCGAGTTGTTCCTGTGCCAACGTCAAGACCAACATCGTTGCGCCGGGCTTGTCTTTGTTGTCGGCGAGGATTTCATCTAAAACGAGTTTATGTTCCGGGGGTAAATCCACAAACTGAGAAGGTTGATTGAAAGCTACGCTCATATATTCTCACCTCGATACTCTGATGCAATAATTCCGATCGAATCCACACGCCTGAGTATACCTCAAAGTCACTACAGGCCAAGTGCAATTCAACCACAAAAGCCTTACGCCCGTCATTCTACCGTCAAAATCGGGTTTGGCAACAGGCAAAGGGACTTAACGATCACGAATCCAAAGCGAAGACACGTGCGGGAAAATTGGGCGGCTTTCAAGAGATTCCAGGAGTGCGCCGAGTGTTATAGAACAGGGCACAGAAGATCACCTTCACGGCACATAAAACCCCTGTCCCGCCCCCTGCCGCAGCGCCGACCGCAGCGAGGCAACCGAGGGAGCGCCCTCGAGCCGGAACACTGTGCGCGTGTGGCCGATCCAATCCAGGAAGTGCGCATCGGAGCTGGTGATGACAGGAATATCGCGCAACGAGGGATACTGCGCGTAGGCCTGGCTGGGGCGTAGATTGTGCGAGACTTCGGCGGCATCGGCCTCCAGGTCGGGCGGCCAGAATCCCAGGACGTACATCAAGCCGTAGACGTCGCGCCCCACGTGGGCGGGAATCACCAGGCCACCGAGCGCATGGACGGCGCGTGCCGCCTCTTCGATGCCCACCCTGGCCGGGGCCTTGCGCATCCGTGTATCTTCCGCCACAAAGTCACCGGCCGCATCGACCAGAAACTGCGGGCCGAAGTGTTCGGCATCGTTGTCCAACGGTAACAGCCAGCCATCCACCTGTGCCTGCCACGCCCGCGCCTGCTCAACCGTGTCGAAGATGCACAGCACGTCCACCTCTTCCTGGGTGAGCAGCTCCATCCCCGGCAGGACGGCCAACCCCGTCCCCGCAGACGCCTCCATCACCGCTGCGACGTTGCCCGAAGCATTGTGATCGGTGACGGCGATGACGTGCAGGCCCTTGTGCAGCGCCTCTTCGACGATCAGCGGCGGGATCATCTCCACTTCTGCACAGGCCGAAAGCACGGTGTGAATGTGCAGATCGGCGTGATACTCGTGCCGCGAAGACTCGCGCATCCGTGTACCTGGGGCGGTACCCCGCACGCTACAAACCGAGCGCGACCAGTTGCTTGACCGTTTCGTAGACGGGCTGCGGGCTGGAAAGCATCACCACGCCTTGCTGCGCGGCCTTTTCCAGCGTCGCATCGGGAACGACGGCGCTCTCAGCCACGACAATGCCCGCGACTTCCTTGAGCGACGCCACGGCAACGATGTTGACGTGCGTTTGCAGCGTCACCCACAGGTCCTGGGGCTTCGCGCCGGCGATCACACAGCTCAGCAAATCCGCCACGTAGCCACCGGTCACTTCCGCCGTCAGATCTTCGCCGACCAACACCGTCAATCCCAACTTCTCTACAATCTCACCGATCTGCATATTTTCGCTCCTCGTAAGACAAACCACGAATCTACGAATCTCCTCGAAAATCTGGGGGTGGGGGTTTGGGGGCGGGTGCGCCC